>JANNCT010000186.1:0-20680 GCA_031386895.1 Polaromonas sp.
CCGACTAGTTTCTAAATTTTCCGTCTCCTTCAGCTTTTTCAAGGAACCGCGAAGCGGCCCAGACTGCGGGTCGCCTTTCTTTTGCTTACTTTTCTTTGGCGAAGCAAAGAAAAGTGAGTTGCAGCCGGGCAACCCCCGGCACTCCCAATGAAGGCAAACTGCTACAAATCCAAGAGCTATCCGCGCCCGAATTCAAAACGCCAGAGCCTCATCCGAAGTAACAACCTCACCCCTCAATGACCGCATAGGCGCCTCAGTAATCCTGACATCCACCAGTTGTCCAATCAACCGGTCAGCCCCAGGAAACACCACAGGCCGATTGCATTCCGTCCGTCCAAACAGCGTGTTAGATGTTTTGCGGGCCGGGCCTTCTACCAACACGCGTTGAACAGTCCCAAGCCGACTGGCGCTGATGGCTTCTACACTTTTATCGATGGTGGCTTGCAGGTGTTGCAGGCGTTTTAGCTTCACGCTGTGCGGCGTGTCGTCCTTGATATTGGCTGCCGGTGTGCCGGGGCGGGGGCTGTAGATGAAGCTGAAAGATGTGTCGTAGCCCACGTCGTCGATCAGGCGCATCATTTTGTCAAAGTCTTTATCTGTCTCACCGGGAAAGCCCACGATGAAGTCGCTGCTCATGGCCAAGTCGGGCCTGATGGCGCGCAGTTTGCGGATGGTGCTTTTGTATTCCATCGCGGTGTAGCCGCGCTTCATGGCCATCAAAATTTTGTCGGAGCCGTGTTGTACGGGCAGGTGCAGGTGGTTCACCAGCTTGGGCAGCTTGGCATACGCGTCAATCAAACTCTGCGTGAACTCGTTCGGGTGGCTGGTCACGTAGCGGATGCGTTCAATGCCAGGGATGTCGTGCACATAGTCGAGCAGGGTGGCAAAGTCGGCGATCTCTAGCGACTCGCCCATCTTGCCTCGGTAAGCATTCACATTTTGGCCCAGCAGCGTGATCTCTTTCACGCCCTGGTCAGCCAGGCCAGCGACTTCTACCAGCACGTCTTCAAATGGGCGGCTAACTTCTTCCCCGCGCGTGTACGGCACCACGCAATAACTGCAATATTTGGAGCAGCCTTCCATGATGCTGACGAAGGCGCTCCCGCCCTCAACGCGCGCAGGCGGCAGGTGGTCAAACTTTTCGATTTCTGGAAAGCTGATGTCTACCTGCGGCTTGCCCAGCGTAGCGCGTTTAGAAAGTAAATCTGGCAGGCGGTGCAGGGTTTGCGGGCCAAATACCACGTCAACATACGGCGCCCGCGCAATGATGGCTGCGCCTTCCTGGCTAGCCACGCAACCGCCAACGCCAATCAGCACGCCCTTTTCTTTCAGGTGTTTAACGCGGCCCAGGTCGCTGAAGACTTTTTCTTGCGCTTTTTCACGTACCGAGCAGGTGTTGAACAAAATCAGATCGGCGCGCTCCATGTCTTGCGTGGGCTCGTAGCCGTCTGCAGCGCGTAAAACGTCTTGCATTTTGTCCGAGTCGTACTCGTTCATCTGGCAGCCAAAGGTTTTGATGAAGACTTTTTTGGGCATGATGGGGGGGTCAATAAACGCTATTAATTCAGGAGCTGTTTGCGCCCGTATTAATTGGGCTACAAGCCAGTTTGATGCAAAAACGAGCTAAAAACAGGCCAGAACAGCCGCTTTTTGCTCCGTTTTACTGCTTGTATTTGGGTAACTGGTTAAACGGCGTGTTGCCGTCGTCCTTGACCACCGGTTTGTCAAACATGGAGCCGATATTGCTGAAGAATCCTTCGGGCTGACCGGGCATTTTCAGCTTGGCTTCTTCAGGGCTGAGCACCCAGATGTTTTGCAGCAGGCCTGTGTTGTCACGCGTGTAGTTGACCAGCAGCTTTGCGTTGGCCAGTGTGCCGGACAGCACTAGCGCGTTGTTGGCATCGCGAATGCGAACTCCTGGCGACAGGCGGTCCGCTTTGCCATCCATCGATGCATCAGGCGCGCTGAGCACAACCAATTCACCGCGCCTTGCATCTGGCGGAAATTTGCGGATGTTGGGGCTGTCTTCAGTCTGCGCCTGCGCTGCACCGATGAGCAGTGCAAACAGGGCAAGTGAAGTTAGGGTTTTCGTAGTCCAGCGGTTCATGGTGTTTGTCCAGAGGCTGTGAAGATGAAGAAGGTTTTGACAACGCAAAACCTCAAGATATGGTGGTGATAGGTGGATTTGAACCACCGACATCAGCATTATGAATGCTGCGCTCTAACCAACTGAGCTATATCACCCGAGCGCAAATTATAGCCAACAGTCCTGCCAGGGGTTCAAGAATGTTTAAACACCGGCTTGCGCTTGTTCACAAAGGCATCCATGCCCTCTTTTTGGTCTTCAGTAGCAAACAAGGCGTGGAACAGGCGGCGCTCGAACATCACGCCGTCGCTCAGGCCGGACTCAAAGGCGCGGTTCACGGCTTCTTTGGCCGCCATCACGCTCGGCTGGCCGTAGGCGCAGACCATCAGCGCAGCGCCTAGGGCTTCTTCCATGAGTTTTTCAAGCGGCACCACGCGGCTGACCAGGCCCGCGCGTTCGGCCTCTGCCGCGTCCATCATGCGGCCCGTTAGCGCCATGTCCATCGCCTTGGATTTGCCAACGGCGCGCGGCAAGCGCTGGGTGCCGCCCGCGCCGGGAATCACGCCGAGTTTGATTTCTGGCTGACCAAACTTGGCGTTGTCGGCCGCAATGATGAAGTCACACATCATGGCCAACTCACAACCACCGCCAAGCGCAAAGCCGCTGACAGCTGCAATCACGGGCTTTCTGATGCCTTTGATTTGCTCCCAGTTGCGGGTGATGTAGTCGCCCTTGTAGACGTCGGCAAAGCTGTATTTGGCCATTGCGCCAATGTCGGCACCAGCAGCAAAAGCTTTTTCACTTCCGGTAATGACCATGCAGCCAATGTTTTCATCCAGCTCAAAGGCTTTCAAGGCGCTGGCCAGCTCGTCCATCAGCTGGTCATTGAGCGCATTGAGTTGCTTGGGGCGGTTCAGGGTCACGATACCGACGCGGCGGGTCTCCGGGCCTTCGGTGGTAACAAAAATAGTTTCGTAGGTCATAAAAATAGACTTTCTTTAGGTGTTCAGTACCCTGAATCATGCCACGCACTGGCAGCTTGAAACGGGCCAGCCTGCAGACCACTTTGGTAAAGTCTCTAATGAACAGTTGATTATTTTTACCTAATTTCATGCCAAGCTTCACGCACATTAAAAGGATCTTTATGCGAATGTCAGTTGCTTTGTGGATAGCCGCATTGGTCGTAACAAGCGCCGGTTGCACCCGAATCGAAACCGGTGAGGTCGGCCTGCGCATCAATTTTGACAAGACCACAGACCCCACGGAGCGGCTGCCCGGCTCGTTCAACCAGACCATCATCGGCGACATTTTGACGTTCAAAATCCAGGACGTTGCAGTGGCGGTAGACAACATGACACCGCTGGCATCAGACAATTCAACCGTCAAGGACTTTGACATGACGGTGGTCTACAACGTGAACCCGTCGGCAGTATCAGAACTGTGGACGACCAAGAACCGAACCTTTCACGGCATGAGCGACAAAAGCGGCGATATTTTGCTGATGCAAAACTACGTGGCACTCAGCGCGCGCAACGCCGCATACAAATCAGCACGCGGATTTGAGTCATTAAAAATGGCAGATAACCGCCCGCTGATTGAGCAGCAAATCCGCGAGAACATCATCAAGTCGTTGACCGAAGAAAAGCTGGCCGACAAGATCACGGTGTCGCAAGTGCAAGTGCGCGCGATCACGCCAGCCGATGTGATTGTGAACAGCGCCAACGAGCTGGTGCGAGCGCAGAACGAGTTGAAAACCAAAGAAGTTGAAGTGCAAACCGCGAAAAAAGAAGCCGAGCGCATCGCTGCGCTCAACGCCAACGCAGGAGCTATCGGCTACATGAACGCAATGGCCAATCTTGAAATCGCCAAAGGCGTTGCTGCTGGCAAGGTGAACACGATTGTGGTGCCGTACGACTTTAAAGGCATCGTGAACGCGAAGTAACAAGCGCTCGATTCAGCTGAGCCCGGACAACCAGCGGTCCACTTTTTTCACGTCTTCAATGGACAGCCGCCAGGTGGTTGCGGCCACTGGAATATTGAGCGGCAGCCGCAGCAAACGCTTGTCGCGGGAGACCAGTGCATTGACCTTTTTCGCAGCTCCGGCGTACAGCAGCAAGTCGTCAAGGCGTTGCATGCGCCAGCCGCTATTTAATTTTTCGGGCTTGACTGGTTCTACACCCAACCACTCATCACCTGCAGCAAATCCAGCCTGCGCAGCCGCGCCGCCAGACAGCACGGTTTTGATGTGAACGCCATTGACTTCACCGACCCGCAGCCCCAAGCGCTGGGCTAGCTGCGCCGGGTCGTCGTGCACTGCAACGCCGTGCTCAAGCAGCAGTGTGCGCAGCGGCAAATCGCTTTTGCCATGTACCCAGCTGGCCAACTCTGTGGCAAAGGAGCGTTTGCCAAGCGTTTGCAACACGTCTGAAAAATCGGCTTCGGTCATTGGCCCGGCCTTGCAGCGCAGCCACAAGCCGCGCATCACGTCGTCAAGGGTGGTGTGCCCTTCGCGGCGCAGCGTAGCGTCAAAACACAGCGCCACCAGCGCGCCTTTGGTGTAGTAGCTGACGGTAGAGTTAGGCGTGTTTTCATCTTGCCGGTAGTACTTGACCCACGCGTCAAAACTCGCCTCGGCCACCGACTGAACTTTCGCACCAGGCGTTTGCATGACCTGGTTGATGGTTTTGTTCAGCAGCTTCAAATAGCCTGCGTTGTCGAGCAAGCCCGCGCGGCGCAGCAGCAGGTCGTCGTAGTAGCTGGTGAAGCCTTCAAAAAACCACAGCAGCTCGGTGTAGTTTTCACGGCAGTAGTCATAGCTTGCGAATTCAGCAGGCCGCAAGCGCTTGACGTTCCAGGTGTGAAAGTACTCGTGGCTGATCAGCCCGCGCAGCGTGGTGTAGCCTTCGGATACTTTGGATTCGCCCAGGCGGGGCAAGTCTTTGCGGTTGCAGATCAGCGCGGTGGAGTTGCGGTGCTCCAGCCCGCCGTAGCCGTCGTCCACCGCGTTGAGCATAAAGACGTAGTTGGCAAAAGGTGGTTTTTTACTGCCATGCCAAAAGCGTATTTCAGCCTCGCAGATTTTTTGTGTGTCGGCCAATAGCCTTGCACCGTCAAAGCCCGGCAGTGCGCCAGCAACAACAAAGCGGTGCGGCACACCTGCTGCCGTAAAGCTGCCTGACCAAAATGCGCCAAGCTCAAACGGGCAATCGGCCAGCGCATCGTAGTTGTCAAAGTGGTACACGCCAAAGCCGTTTTTATCAATTTTTAGGCCGCTAGCGCCCGTAGCGACTGACCAACCCGCTATTTTTTCAGGAGCAACTACTTCCAGGCTGTGTGCAGCGTCGGTGTGGCCTTCTACCCGCAGGCAAACGCTGGTGCCATTGAAAAACCCGCGCTGGGCGTCCAGCCAGGCAGTGCGCACTGAGTTGTCGTGCGCGTACACCTGGTACGTCACCACCAGCGGCTTGGCGGGACTGCACGCGATGCTCCAGGTGCATTTGTCAAGCTGGCGCGCTGGGCGCAGCGCCCTGCCTTGTTTGGCGTTCAAGTTCTGCAGATTTTTGGCGAGCTCTCGCACCAGGTAGCTGCCTGGAATCCACACGGGCAGCGACACGCGCTGTTCTGCGGCAGGCTGCGCAATCGTCAGCGTGACATCAAACAAATGGGCGTTGACGTCGTGGACTGCAACTTGGTAGTGAACCGCATAGGAAGAAGCAGACAGCAGGGGAATGGGCGAGGACAGAACGCGCTTAAGGGCGGCAATTTTTTTCATGGGCTTTCAAGCTTGCTGTTGGCAAGCGGGACAAAAAAACAAGGCACGCCCGCCCACATCCATCCGGGCAATGGGCGTTCGGCAAACGCGGCATGGCAAGCGTTCACGGTCAAACACAAAAAAACGTGCGGCTTCGTAGTCAGCGCCACTGGCTCTGAGTGCTTTGTAATCTGCCAGCGGCATCAACACACCATCATGGCGCACGCTGCGCCAGGTCAAGCGATGAATCACCCGGGCAAGCGCCAATAGCTGCGGCTTTGACAACTCGCCTACACGCACCAGCGGCGACAAGCGCGCCACAAACAAGATATCGGCACGCAAATAGTTACCCAAACCGGCCAGCACACCCTGGTCAAGCAGCGCAGCGGCCAGGTTACGGCGCGGGAACCCCGCAAGCCGCGCAGCCAGCACCGCGGGGGTAACGCCTTCACCCAGGACCTCTGGCCCCAGCCGGGCAAGGTATGGGTGCGCGTGCTCGCTACCAGCGCGAAGCCACGCGAAATCGGTGGCGCTGTACAGCACCACGCGGTGCGCTGCTGTGGCCATCACCAGGCGTTGCTGCCTGGCCAGGGGCATATCGCCCAGGCTGTGTACGCGCCACTCGCCGTACAACTGGTTGTGGGAGTACAAAACGTCGCCCGTTGAAAACTCGGTCAGCATGGCTTTACTGCGCGCCTGCATGCGCACCACGGTAGCCGCCTTCAAGGCCGGGCTACGTATTTTGAGTGGCGGGTAAAGCAGCGTCAATTCAATCGACTGGCCAACCAAGGCAGCGTGCAGCTGGCGCGCTGCACGGTAGATTTCAGGGCCTTCTGGCATGCGCTGGCCCGCCTTGCTTCAAACCGCCGCCGCGCCAATAACGCAGCTGAGCGTAGCAACCACCGTCAGACGAAGCCGCATTGGCAGCCATTGGCCCAGGCCGGCGGGTGGGTAGGTTTTTCTGTCTACTGCATAACAAATAACCAGCGTCAGCCCCAGCAGGGGCAAGGCCGCGTACGGCGGCATCATCAGCGCGAGCCAGGCCAGCAGTGACGGCGCAATGCCCCAAATGAAATGAACACGCAGCGCCTGCTCGCCCTGCATGAATCCGATGCCCCAGTGCACGCCACCCAAAAATGAAACTATTGCGGCCGCATACGCACCGAGCGCAATCGCCACAAACGGCAGCAGCTCAGCGTCGACCAGCCACAGCAACGCGGCCAGAAATACAAAAGGGACCAGGCCAGCGTAGCCCAGGCGATCAATGGTGTGGTGCGTCGACATGCCAGTCAATGTTACTTGGCGATTGAAAGTGCGGGTATCACAGCAAATCCGCAAACTGGCCCACGTCCCGCCGCGCCCGTTCGTAAAACTTGCTGAAAGACCGGCAAGCCATAGCCGGATTCGCAAACAAGCGCGGCGCAGCCTGCAGGGCAGCCCGGCCAGCCAACACGTCTCGGTAGCCGGGGAAAAGCGTTGCCTGGGCCGCAACCCGCGCCGGCTCGGGCAGATTGAGCTGCGCCAGATCGCCCACCCAAATGCCGTCGGTCACATCGGCCATGGCCGACAGCACAAACCGCCAGCGCTGCTCAGACCACGGCCACAGGGCGTGAGCGGGTGTGTGGATGATGCCGATGCGCAGCAGGTTTGCCGGTGTTTGCCCTGCCTTTCTCGGGGCAAGGTTAAATGGATGCACCAGCTCCAGCACGATGCGGCTGTCAGCTGCTATTTTATACATAGCTGCTTGCGCCCGTATTGATTGGGCTAGAGCATCAAAAGACCCATAAGGCTGCGTTAGCAGCGCTGGCTCGCTCAACGGCGGATGCTGGCCGCGCTCGGCGAGTTTTCCCGTTTGGTTGCGTGCCATCGCATCCAGCGCCTCGTAGCTTTGGTCAATCGCCGTGCCGCTGCAGTCCCAGGCAGCGCGCGCTTTGGCTGGCGCGTATTTGGCAACGTTTTCAGCGTTGAACAGATATGGCTTGCTTGAAAACGTAGCAGCCACCCATTGCCAGCTCAGGTGGTTGCTGGGCAAATCGCCATCAAGCAAATGGCCATACAACCAGTCAGCGCCCGCGCGCCAATGCACCTTGCGTACATGCACCACATAACTAGCCAGCCACATGCGCAGGTGGTTGTGCAGGTAGCCTGTGGCGTACAAAATGCGCACCGCGTTGTCAATTGCTGCGACGCCGGTGCGGCCTTCACGAATATCTTGCGGCAATGTGTCGGCATAGGTGCCATGCCACGGCAACATGCCATGCATGTCGCGCAAAATCGCATCGCCCTGGTCCGCAGCGCGGCTCCAGACATGGTGAAAAAATTCGCGCCACGCAAACTCAAATACGAGCTTGTCGTCAAAACTCAACGGGTGTGCGGCGTGGACCATGCGCGCGGCTTCTGCCATCGGCAAAATGCCATGCGTAAAGTACGGCGAAAGGCCAGTAACAGCACCATCGAGTGCATTGCGGCTTCTGGCGTATTCAGCTGGCCTGATCGCTGCCAGGCGCTTCAAGGCCGCAGCGTGGGTGGGCTCAAAAATCTGCAGGCGCGGCGGTATGCCCAGCTTGGTAGCGCTACCGGCGGTCAGGTCAAGCGGCAACAACTTGTCAGTTGCCTGCTACTTGGCTTCAGCCAAAAACTTTTCGACCTGCGCAGCATTGATAGCGCCCGGTACGCGCGAACCGTCTGCGAAAAAGATCGTCGGTGTACCGGTGATCTTGTGCCTTGCGCCAAACGCTTTGTTGCGGTCAATTGCGGCGGTGTCGCAACTGGCTTTGGCGACTGGCATGTCACGCACCATCACATCAAGCCAGGCTTTGCCCCGGTCTTTGGCGCACCAGATACTTTTGGTTTTTTCGAGAGAATCAGCGCCCAATACCGGGTACAAAAACATATGTACCGTCACATCGGTGACGTTTTGCAGGTCGCGCTCAAAACGCTTGCAGTAGCCGCAGTTAGGGTCTTCAAACACAGCCATCTTGCGTTTGCCGTTGCCTCGCACGATGGTGAAGGCGTCTTTCAAAGGCAATGCGCTGAACTCAATCGCGTTGAGCTTTTCAGTGCGCTCTTCGGTCAGGTTGCGTTTTGATTTTGCGTCGATCAATACGCCTTGAATCAAAAAATTACCTTCGGCGTCGGTGTAAAAAATCTCGCTGTCGTTGACGCGAAGCTCATACAGCCCGTTCATCGGCGTTCTACTGACTTCATCAATTTTCGGCAAACTAGGCAAGCGCTCAGCCAGGTTTTTGCGTATTGCGGCTTCTTGCGCAAACGCCGAGCCCATGCCGCACACCACCAAACACATCGCCGCAACGGATTTCAAATAATTCATGATGTTCTCTTTGTTTGAACTCAACTCAACTCAACTCAACCTGATTTGACCCATCTTAAATTGCTGCTTCAGCCAAGGCTTGACTGACCATCACGCCTACACCCCAGCTGCCCTTCGCGTTAGCCAATTCTTAAGAGGGGTGCTGGCAGCAAAACCATTCATCCCCCAATTCCGCACGGACTGCCATGGCGCACCGGTTTGCGCGAACAGGCTTTGCAGCCCATCGGTCACAGCACTCACCGCGGCAACTTCTGCCTTGCGCGCCCGCTCGTAGCGGCGCAACAACTTTTCGTCGCCCAAGCCGCGCCAGTATTCTCGCCCGGTCAGCACGCTGGCCAAACAGGCTGCATCTGCCAGCCCCAAATTAAGCCCCTGCCCAGCCAGCGGGTGCACTGTGTGCGCTGCGTCACCCGCGAGCGCCCAGCCTGGAACTACCCAATGCTCTGCTTTTGAGAGCGCTAACGACCAAGTTGCAGGCTCGCCTGTCAACTCGAGTTGACCCACCTGTTCGCCGCATACAGCCATTACGGCGGCGCAAAACTCTGCCGGAGGCAAATTGCGCAGCGTGTCGGCACGTTCATCTGCTACAGACCACACCAGGGCCATAGAGTTCCCGCCAAGGCCACCCATTGGCAGCAGCCCCAATATGTCGCCGCCTGCAAACCATTGGCGCGCCGCCCCTGCGTGCGGCACGCTGCTCACAAAGCGGGCGGCAATGGCTTTTTGGGCATACGACTTGCGTGACCACTGCGCATCCAATTCTGTCCGGCTGCTGCTTTTTTGGCCTTCGCAAATGACGCTGAGCGCTGCCGAAGCGGGTTCAGAGACGATTTCAATCTGGCTTTGAAAACGGCAGGCGTCCAGCAGATTCTTTTCAAGCGCAGGCACATCCACAATCCACGCAAGAGCTTCTTGCCCCGCACCAGCAGCATCAAAATCCACCATACCACCGTCGTCGCCCCACACACGCATGGTGCTGACGGGCGTGGCCAAATCGGCACTGGGCCACACGCGCAGGGTGTCCAACATTTTTTTGCTGCTGCTGTTCAGTGCATATGCGCGCACGTCTTGAACAGCGGCGGCCTGCGCTGGCGCAGTAACCAGCGCCACGCGCAGCCGCTCTTTGGCCAGTAGCAGCGCCAGCGTGCGGCCAACCACGCCATCACCGCGAATACACACATCAAAAGTCTTGGTCATTTGCGCATTTTAGAAGGCAGCGCAAAATTAGGGGCTGTACGCTGGTTTGTCCCCTACAAAATAGCCGACAGCAGCCAAACCGACACCCATTTTTCAGGATACTTTTACTTTGAGCGATCAACCAACCTTGCCTGATGGCGACTTCGATACCACCTGCGTCATCACCTCTTTGGTTGTGTACCCCATCAAGTCCTGCGCAGGCGTAGCAGTGCAAGAAGCCTTGTTGATAGACACCGGACTGGAATTTGACCGCGCCTGGATGGTGGTGGACGACAAGGGTGAATTTCTAACCCAGCGCGAGCTGCCGCGCATGGCGCAGGTAGTGCCGCAGATCAAGCACTACGAGATGGTGTTGCGCGCACCGGGCATGCTGGCGCTGCACGTCAAGCTGGACGAAGTCGAAGCCCCGGTGCGGGTGCGCGTATGGGACGACGAGGTGGCGGCCTTTGACATGGGCGCAATTGCTGCGCAGTGGTTCTCAGATTTTTTAGGCACCCCTTGCCGCCTGGTGCGGTTTGACCCCAACCACAAGCGCCTGAGCAGCCGCGAATGGACGGGCGACGTCGAAGCGCCGAACCAGTTCAGTGACGGATTTCCGGTGCTGGTCATCAGCCAAGCGTCTTTGGCGCACTTCAATGCAAAACTGATTGCTGCTGGCGACGGAGACGAAAAGTGCGCCGTTAGCATGTCGCGCTTTCGGCCCAACATAGTGCTGGGCAACGTGCCAGGCTGCGAGCCGATAAACGCACACGACGAAGACCGCCTGGACATGCTGCACATCACCACCGCAGAGGGCGTGGCGCGGCTTTTGCCCGTCAAGCCCTGCCCGCGGTGCCCCATACCGAACATCGATCCGCTCACGGCCATCGCCACGCCTGTGGTGGGCGACATGCTGCAGAGCTACCGACAAGACCCGCGCGTGAACGGCGCGGTGACTTTTGGCATGAACACAGTGCGAATTGGCGCGCAAGACAGCTTGCTGCGCGTTGGGCAGACTGTACGGGGCAACTTTCGCTTTGAATGAATCGGCCACCTGCAACTTGGCTTCGCCGGGAAGTAACCTACACTTCCCCACCTGTTTTTAATGGTTTTTGAAGGCTTTTTATGAGTTTGAAATGCGGCATTGTCGGCTTGCCTAACGTCGGTAAATCCACCCTGTTCAATGCGTTGACCAAAGCGGGAATTGCAGCTGAAAATTACCCGTTTTGCACGATTGAGCCGAACGTCGGAATTGTTGAATTACCCGATACCCGGCTTGCGCAGTTGGCTGACATTGTTTCGCCTGAAAAAATCGTGCCTGCCATTGTGGAGTTTGTCGATATTGCCGGCCTGGTCGCTGGTGCCAGCACCGGTGAAGGCCTGGGCAACAAGTTTTTGGCGCACATCCGCGAAACCGATGCCACCGTGAATGTGGTGCGCTGCTTTGAAGACGACAACGTGATTCATGTGGCGGGCAAAGTGGACCCGATTTCTGACATTGAAGTGATTCAAACCGAGCTGTGCCTGGCCGACCTGGCAGCCGTTGACAAGGCGCTGCACCGGGTAACGAAAACGGCCCGTTCGGGGGATAAAGAATCCATCAAGCTGGTCGCCATTTTGGAAAAATGCCAAGCCGCGCTTAATGAAGCCAAGCCGGTGCGCACCATTGAATTCAGCAAGGAAGAGCAGCCGCTGTTGCAGCAGTTTTTTCTCATCACCGCCAAGCCCGCAATGTTTGTGGCCAACGTTGCCGAAGACGGTTTTGAGAACAATCCTTTTTTAGACCGCTTGACCGAATACGCCAAAGCGCAGAACGCCCCCGTGGTGGCGATTTGCGCCAAGATGGAAGCCGAAATGGCCGACATGGAGGAGGAAGACAAAAAAATGTTTTTGGCCGAGCTGGGTCAAACCGAGCCAGGCCTGAACCGCCTCATCATGGCGGCTTACAAACTGCTCGGCCTGCAAACGTATTTCACTGCGGGTGTCAAAGAAGTGCGCGCCTGGACGATTCATGTGGGCGACACCGGCCCACAGGCAGCAGGCGTTATTCACACCGATTTTGAAAAAGGCTACATCCGCGCGCAAACCATTGCGTTTGCCGACTACATCGCTTTTAAAGGCGAGCAAGGCGCAAAAGACGCAGGCAAGATGCGCAGCGAGGGCAAGGAATACGTAGTCAAAGACGGCGACGTGATGAACTTCCTCTTCTCAAGCTAGCTTATGGAACACCCCTGCCTGGCCTCACTGGCGTGTAGTCCATCCCCTTGCAGAGGACGCCGCTGGTGGTCTGGCAAAGCCAGTCCCACGGCGGCCGCTTGAAAAGAACACATGACTGAACCTATCCGCCTTGCCAAGCGCCTGGCAGAAATGCTGCCCTGCTCTCGCAGCGAAGCAGAGCAGTACATTCAAGGCGGCTGGGTTACGGTCGATGGCGTGGTGGTTGAAGAGCCGCAATTCAAGGTGCTGCACCAAACCATTGAATTGTCAAAAGAAGCCAGCTTGCTGGCACCCACCGCCGTCACGCTGCTGCTGCACAAGCCTGCTAATTTTGTGGCCGACTTGCATTTTGCCACCCACGCAGGTGATGACCGTTCAGGCATCGTCCAGCTCAAAAAGCACTTTGCCGCCGCTCTCATCACACCCTTGGCCCTGCCTGCCAGCGGCCTGGTGGTGTTCACCGACGACTGGCGCGTGGCCCGCAAGCTGCAAGAGGATGCCGCCACACTGGAGCATGAGGTGGTGGTTGAAGTTAAAGGGGACATCAAACCCGGAGGACTTGAGCGCTTGAACCGCGCTGACCACGGATTTACTTTTAACGGCAAATTACTTAGCCAGGCCAAAGTCAGCTGGCAAAGTGAAGCGCGCCTGCGCTTTGCGCTCAAAGGCGAGCAGCCAGGTCAAATTGCGTATTTTTGTGAAAGTGTTGGCTTGCTGGTTACAGGCATGAAACGCCTGCGCATTGGCCGCGTGCCCCTGCGCGGTTTGCCCATCGGGCAGTGGCGCTATTTGTTGCCTGACGAGCGTTTTTAAGATTAGAGATTCAGGCCGCCCGGAAAAGCCCAAATCAGGCTGCCGGTCATCAAAAAGTAGCGCAAGAATTTTCCAATAGCCATGTAAAACACGCAGGGCCAAAAAGAAAACTTCAGCCAGCCAGCCACCGCGCACAGCGGGTCGCCCACCACTGGCAGCCACGCCAGCAAGCAGGCCTTGGGGCCCAGCTTTTCAAGCCACCTGAGCGCGCGGCCGTGGTGCGAGTCGTGTCTGTATTTGTCCGCCACTTTGTGCGCGCCATAGCCCAGCCACCAGTCCAGCGCGCCGCCAAGGGTGTTGCCCGCCGTGGCCGTCAATATGGCTGGCCAGAATAATTCGGCGTTGAGTTTGACCAGGCCAAAAACCACTGGCTCAGAACCCAGCGGAAGCAGCGTGGCTGAAATAAAAGACACCACAAACACCGTGCTCAGGCCGAATTGCGGCAGCGCCAGCATTTCCAGAAGTTGTTGCATCCACGCTTGCATATTCACAAAGTATCGCACCTGCCAGCGCGCTCCGGTGCTACCATTTTTGCTTAAATTTTAAGCAGCTATACTTTGCCTTCTTTTTCAGCAGACCAGTCACGACCCGCCCCATGTTCATCGGCCCTTTTGCATTGGCAAACAATTTGTTTGTCGCGCCCATGGCGGGCGTTACCGACAGGCCTTTTCGCATGTTGTGCAAAAAGCTGGGTGCGGGTTATGCGGTCAGTGAAATGGTCACGTCAAGGCCAGACTTGCGGGACACGCTCAAAACCTCACGCCGCGCCAACCACGACGGAGAGCCCGAGCCCATCGCTGTCCAAATTGCCGGAACCGACCCGCAAATGATGTTTGATGCCGCGCTGTACAACATTGACCGAGGCGCGCAAATCATTGACATCAACATGGGCTGCCCGGCAAAAAAAGTGTGCAACAAATGGGCCGGCTCGGCGCTGATGCAAGACGAATCACTGGCCATTGACATCGTCGCTAAGGTGGTCGCCGCATGCGCACCGCGCAATGTGCCGGTCACGCTCAAAATGCGCACCGGCTGGGCGGCAAACCATAAAAACGCAGTGACGATTGCACGCGCCGCCGAAAGTGCTGGTGTGGCGATGGTGGCCGTGCATGGCCGCACGCGTGAGCAGGGCTACAAGGGCCTGGCTGAGTACGAAACGATTGCAGAAGTCAAAGCCGCTTTGAAAATTCCGGTGGCAGCCAACGGCGACATCACCAGCGGCGAAAAAGCGCGCGATGTGCTGGCCTACACCGGCGCTGACGCCGTCATGCTGGGCCGCGTTGCGCAAGGCAGGCCGTGGATATTTCGTGAAGTTGCGCACTTTCTGGCCACGGGCGCGCATCTTGCCCCACCGCTGGTCCTGGACGTCAAACGCCTGCTGCTTGACCACCTGCAGGACCACTACACGCTGTATGGTGAATTTACCGGCGTGCGCAGTGCGCGCAAGCACATCGGCTGGTACACCGCAACGCTGCCTGGTGGCGAAGCGTTTCGCGCACGCATGAACGCACTGGAAGATGCCGAAGCGCAATTGCTTGCAGTGGGTGAATTTTTTGATGCATTGGGCGCAGTCACTGACCGCGTGCCCAGCGCTACGCTGGTTGAAAATTTGGATATTGAGAAAGTGTTGGTATGAGTAAAAAACAAATAGAAGAATGCATTCGCGTCAGCCTGGACGGCTACTTTAAAGACCTGCGCGGCACCGAGCCAGACCGCATGTACGACATGATGGTGCGCGTGGTGGAAAAGCCGCTGCTTGAAGTGGTGATGCAGCAAGCCGATCACAACCAGTCACGCGCGGCCGATTGGCTGGGCCTGAACCGCAACACGCTGCGCAAAAAGCTGGTTGAGCACAAGTTGATCAAGTAATTTGGTCAACTCCAGTACATCCCAAAAGAAAACCTCTTAAGAACAACAACAATGAACGCACTGATTTCTGTATCTGACAAAACCGGCATTCTCGAATTTGCACAGGCCCTGCACGCGCTGGGCATCAAGCTGCTGTCCACCGGCGGCACTGCAAAGCTGCTGGCAGACGCTGGCCTTCCTGTGACTGAAGTAGCAAGCCACACCGGTTTCCCGGAAATGCTGGATGGCCGGGTTAAAACGCTGCATCCGACCATTCATGGCGGGTTGCTGGCGCGGCGTGACGTGCCAGAGCACATGGCCGCTTTAAGCGCGCACAACATTCCAACCATTGATCTGCTGGTGGTCAATCTGTACCCGTTTGAAGCCACCGTTGCCATGCCGGGCTGCACGCTTGAAGACGCGATTGAGAACATTGACATCGGCGGGCCAGCGATGGTGCGCAGTGCCGCCAAAAACTGGAAAGACGTTGGTGTGCTGACCGATGCATCGCAGTACGCAGGCGCTCTGGCTGAGTTAAAAGCCGATGGCAAGCTGACGGAGAAAACCAGATTCGCTTTGTCAGTCGCTGCCTTTAACCGCATCAGCCAGTACGACGGCGCAATCAGCGACTACCTGAGCAGCATTCAGCTTGATGGCAGCCACGCGCACACTCAGTCTACATTTCCGGCGCAAACCAATGGTCGCTTCATCAAGCTGCAAGACCTTCGCTATGGTGAAAACGCCCACCAGCAAGCTGCGCTGTACCGCGACCTGTACCCCGCTGCCGGCTCGCTCGTTACGGCCAAGCAGTTGCAGGGCAAAGAGCTGAGCTACAACAACATTGCCGACGCTGATGCCGCATGGGAATGTGTCAAAAGTTTTAGCGGCGCGGCGTGCGTCATCGTCAAGCACGCCAACCCGTGCGGGGTAGCGGTGGGCGCGGATGCGCTTGAGGCTTACAGCAAGGCCTTCAAAACCGACCCCACTTCTGCCTTTGGCGGCATCATCGCGTTGAACTGCCCGCTTGACGAGCAGGCAGCGTTGCAAATCTCAAAGCAGTTTGTGGAAGTGCTGATGGCGCCCAGCTTCACGGCCGGCGCACTGGAAGTTTTTAAAGCCAAAGCCAATGTGCGAATTTTGCAGATTGACTTGCCCGCTGGCGATGACACGCCTGGGGAGCAAGGCCGCAACATGATGGACATCAAGCGCGTCGGCTCTGGCCTGCTCATGCAGACCGCTGACAACCACGAACTTGAGCTGGCAGATTTAAAAGTCGTAAGCAAACTGCAGCCGACCCCTGGCCAATTGCAAGACTTGATGTTTGCATGGACGGTGGCGAAATACGTTAAGTCCAACGCAATAGTGTTCTGCAAAGATGGCATGACGATGGGCGTGGGCGCGGGCCAGATGAGCCGCCTCGACTCCGCCCGCATCGCCAGCATCAAGGCAGGGCACGCCGATTTATCACTGTCAGGAACAGCAGTGGCCAGCGACGCTTTCTTTCCCTTCCGCGACGGGCTGGATGTGGTGGTTGACGCAGGCGCTACCAGCGTGATCCAGCCCGGCGGATCGATGCGTGATCAGGAAGTCATTGATGCAGCCAACGAGCGCGGCGTGGTGATGGTGCTGACTGGGGTAAGGCACTTCAGGCATTGAAATAGATGCCGGATTAGCCTCTGGCGCAATGAATACAGGTGCTAGCAGCTCCTTGATTAATAGCGTCAACGATAAGTCAATTTGATTCGTCCGACAGTTGGGTTTGAAAACATCAGTGATGATGTTCATTCAGCGATGTTTCGCAGCGATCGCCCTACGCGCCAACATCGATTCGTCTCAAGCAAAATACAGCCATGTTCAATATCGTTGCGCCACAAAAACCCGCCGCCCAAGCCCTTAGCCAAGACGGCTTGAGTTTGCTCTCCCCCACCGACCTGACAGGCACGCTCAAACTGCCGGCCGACTGGGCAAAAAACTGGCGCGGTCTAGCCCAAGCCTGGCACAACCTGCCGCCTGATGCGCACTTGAAAGATGGCGGCAGATACCGGCAGCGCCGACATGCATGTTTTGTGCAGGACGTAAATGCCAGCAATTTGACGCAAACGCCGCACCGGGCGCACTGGCAACCTACCGATTACAACGCGCTGCACGGTGGGTATGAAAGGTGGTTTGACCCGGTGGAGCCGGGCGTTGCGCAGGCAAGCGCATGGACGGATTTACTGGCTGGCTTTGGCAGGCTGTTTGCGCAAGTGCAAGCCGTTGACCAGTGGTTTGTTGAGGCGCACCAGTTCCGCATTGATACCGCAGGCGGTGTGGGCCGCCCAACGCCTGAAGGCGCACATCGCGATGGCGTTAATTTTGTCGTGGTGCTACTGGTGGCGCGCCATGGCGTAAAGGGCGGCGAAACGCGGGTGTTTGATGCCAACGGCCCGCAAGGGGTGCGCTTTGTGATGCAAGAGCCGCTGACCGCGCTGCTGCTGGACGATGCCCGGGTAATTCATGAAACTACGCCAATATTTCCTGACCACGCAGATGGGGAACAAGGCTATCGGGACACGCTGGTCTTGACTTATCGGGCGGATGGGTTTCAAGCGCCTAAGACGGATTAGTCGCTGGCAGTTTTGCGCAAGCGCGCAATGTCAGCTGGCAGATTAGTCCACGCAGGCTCAGCCGGTGCATATCGGCTGCGCATGTAACTGGCCAACTCTGCAATTTGTGAATTGCTCAAGGCATATTTAAACGCGGGCATGAAGCCGATGTCTTGCGTCGCTGGATCACGCAGGCCGTTCAAAACAATGTTGATCAAATTGTCTGGCTTGGTGCTGTGCAGGTTGCTATTCAAGGCCAGCGGTGGGTTGACGCCGAGCAGCTTGGGGCCGTCGCCGTCATGGTGGCAGGCACTGCATGCGCCGCCAAACAGGCGCTGGCCTGAACCAAGCAAGGCGCCAGCATTTTGCTGGGCTGTAGCTACTACTTCCATAGCGCGGGTTTGGCTTTGCGTGTCGGTTATCGGCGCTGTAAATGATGCCAAGTATTGCGCCATGGCAGAAATGTCTGTATCAGGCAGCGCACCAAGTTCTTTGACCACCGCACCCATCGGCCCGGCGGCAATGCCATGCTGCTGGGTATGGCCAACGCGCAAATAGCGGTACAGCTCGGCAGCAGTCCATGGCACGGGCTCGCGTGACAAGCCGGTGAGTGCGGGTGCCTCCCAGCCGTCAATCACAGCACCTGCCAGGTAGGCTTTGCCAACCTGCTCCGCCCCTAATGCATTGCGTGGTGTGTGGCATGCGCCGCAGTGCCCCAGGCTGTTGACCAGGTAGTTGCCGCGATTCCACTCCAGAGTTTGCCCGGCATCCACCTCGAGCGGCGCGGGGTCATGAAACAGGCCATTCCAAACTGCCATCAGCGGGCGGATGTTGTAGGGGAAGGCGAGCTTTGTGACGGGTGGAGTGGATTGCACAGCGGGCTGCACCATCAAATACGCATACAGCGCTGTCAGGTCTTCGTCTGTCGTTTTCGCATACGACGTGTACGGAAACGCTGGGTACAGGTAGTGCCCATCGCGCGAGATGCCCTCACGCATGGCGCGTTGAAAGGCGGGCAGTGACCAGTTGCCAATGCCCGTGGCATCAGGCGTGAGGTTGGTGCTGTAGATTTTGCCAAAGGGGGTGTCTAGTTCCCTGCCGCCCGCGTTCGGCACGCCGCCGGTTACGGTGTGGCAACCAACGCAATTGCCCAGTGCGGCAAGCTGGCGGCCGCGCTCGATGGTGGCGGGCGAATAGACGTTTGCAGCGGCCAGCGCGACGGGAGCGATCACAGAGCGCCAACCCATCAGCGCGACAGCCAGGCCGAACAAGCCAGCGAGTACGCCGCCTGCTTGAAGCCAGCGCTTCCTCTGCTTGGGCCAGGTTGCAGAGGCAGGAACTGATGGATCCGAATGCTCATTATTCAGGAGCTGCTTGCGCCCGTATCCATTGGGCTGAAACTCATTTTTGTACCCTAAATTGTGCTTTTCATGCTCTGCAAGCCCCGCCAGCACCACTTCAGGCGTAAACGGTGGTTGGCGAAAGCGCACACCCGTTGCGTCAAAAATCGCATTCGCAATTGCTGCTGTGCCGGGCACCGATGACGACTAGCCCGCGCCCAACGGTGGCTCACCAGGACGCGGCATCGTGACGATGTCGATCACCGGCACATCACGAAAATTCAAAATCGGATAGCTGCCCCATTCCAGGTTGGCCACCGTCCCCGCTTTGGGATCGAACTTGACTTCTTCCAGCAGCGCGCGGCTGGTGGTTTGCACCACGTTGCCATGAATCTGGTGCTGCACACCAGCCGGGTTGATGAGCGTACCGGCGTCGTGGCCCACCACCACGCGGCGCACGTGCACTTCTCCGGTGCGGCGATTGACTTCTACATCTGCCACCCAAGCCGCCCACGCCGCGCCAAAGCCTGGCCACTTGCTGTGGTTATAGCGCGCGTAGCCCACGCCCTGCCCGTTGAGGATGTCGCTATGCGCGGCTTGGCTTTGCGGCGATGTGTGCGCCTGCCAACCGGCTTTTTCAGCAGTGGCTTTTAACAACTCAGCAGCACGCGGGTCTCGCAAATAGCGCAACCGAAACTCAACCGGGTCCACGCCGGCAGCGATTGCCAGCTCGTCAATATAGGACTCATGCGCAAACGAATTGGGCAGCGCCGACACACCGCGAAGCCACGACGCGCGCACCATCGGAGCCATGTCGTTGACGGCCACGCGCAGGTTGGCGTAGTCGTAGGGCGGGCGCGCGGTGCGGTCACCCATCTCGAAGGCTTGTGCAATCGGTTCAATCGTACGGGTCAGCAGCAGCGCCAGGGTGGGCGATGCGTTGGACGGGTACGAGGTTTGAAAGTCGTACGCAGCAACGGTGCCATCGGCATTCAAACCGCCGTTGACCTGCATCAGCTGTGCAGCGCCTTTGGGCTCCCACGCGCTTTCCTGTTCGCGCGTGAGCTGCACCCGCACCGGCGCACCCACGGCGCGCGAGAGAAGCGCCGCATCAGCGGCCACATCGTCAGCGCAATTGCGGCCATAGCAGCCAGCGGCTTCCATGCGAATGACGTTGATTTGCGTGTCCACCAAACCCATCAGCTGCGCAAGGTCCGCACGCAACACATGTGGGTTTTGGCTGCCTGCCCAGACCGTCATGGCATCGCCGTGCCAATCAGCGAGTGCACACGACGGGCCAATGGACGCGTGCAACTGGTACGGCCAGACGTAGTTGCGCGGCATTTTTTGGTCTGCTGCGGCTATGGCCAAATCGACATTACCTTCTTCAATTAACTTGCGCTGAGTGGACGGGTTGCCTTTGATCGCGCCTGCCAAGTCGCTTTGGTCGGGCATGCCGGGCCAGGGCTTCCAGTGCACGCGCAGCTCACGCAGGGCTTGGTCTGCGTGCTCTTCCCGCTCGGCCACGATGCC
>JANNCT010000200.1:0-4765 GCA_031386895.1 Polaromonas sp.
ATCCCTTCTGTATGCGCTGAGGAGCGCAGGATTAGACGGATAAAAATTTTAGATGTCCGACGGCGGCTTGCCGACTAGTTTCTAAAATTTCCGGCTAATCCGAGCACCGCAGGGTATCCATAGCGAAGCGAAGGATCGCAGACAGTAGGGTCGCCTTTTCTTTGCTTACTTTCTTTTGGCGAAGCAAAAGACAAGTGAGTTGCAGCCGGGCAACCCCCGGCACTTCCAATGAAGGCAAACTGCTACAAATTCAAGAGCTACCCGCGCCCGAATCCAGAGCGCCAGAACCAAAAATGACATTAAACCCGATAATCACCCCATGCCCACACCAAAACAACGCGTAGTAGTAGGTCTGAGCGGCGGCGTTGACTCAGCAGTCACCGCGCATTTGCTGAAACAGCAAGGCCACGAAGTCATCGGCATCTTCATGAAAAATTGGGAAGGAGACGACAACGACGAGTTCTGTTCATCGAATGTCGACTTCATTGATGCAGCCGCCGTCGCCGACGTGCTGGGCATTGAGATTGAACACGTTAACTTTGCAGCGGACTACAAAGACCGCGTCTTCGCCGAGTTTTTGCGCGAATACCAGGCCGGGCGCACGCCGAACCCTGATATTTTGTGCAACGCCGAGATTAAATTCAAAGCGTTTTTAGACCACGCCATGCGCCTGGGCGCCGAAAAAATCGCCACCGGGCACTACGCGCGTGTCAGGCTGAACGAGTCCACCCAGTTGCACGAGCTACTCAAGGGGCTTGACCCGGCCAAAGACCAAAGCTACTTTTTGCACCGGCTGCACCAGGCGCAGTTGTCAAAAACGCTGTTCCCCGTGGGGGAGCTGCGCAAAACCGAAGTGCGCCGCATAGCCGACGAAATCGGCTTGCCAAACGCGAAGAAAAAAGACTCGACCGGCATCTGCTTCATTGGCGAACGGCCTTTCCGCGAATTTTTAAACCGTTACATCGCCAAAATTCCGGGGCCGATCAAAAGCGACTCGGGCCGCGTGGTGGGCGAGCACGTTGGCTTGTCTTTCTACACCCTCGGGCAGCGACAAGGGCTGGGCATTGGCGGCGTGAAAGCCAAGGGCGCGGCACTTAAAGCCATACAAGCCAGCGGCCAGCGCGGCGTGGGCGAGCACGAGCCGTGGTTTGTGGCCCGCAAAGACATGGCCACGAACATTTTGTGGGCCGTTCAGGGCCATGACCACCCGTGGCTGCAGTCAACCGAGCTCATTGCGCAAGACTGCACCTGGGTGGCAGGCCACGCGCCCGCGCACGGTATGCTGGCGGCCAAAACCCGCTATCGCCAGGCGGATGCGCCGTGCCAACTGGTAAAAGCCGAAAACGCTGGATGTGAGCTGGTTTTTCAAGAGCCGCAGTGGGCCGTGACGCCCGGCCAGTCTGCCGTGCTGTACGCGGGCGATGTCTGCCTGGGCGGCGGCGTGATTGCTTCCAGCAACGTGAAAAACACGCCAAAGTAATGCTTTTCAGCCCATTTTAGATGCCAAAAAGGCCTATAGCGCAATGAATACGGGCGCAAGCAGCTACTTATTTAATAGCAACTAACAGCAATCTAACGCCGCTGGCGATTTAAAACGGAATATCGTCGTCCATATCGTCAAAGCCACTGGCGGCTTTGGCGGCTGCGGGCTTTGCTGCGGCTGGGCGCGCAGCAGGCGCTGCCGGGCGCGGGGCGCTGTAGTTGCTGCCGCCACCGTCATCACCACCGCCGCCCATGCCTTGGCGGCCGCCGAGCATTTGCATCTGGTCGGCGCGGATTTCGGTGGTAAATTTTTCAACGCCGTCTTTGTCGGTCCATTTGCGGGTACGAAGACTGCCTTCAACGTAGACCTGCGAGCCTTTTTTCAGGTACTGGCCCACAATTTCAGCCAGACGGCCGTTGAAGTTGATGCGGTGCCACTCGGTGGCTTCTTTCATCTCGCCGGTGGTCTTGTCTTTCCACTTGTCGGTGGTGGCAATGGACACGTTGGCGATCTGGTCGCCATTGGGGAAGCTGCGCATCTCGGGGTCTTTGCCCAAGTTGCCAACGATGATGACTTTGTTGATGGAGGCCATGGCGCGTTCCTTTGAATTACCTAAACACGGCAGCAACCTGTACTGCCGACACAGAGGGCTTGGAGACCCAACGGTTAGTTTAACGCCCAGCCTGCAACGCGCCGAACCCGCGTCCCCTTGGCTTTGTCAGGCTATCGTGACCGCGCCCGCTGCCGCCACTGTCACGGTTTTGCCCACCGCGGCGGTGTAAGTGGTTAATTTGACGGTGCTGGCATAAATGAATTCGCCCTTCACTGCGCTGCTGGTCACGGTCATCATCACGTAGCCGCGGCGAGTCGTGTCGGCGTAATTTAAATCGTCAATCAGCCCCAAACCGGCACCCACTGCCGCCGCGCCGAGTTGCGGCACCAGCGCGCTGCCGTCGAGTGAGCTTGCCAGGCCACCCAGACCAGCCGATTCAAAACCCGGCGCGGTGACAGATGCCGTGGCAAATTCAACGCCGACTTTTTCGCCCGCCAGAGTCGTCAGGCTGGTGAACCAGCCATTGTGTGAATCGCCTGACAAGACCACCAGCTTTTTGCCCTGCGCCTTGATGGTTTGCAAAATCGTCTCGCGGTTGGAAGGGTAGCCGTCCCACGCGTCAAGGTTGTACGGCAGGCGCGGGTTGGTGGCGGGACTCAAGAGCTCGGCCTGCGTTGGGTTGAGCGCGGCAGCACCTGAGGCTGCACGCGTGGCTTTGGCCCCCAAATAAGCGCCGATAGCCGCCTGCACCGCGGCACCCGAAGTTGCGCTGGGGTTGGCCGTTGCAGCGCCTTGTGCCTGCAGCACCGAGACCGGCAGCCACATGCGCGCCATGATGTCCTGGTTGCCAAAGATCTGCCATGTTGTGGTCGATGCCGCCGTGCCTGAAGTCAGCCAGTTTTGCTGCTCGGCGCTGATCATTTTGCGCGACGCATCGCTGCGCGCACCAGCTGCGTTTGGCGTCAAGCCAGCCACGTAGCGGCCAATGCCGCCATCGGCGTCGCCGAAGCTGTCGTACTGGCGGTCACGCCCTTCAATACGGGTGTCCAGCATGTGCAGGGTGAACAGCGAGCCAAAGTCAAAGCGGCGGTAAATCTTCAGCAAATTGGCGGCGTCGGGCGCGCGAATCGGCATCCACTCGTGGTACGCCTGCGCGGCCGTGTTTTTGCGCACTGTCCAGTCACCTTGGGTGCCAGCGTTGTGGTTTTGAGCGCCGCCCACCCACGCGTCGTTGGTAAATTCATGGTCGTCCCACACGGTAATCCATGGCATCTTGGCGTGCAACGCTTGCAGGTTTTTGTCTGATTTGTACAGCGCGTGGCGGGTGCGGTAGTCGCTCAAGCTGACGATGTCGTTCACCGGGCTGACAACCCTGCCCAGGCTGACGGCGGTGGTGTTGTTCAACGCATCGGTGTTGCCGAATTTGGTCGGCTCTGCGCCGTATTCATAGATGTAGTCTCCCAAATGCACTGCGTATTGCGCATCCGACTTGGCAGCGGCGTCGTACACATTGAAAAAGCCGTTGGAATACAGCGTGCAGGAAAACACCGCAAACTTGACCGACGCCGCGTTGCTGGCAGGCATGCGGGTGCTGCCCACGGTAGACATCGTTCCCATGGCGTCTTTGAAGCGGTAGAAATAGCTTGCGCCCGCCACGAGTTTGGTGGCGTCTACTTTGGCCGTGAAGCCAGACGTTTCAGTGGCTTGCACGGTGCCAGAGTTGATGACGGTTTTAAAGTCTGCATCGCTGGCGATTTCCCAGCTCAAGGCCACCGGCTCGTTGCTGCCCAGCACCTTGGCATGCGTCCACAAAATAACGCTGTTCGCCAGTGGGTCGCCACTGGCCACACCGAAGTTAAATTCTGCGGGCCTGGCTTGTGGCGCTGTTACGCCCGGGTCGTCTGAGCCGCCGCAAGCAGCCAGCGAGGTGCTGATGGCCACTGCCGCTGCGGTCGAGGTGGTTTTAACTAGAAAATCGCGGCGATTGCTGCTGTGGGTCATGGGTACGCTCCGGGTTGAAAACTGCTATTTGGTGGTACTTGTGTGACGCGTTCATGAAACCCGACTGCCCCGGTATGATGGAGAGTTACCCTCGAAAACCGCCCACTTTGAACTCCCCCAACGACAGTAAATACCTGGCCAGCGAACGCAGCGACGGGCCGCCCCTACCAAGTTCAGCCCCCTCGGGCGGCAGCGACGTACGCAGCGCGACAAGCGTGGGGGCCAACCCGCTGGCAGCGCAGCGCATCAGCATTCGCGGCGCGCGCACGCACAACCTGAAAAATATCGACCTTGATATTCCGCGCAATCAGTTGGTGGTGATTACGGGCTTGAGTGGTTCGGGCAAGTCGTCCCTTGCGTTTGACACGCTGTATGCCGAAGGCCAGCGGCGTTATGTTGAAAGCCTGAGCACCTACGCGCGCCAGTTTTTGCAGCTGATGGACAAGCCCGATGTGGACATGATTGAGGGCTTGTCGCCGGCGATTTCAATCGAGCAAAAAGCCACGTCACACAACCCGCGCTCTACCGTGGGTACGGTCACTGAGATTCACGACTACTTGCGCTTGCTGTTTGCACGCGCAGGCACACCGTTTTGCCCCGAGCATGATTTGGCGCTGCAGGCCCAAAGCGTGAGTGAAATGGTGGACACCGTTTTGGCCCTGCCCGAAGACACCAAACTGATGATTTTGGCGCCCGTGGCGCGTGAGAAAAAAGGCGAGTTTGTAGAG
>JANNCT010000206.1:0-12889 GCA_031386895.1 Polaromonas sp.
TCGTCAGCCGAATAGTTTCGTACAGGTCGGCCTGCTTGCCTTGCAGCTCCACACTGCTGATCATTTCTTGTTTGTCGGGCAGGTCGGTGGCCACATCGCTTTTGTTACGCCGCAGCATGAAGGGCGTGACGCGTTGGCGCAGTGCAGCCAGTTGCTCGCTGCTGCCTTGTCTTTCAATCGGTGTGCGAAACAGTTGTTTGAACTTGGCTTGGCTGCCTAACATGCCGGGCATCAAAAAGTGAAACAAGCTCCACAGTTCGCCCAAGTGGTTTTCCATCGGCGTGCCTGACAGGCACAGCTTGTGGCGGGTATTCAGCTCGCTGACGACTTGCGCCGCGTGGCTATTGGCGTTTTTGATGTTTTGCGCTTCGTCCAGCACCACGATGTGCCAGGCCTGGGCTTGCCAGCGTTCACGGTCGCGTTGCAGCAACGAGTACGGCGCAATGACTACGTCATGCCCGGCCATGTTGGTGGCGGCGCTGTGCCGGTCTGCCCCATGCAATACCAGCGTGCGCAGCGTCGGCGTGAAGCGCTCCGCCTCTTTGCGCCAGTTGCCCATCAGGCTGACGGGCGCAATGATGAGGACAGGCAAGTCAAGCCGCCCGGCGTTTTTTTCTGTCAATATATGGGCCAGCGTTTGCAGTGTTTTGCCCAGGCCCATGTCGTCGGCCAGCACACCGCTTAAACCATGGGTGCGTAAAAATTGCAGCCAGCTGAGGCCTTGCAATTGGTATGGGCGAAGCGTGGCTTGCAAGCCGTCGGGCACAGCGACTTCAGGCAGGGCGCTGCGCCCAGCCAGCTGGTTGACCATCTCGCGCAGGCTGTCTGCACCTTGCCAGCGCGCGCCTGCGCCCAGTGATGCGCCCAGGCGCAAGGCCTCAAGCCTCGAAAGGCGAAGGCTGTCGCCCTCAAGCTGTTTGCTGGACTTGTCACCGACCAGCTCAAGCAGCGCTTGCAGCCAGGGCTTAAGCGGCTCGGTGGGCAGGCGCAGGTAGCTGCCGTTTTTTTGCGCCAGGTACACATGCTCAGGTAGCTGTGACGTAACAGCTTGGTCATGCAGGTTCGCACTCAGGTGCGTCAAGAGCTCAGGCAGCAGCGGCAAAATGTTGTAGCGCACGCCGTCAATGGCCATGCCGAGCGCCAGGTCAAACCAGGGTGACTGGCTACCTTCTGCATCGCCTTCATCTTTGGCTTGACCGGATTTACCAGCCAGCTGCACGTCCAGCATGTCGGCCCGCACCACCCAGTCCTGCAAATCAGATGCCGCCACTACGGTAAAGCCTGCGTCTTTGAAGTTGGCAAAACCCTGATCTGCCCAGTTCAGCCAAAGCTGTTGTTGAGCGTTGGTCTGAAATGGTAAATAAAACCGACCTTGCGTGTCGCCCGCGAGGCCCTGCCCGCGCAACAGATGGTGCGCAGCCTGTTCGGCATGCAGGTCGCGGTGCAGCAGCACCCGCACCGCGCTCTCGTTATTGGACGCGGCCAGCTCCAGCAGTGTCGGGTTCTCGTTGTGTGCGGCGTACACCAGCAAATCGTTGTAGTCAAAACGCAATGTGGCACGCAGCAAGCCAAGCCGTGGCACGTCATGCGCCGCTACTTTTTCAACATGCAAAAACCATTTTGGCGTGAGTCCTTGCCACACGTCAGGCGCTTTGATCATGGGCGGCAGTGGCACGCCTGCAAGCCTCTGGAGCAACTGCACTTCATGCCGGGCAAAGGTGGACTGCGCAATCGGCGGGGCTTTCATCAGCAGTGACAAATGCTCTTGTGACACACCCGGCAACTCCAGCACGCCGCACAAGCCTGTGCTGCTTTGCAGGTAAAGCGGCGGAGCGTTAGCAAACCACTCCAGTCCGGTGACAGCTTGGGCCAGCTTGGGCGAGAGTCGCCATTGCGGATCATCTGATTTCTGACTTTCGTCTGTCTTTTTGGGTTGAACTTGTTGCCACTCAAATTGCAGTGCAACGGGCGCGCCCAACTGCAAGGGGTCACCCTGTAAAAAGCCCTTGTCCTCTCTGTGCAACCTGCCTGTTTGCGCTGCCAACTGCAGCACCAAAACGCCGCTGGCGCCGGCAAGTACGCATTGGCTGGTGCTTGCGTGGTAGCTGTGGGTTCGGGCCGCCAGACCTTCAATCAAATTGAGGATTTCAATATCGGCGTGCGACAAGTCGCTTGCGTGCAGCCTGCGCATCGTTTTGAGCTTGGCCCATTTGCCATTGTTCAGCCGCCGTGTCAGCCAGGCGTTTAGCTGCAATACTTTTTGCGCACCTATCAGCGCTGTGCTTAGCGTGTAGACCAAATGCTCGTCCACATCTGCTTGAGCAGCGTTTGGGTTGCTGGTGCCAAACAAGTCCAGCCACTGGCTGACTTGCTGGTCGGCTTGCGCGGCTTCGCGTGCGGCTTTAGCTTCCCGCACCATTTTTTGTTGGGCTTGCTTGAGTTCTTCCAGCTCCGCCGCGCTCAGACGCTCATCGGTATCGGCGGGCTCGGCAGGTGCCTGTTTTTTAGCAGCAGCGCTGCTGGCTGATTTGTAAGCGGCCTTGAGCGTCAGGGCCACGCTATGTTTACAGTCGTAGCCCACCGGGCAGGTACAGCTTCCGCTGAAAAATTCAACTTTGCCTGCGGCGGACATTTCCAGCGTGGCGGACGTGTCATACACCTCGCGGCCACTGCCTTGCACCCGGCCTTCGATGTTCCATTCGCTCTGGCTGGCATGGCTCAAGGTGCAGTCCAGCACTTTTTGGCTCAGGTAGACCTCCATGCCGCGTGCAAAGGTGGCTGATGCGACCTGCTTGGCAAGCGACTCCGCGCGCAGCAAAAGCGTTGGCACGCCTGAACTTTTTTACGCTACGCCTGCAGGCCTGTCGACCACGCCCGCCGCATGTGCCTGCTCATCGGCGTGGTAGCTGCTGCGCACCATCGCACCGACGGCAGCGTGGGTAAAACCCATTTTGTAAGCCTCGGCTTCAAACATCTTGAAGGTTTCGGGGTGCACGTAACGGCGCACTGGCAAATGCGACATGGACGGAGCCAGGTATTGGCCAATCGTCAGCATGTCGATGTTGTGCGCGCGCATGTCGCGCATGACCTGCAAAATCTCTTCGTCTGTTTCGCCCAGGCCGACCATAATGCCGCTTTTGGTCGGCACGCTGGGGTGCAGGGCTTTAAACTTTTTAAGCAGGTTCAATGAAAATTGGTAATCGCTGCCGGGGCGCGCTTCTTTGTACAGGCGCGCGGTGGTCTCTAAATTGTGATTCATCACATCGGGCGGCGCAGCTTTGAGGATTTCCAGCGCGCGGTCGTCGCGACCGCGAAAGTCGGGCACCAAAATTTCAATGGTGGTGCCGGGCGACAGTTCACGGATTTTGCTGATGCACTCGACAAAATGGCCGCTGCCGCCGTCGCGCAAATCGTCGCGGTCAACACTGGTGATGACCACGTATTTCAGCTTGAGTGCCGCAATGGTTTTGGCCAAATTCAACGGCTCATCCGCATCCAGCGGGTCGGGCCTGCCGTGGCCCACATCGCAAAACGGGCAGCGGCGGGTGCATTTGTCGCCCATGATCATGAAGGTGGCGGTGCCCTTGCCAAAACATTCACCAATGTTGGGACAGCTGGCTTCTTCACACACGGTGTTGAGCTTGTTCTCGCGCAGTATTTGCTTGATTTCATAAAACCGCGTGGTGGGTGACCCGGCCTTGACGCGAATCCAGTCGGGCTTCTTTAAAAGCGGCGCTTGCTCTACCTTTACCGGAATGCGCGATAACTTGGCCGCAGCCTTCTGCTTGGTCAGCGGGTTGTAGTCTTGCTGACTTTGAACTTCCCGGACGACTTCGATGGTGCTCATGGTGGTGGGTCTTTAGGGTGAAAGGTAGCTGACAAGCTTTTGGCTGAACACGTCAGCGACCTCTTGCCAGAGCACTGAAACGCCAATTGTACGAAGGTCAGTCGTCTGCAAACCAGCATAGCCGCAGGGGTTGATACGCGAGAAGGGTTCCAGGTCCATCGCCACATTCAGCGCCACGCCGTGATAAGTGCAGTGGCGGCTAACTTTGATGCCGAGGGCGGCGATTTTGCCCATGCCGACAAAAGAAGTGTCTGCTTTATCCAGAACCGCATGGCTGAAAGGATCATCCAGCCGCACATAAATCCCCGGCGCGCCGCGCACACGATGCCCCGTCACGCCAAAATGCGCAAGCGTGCGAATTACTGCTTCTTCAACCCGGTAAACATATTCTTTGACGTAATAACCCGCCGCTTTCAAGTCGATCAGCGGGTAAGCCACCACCTGCCCCGGCCCATGAAACGTCACCTGCCCGCCCCGGTCGGTTTGCACCACCGGGATGTTGCCGGGGTTTAAAACATGCTCAACCTTGCCCGCCAGCCCTTGTGTATAAATGGCTGGGTGCTCGCATATCCATAGCTGGTTGCGCCTGTATTCATTGGGCTGCAGGTCGATTTCATCTATATTTTTAACGTTTCGCGCTGCTGTAAAGACCTTCATTGCCTCAAAAGTAGGCACGTACTCGACCAGGCCGAGTTGACTGACTAACACGGCGAAACAGCTTCAAAACGCGGGGCCCTCATGCTTAAAGCACCACTTTCACCATCGGGTGCGTGCTCAGCGTGCGGTACAGCTCGTCGAGTTGCTCTCTAGAGGTGGCGGTCACGGTCACTGTCACGCCCAGGTATTTGCCGCCGCTGCTTTCGCGCAGCTCGATGGTGCTGGCGTCGAAGGCGGGGTCAAACTGGTGGGCCACGTGGGTAATCGCGGCTACCAGGCCGTCAACTTTCAGGCCCATGACCTTGATGGGGAACTGGGACGGGTACTCAATCAGCGATTCTTGCTTGGCAGGCTCGGCGGAATCAGCGGTATCAGGCGTGGTGGTCATGGTGTTTGCTCCTGCTTGGCGTGCTGGTAGGCGGCGTAGAGTTTTGCGAAAATGGGGCCGGGCAGGCCGGTGCCGACTTTTTCGCCGTCGAGCAGGGTTACTGGCAAGACCTCTTTGGTGGCCGATGACAAAAGCAGCTCGTCGGCGGCGAGCACTTCGGCTTTGGTGATGGGGCGAAGCTCAAAACCAATGCCGTTTGCGCGGCACAGCTCTTCAAACAGCCCATAACGAATGCCTTCGAGGATCAGGTTGTCTTTGACATGCCCGAGTAATTTCCCGCCTTTAACAACCCACACATTGCTGGCGGCAGCTTCGCTTAAAAAATCACCTCTGAACATAATTGTTTCCAACGCACCCACATCTGCGCTTATTTGCCGTGAAAACACTGCGCCCAGCAAGCTGGTACTTTTAATATGCGCTTTTTCCCAGCGAAAGTCGTCGGCCGTAACGCAGGCCACGCCTTTACTTCTGGCTTGCTCGCTGGGCAACTTCATGGGATTGATCATCACGAACACTGTGGGTTTGAGACCAGGCGGCATGACGTGATCACGAGGGGCTACGCCGCGGCTGACCTGGATGTAAATAATCTGGTCAAACCCGGCTGGAAGGGCGGCGTTTGCATCGTTTTTTAGATCTTTTAATGCTGTAGCCCCCATTTCATGGGCGTGAGAAGCTATTAATTTAGAAGCAACTTGTTGCCACTCCTCGTGCGTGAGCGGGTTGGGTATGCGCAGTTCGGCCAGGCTGCGGTCTAACCGGGCCATGTGGTGGGCGAACCGGAAGGGCTGGCCTGCATACACCGGCAGCACCTCATAAACACCATCGCCAAAAATAAACCCACGGTCGAGAACGCTTATTTTCGCGTCTTTTAGCGGCGTGTAATCGCCATTTAAATAGCAAATGGTGTTTGAAACGATTTCAACCATGTTTTCAGCCATGTTTTTAAGAGTTGTTGTTTTCTGCGTTTTTCTTTTGCCGATTGGCGCGATTTTTATGCTTCAGCCAGAACTGAAGCCGCCACACCAATTTGACCAGAGCATAAGCACCCAAGCTGCCGCCAACCGCAAACATGCCCATTCCCAAAATCGCAGGTGGGCCAATCGATGTCAGATAGCTTAAAACGCCTGAGCCACCGTGGATTTGGCCAAACGGCAGCGGTGGCGGCGCGTCCAGCACCAGGCTGCCAGCTTTGTAAGCCAGCCACAGCCAGAAACCGACGGTAAACGGATTGGTGATCAGCGTGATGCCGACCGCCACCGGAATATTGCCGCGCCACCACACACTGTGCGCTGCTGCCAGCAAGATTTGCGCGACTGGCGCAGCAAAGGCCCAGAACACGCCAATGCCTGCACCGCGCGCCACGGCTTCATGGTGCATTCGCCACAGTTTGGGGTCCAGCACGTGGTGCGCAATAGGTTTTAGCCAAGGGTGGGCCGCCAGCGTGGTGCGGGTGGGTACCGATGCGCGCCAGCGTTCGGTCCAGTGCAGGGGCTGGTCAGGCGGCGGGTTGCTTTTGCTGCGTTTTTTCATGGGGCTTTTCTGCTGGGCACTCTGCGCGTTTCACCAATCGCCATCACCGTGAACTCGCCTTGCGCCAAATTTTGCTCACGCACTGCTGTGGCTAGGTCTTGGGGAGGCTGGTCTAGTGGCTCGTCAGTCAATGCAAATGTTCCCCAATGTACGCCTACGCTGCGTTTGGCCTGCAGGTCTTTGTGGATTTGCACCGCTTCGGTTGGGTTGACGTGCTGCTCTTTCATGAACCAGCGCGGCTCGTATGCGCCAACGGGTATCAGCGCAACGTCAAACCCACCGCCCTTGGCCGGGGTTTGCCGGTCAGCAAAGCGCTTTTGCGTGTTTGAAAAGTCCTGGCTGTACCCCGTGTCGCCGCTGAAGTACCAGTGCGTGTCTGGCCCAAACACTGCCCAGCCGCCCCACAGCGTCTGGCTTCGGTCGCCGACCCCGCGCGCTGACCAATGTTGCACCGGGGTGAAGTTGAATTCAACTCCCTTCACCACCAGACTGTCCCACCAGTCAAGTTCTTTGACGTTGGTGATTCCGAGCTCATCAAACCATCTTTTAACACCCAGAGGTACTATAAAAAGCGTAGCTGCTTGCGCCCGATTCATAAGGGCTAAAACCGTATTTTTATCCAAATGATCGTAGTGGTTGTGCGAGATCAGCACCGCATCTATATCTGGCAATTGAGCAAGACTCAGGCCAGGCGGGTGGGCACGCCTGGGCCCAAAAGATTGAACCGGCGAGGCACGCTCTGAAAATATCGGGTCGGTCAGCACATTCAGGCCGTTGGCTTGCACCAGCACGGTGGCGTGGCCAATCCATGTAATGGCCGGTTGCATGTTTGCCACTTTTGAATTGCCCTGAATGAATTCCAGCTGCGGTGCCATGGTGGGTGTCGGTGTCTGCGGCGCTTTGGGCAGGCCGTCACGCAGGCGCTGGAGTTGCCAGCGAAAAAAATCAGCTGGCGACTTGGTAGCGGAAGATGTGTAATTGTTTTTAAATCCGTCAGGCGTGTGGTGCGGCTTGGCAGGGTTGAACTGGGCATTCACGCTGGCACACCCAGCCATGCAAAGAACAGCCGACAAGACACCAGTTACCATCAATCTACTATCAAAAACATAGCTGCTTGCGCCCATATTAATTGGTCTACGCCCTATTTTTACCATAAAACGGCCAGCCTTCTCAGCGCACTAAACGCACCGCGAGTATTGCCAGCCAACCCAAGGTGAAGTTCACCAGCGTCATGGTGTGCATCAGTCCCGCAGCCTTGGCGGCCAGAGGCCACTGGCCGGCGGCTACAGCACGCTTGTACTTTTTAAAACCTGCAAAATAAATATGCCCAAAAACAAGCATCATGGTGATGCCCAGCACCAGCATGATGTTCCAGCCCAGCGGCACGCCGCCGTCACCGGTGGCAAGTCTTGCAGCCCGAAAAGTGGCGGTGTACAGATGCGTGCCTGTCGCAAACAAAACCACAATGGCCACCAGAACCAGCGCATAAAAACGCTTCCAGACCGCACCCATCAGCATCGCCCTGGGTTGCGCATCCAGAGTGGAAATTGCTGCGGGCCGCAGGGCAAACAGCATGAAGGTCATGCCGCCCATCCAAACGATTCCAGCAATGAGGTGGAGAAGTTTTGCGTAGTCGTACATGGGTCTCTTATCCTTTGGTTAAACCGATAATTGTGGCTTGGCTCGCCAGCAAGCGCTAAAACAAACAATGGGCCTGAATTTTTTCGGGGCATTCATTTCGTTTTGAGTCAACGGGTTTCTACGTATAATCGTGGGCTTTGCTGAAACAAATAGATGCAGATATGCAGCTACATCAGCAACGACTTCCAAGTTTGCAAGGACAGGTTACGTGTGATGCACCATTTGCATGCGCCACATGCTGGTCAAAACAAAGCGCGAGGTGCTAAAGACGATAAGTGCCTTGATGATGTGCAGGCTCAGGAGATTTACAAACCCCTTACCTGCCAAGAAGCTCGGGAACTTAAAGAAAAGTTGGGTGCCGTCAGCCTTGAAGCTTTTTTGCTTACGGTGTTGATGTGGCAAGGAGTAGTCGGCGTTGCAATTGCGGCGCTTGCATGGCTGGTGTCAGGTGAGGCTCTGACGGCCTACTCCGCGTTTTACGGTGCAATGTGTGTTGTTTTACCGTCAGCTTTGGTTGCCAGAACGGTGATCAAACGCTTGAAGCTGGATGTCGTGGAACATTCGGCTGGCAGGTTGGTCGGATTGTTTGTGCTGGAGCTGGTGAAGATTGTGATGACTGTCTGCCTGCTCATAGCGGCACATGTTTTTCTGGATTCACCTCAGTGGATAGCGATAGTGGTTGGTTTTGTGGTGACGCTGAAGGTCTACTGGGTGGTTGCCTTGATAGGTCTGAGGCAAACCAAGCTTGTTAAAAAAATTGGGATAAATGAGTGACGTATGTCTGCAGCTGAAAACACAGGAACGATGGGCCCAACGGCTGGTGAATACATCCAGCATCATCTTCAGCATTTGCAGAAGGATTTTTCCTTCGCAAGCGTCAAGCAAACCAGCCTCGTTGATTTCAATATTTTCAATCTCGACTCGATTTTTTACTCAATTTTGCTTGGCTCAATTGGCTGCTTCGTGCTTTGGCGGGCAGCCAGAAAAGCCACCGCAGGAGTCCCCGGCCGCTTCCAGGCAGCGGTAGAAATATTGTCGGAAATGGTAGATAACCAAGCCAAAGGCGTGATTCGCAACGCCACCAGTCGCAAGCTGGTATCACCGCTGGCGCTGACTGTATTTGTGTGGGTTTTTGCCATGAATGCGATGGACATGCTTCCGGTAGACGCGTTGCCCGCTCTGTGGCATTCGGCTGGCCCGGCACTTGGCTTTAAAGATTACATGCGAGTCGTGCCCACGGCAGATTTATCAACCACGCTCGGCTTATCGTTCAGCGTGTTGGCGATATGCCTGTTTTACAGCGTCAAAATCAAGGGATTGGGAGGCTGGTCGCATGAGCTGGTAGCTGCGCCTTTTGGTGACCGCGTTTTTCTCTACCCAATCAACTTTTTGATGCAAATGATTGAATTTGCGGCGAAAACTGTGTCGCACGGAATGCGGCTATTCGGCAACATGTTTGCCGGCGAATTGATTTTCATGTTGATCGCCCTGATGGGCGGAGCATGGGCCTGGCAATTCAACCCGCTCGCGGGTGGGTTTTGGCTGGGAATTGGGCATGTGATTGCTGGAACGGCGTGGAGCATTTTCCACATTCTGGTGATCACGCTGCAAGCTTTCATCTTCATGATGTTGACGCTGATTTATGTGGGTCAAGCCCACGATTCACATTAATCTTTTTATTTCGTTTTTTCTTTCCCGCACTTTTTAGGAGCAATCATGGAAAATATTCTCGGCCTGGTGGCATTGGCTTGTGGTCTGATCGTTGGTTTAGGCGCCCTTGGTGCCTCCATCGGCATTGCGCTGATGGGCGGTAAGTTCCTGGAGGCTTCGGCACGCCAGCCGGAGTTAATGAACGAACTTCAAACCAAGATGTTCATTTTGGCCGGCTTGATTGATGCGGCTTTCCTGATTGGCGTTGCTATTGCATTGCTATTCGCATTTGCCAAGCCTTTCGCCATTTGATTTTCATAAAGCTTTCACGCTTGAAAGGTACTGAGCTGTGAACATCAACGCAACCCTGTTCCTGCAGGCCATCGTTTTCGCAATTCTGGTTTGGTTCACGATGAAATACGTGTGGCCACCGATTACAAAAGCGCTGGACGAGCGGGCAGAAAAAATTGCCGCTGGGCTTGCTGCAGCCGACAAGGCCAAATCCGAACTCTCCAACGCCAACAAGCGTGTAGAAGAAGAATTGTCTAAGTCAAAAGGCGAGTCCGCAGTGCGCCTGGCTGACGCCGAACGACGCGCTCAAGCCATGATTGAAGAAGCCAAGGCCAGGGCAACTGAAGAGGGCAGCAAAATCATTGCCGCCGCCAAGGTTGAAGCCGAGCAGCAAACCGTCAAGGCGCGCGAAACACTGCGCGAGCAAGTCGCCGCGCTGGCCGTCAAGGGTGCCGAGCAAATTCTGCGCAAAGAAGTCAACGCTTCTGTGCACGCAGACTTGCTGGGCCGCTTAAAGACCGAGCTGTGATCAGAACTTTGACCCTCAAGACAAGAGCACAACCATGGCAGAACTAGCCACCATTGCACGACCGTACGCTGAAGCTTTGTTCAAGGCGTCTGGCAGCGACCATGCTGGCACAGCAGTCTGGCTGGACGAGCTGGCCAGCATTTCTTCAAACGCACAGTTACAACAACACGCTGGTGACCCCAGCGTAACGTCTGCACAAACGTTTGAACTGATTTCTGGCGTTGCAAAATCAAAGCTGTCCGACGCTGCCAGGAACTTCTTGCGCGCTGTGATTGACAACGGGCGGATCAGTGTTTTGCCAGAAATTGCAAGTCAGTTTCGTGCGCTTAAAAATGCGCAGGGCGGCTCTTCTGATGCCACGGTGTTCAGCGCGTTTGCGCTGGACGCTGGCGCATTGGCCGATCTGTTGACGACGCTTGAGAAGCGTTTTGGCACAAAGCTTAACCTGAAAGTTGAGTTGCAAAGTGAATTGATAGGCAGCGTACGCGTCGTGGTGGGCGACGAAGTGCTGGACACTTCGGTAAAAGCCCGTTTAGAGCAAATGAAAGCAGCGCTGATTTCTTGATGCTGCGCGCCGCGTTGCACCAAATTTTTAGCCCACAAACAACGAAAGAAGGAAAGAGTCATGCAACTCAATCCAGCAGAAATTTCTGAACTGATCAAGAGCCGTATCGAGGGCTTGACCGCCGCGAGCGACATCCGCAACCAGGGCACTGTCGTGTCGGTTGCTGACGGTATTGTCCGCATTCACGGCCTGTCGGACGTGATGCAGGGCGAAATGCTTGAGTTCCCGGCCACCGCCGACGGCACGCCCACCTACGGTTTGGCACTGAACCTTGAGCGCGACTCAGTCGGCTCCGTGATTTTGGGTGAATACGAGCATATTGCCGAAGGCGATACCGTGAAATGCACGGGCCGTATTCTTGAAGTGCCGGTCGGCCCAGAGCTGCTTGGCCGCGTGGTCAATGCGCTGGGACAGCCGATTGATGGCAAAGGCCCCATCAACGCGAAAATGACCGACGTGATTGAAAAAGTCGCACCCGGCGTGATTGCCCGTAAATCGGTTGACCAGCCTCTGCAAACCGGTTTGAAATCAATTGACTCGATGGTGCCCGTCGGCCGCGGCCAGCGCGAGCTAATCATTGGTGACCGCCAAACCGGCAAAACTGCTGTTGCCATTGATGCCATCATTAATCAAAAAGGCACGGGCGTTTACTGCGTTTACGTTGCTATTGGTCAAAAAGCATCGTCCATCAAGAACGTGGTTCGCTCGCTGGAACAAGCTGGCGCAATGGAATACACCATTGTGGTCGCCGCATCGGCTTCAGAATCCGCTGCCATGCAGTACGTGAGCGCCTACTCGGGCTGCACGATGGGCGAGTACTTCCGTGATCGCGGTGAAGACGCGTTGATCGTGTATGACGACTTGTCCAAACAAGCGGTTGCGTACCGCCAGGTTTCACTGCTCTTGCGCCGTCCGCCAGGCCGTGAAGCCTATCCCGGCGACGTGTTTTATCTCCACAGCCGCTTGCTCGAACGGGCAGCACGCGTGAACGAGAAGTACGTTGAAGACTTCACCAAAGGCGAAGTCAAAGGCAAGACCGGCTCACTCACTGCTCTGCCAATTATTGAAACGCAAGCTGGCGACGTGTCTGCATTCGTTCCAACCAACGTGATTTCAATTACCGACGGCCAGATTTTCCTTGAAACGTCGTTGTTCAACGCCGGCATTCGCCCAGCGATTAATGCTGGTATCTCGGTGTCTCGCGTGGGTGGTGCAGCGCAAACCAAATTGATCAAAAACCTGTCCGGCGGTATCCGTACCGACTTGGCCCAGTACCGCGAATTGGCTGCATTTGCGCAGTTCGCTTCTGACCTGGACGAGGCCACCCGCAAACAGCTTGACCGTGGTGCACGCGTGACCGAATTGCTCAAGCAGGCGCAGTATGCACCGCTGACCATCTCGAACATGGGAGCCACGCTGTTTGCAGTTAACAAAGGCTTCATGGACGATGTTGAAGTAAAGAAAGTGCTGGCTTTTGAGTCTGGCCTGCACGCTTATCTCAAAGACAAGCATGCTGCGCTGATGGCCAAGCTGGAAGCCGCCAAAGCGATGGACAAGGACGCGGAAGCCGAATTGACCACCGCTGTGACGGCATTCAAGAAGTCGTTCGCTTAACACCAACCGAAATCTAGCATGAGCGCACTAAAAGCCGTGGGAAATCAGGTCGCTATGCGCCCCTTCAAGCAGGGGCCGCGAATCTGGCTTTGCCAGTTCGCAGGCGCAGCGGCCCCCTCGGGGGGCAGCGCATTACACGAAGTGAAAAGCGTGGGGGTGAGTTATGGCAGCAGGTAA
>JANNCT010000024.1:0-17807 GCA_031386895.1 Polaromonas sp.
CAGTCTCGGTATCCGCCACCACGAAGCGTTTGTCGCGATCGTAGGGGAATACGTCGAATACGTGCCCCTGCGCAATGCGTTCCTTGTGGGCTTGCCAGAAGCCGGCGTCAAGCAGGTCGGCGTGGTGTTTCATGAACACCTCGCGCACCGCAGGGTTGCCCAGCAGGAAGGGGCTGAAGGTTTCCGGGAATACGTCTTTCGGACCCACCGTGTACCAGACTTCGCCCGACATTTCCTCTTCTTCATTGCGCGGCGTGGGCACCTTGCGAAATTTGCAGTCAGTGATGTACTCAATCTCGTCGTAGTCGTAGAACACGACTTTGCCGTGGCGCGTGATGCCAAAGTTTTTCCACAGCATGTCGCCGGGGAAGATATTGGCCGCTACCAGGTCTTTGATGGCGTTACCGTATTCGACGACTGCGCGCTCAATCTGCGCCTGGCCTGATGGCTCTTGCTCGCCCACGTCAAATGCTTCCTGCAAATAGATGTTCAGCGGAATCATGCGCCGCTCAATGTAGACGTGCTTGATGATGACTTCCATGTGCCCGTCGCCGTCGCGGTCTGAGACCTCAAGCTGGCTGGGCGCAAACTTTTCAATCTCGGCAATCAGCTCATCACTGAACCGCGCTCGCGGAAAAGCGACCTCGCTGTACTCTTGCGTGTCGGCCATGCGGCCCACCCGGTCGTGCTGTTTGACGAGCAAATACTTGCCCTTAATCTGCTCTCGGGTGGTGTCTTTTTGCGGGGGGTAGTAGTCTTTGATCACCTTGAACACATACGGAAAACTGGGCAGGTCAAACACCAGCATGACCATGCCCTTGATGCCGGGCGCGATGCGAAACTTGTCAGTTGAATGCCGCAGGTGGTGCAAAAAATCGCGGTAAAAAAGCGTTTTGCCCTGCTTGGCCAAACCCAGCGCGTTGTAAATTTCAGCGCGCGGCATACGCGGCATCATGCTGCGCAAAAACTGCACGTAGGCCGACGGTATGCCCATGTCAACCATGAAGTACGCACGTGCAAAGCTGAACAAAATAAGCAGGTCGTCTTCGCCAAACAGTGCGGCGTCAATTGCCAGCTTGCCATTTTGGTTATGCAGCAGCGGCAAGGCAAAGGGGTGCTCGGTAAAACCGTTGATGATTTTGCCGACCACATAGGCGCCCTTGTTGCGGTAGAACAAACCGGAGAGCACCTGTATTTGAAAGTTGGCGCGCAGCTTGGCGTCGCCCAATCGCTTTTGGAGCGCTTCCACCACGTAGGCAGCGTCACGCGGCAAGTCTTCAAATCCAAGATGTAAATCGAAACTATTGATGATCTCAGTCACCGATGCCTGGAGTGTTCCCAGCGCCGGGTAGTAAGAGCGGTATGTGGGCTGTCCATCATGGTCACCGTTTTCGATGTACTCGGTACTGACTGCTGGCCGCACAAAAATAAAATCGTTTTGAAAATAACTGCGGTGCAGAATTTTGGTCGTTACCGAGTTAAAAAACGTCTCAGCCAGCTCAGGCTGCTGGTGGTTGACCAACAGCCCGATGTAGTGCAGCTTGACTTGCTGCCACACATCCATGGTTTGGTCACCGGCGTTAAAATCACGCTCGAGGCTGGTTGATGCCTCACGCACGCGCAGGTCATAAAACTCAATACGCTCCCGCTGCGCACGCTGCTGACCGTGCCAGTCTGCGGTTTCAAAACGCTGCTTGGCAGTGGCCGACTCACCGCGAAACAGCTGGTAGTGGCGGTTAAAGCCGTCCATCATCGCCTTGGCAATGTCGTACGCTACTGAAGAATCAAGACGTTGGGGAAACATGCTTTTTTGCTACTTATTAAATAGCTGCTTGCGCCCGATTTAATTGGGCTACAGCTTGAATTGCTTGTTTATATGCGGGTTGCAGGTCTTCCTTGCAAGACACCGTCATTTTCAAATCAATCAACAACCCGTCCTTCAAGCCATAAACCCAGCCATGCAGGCTCAAGGGTTGGCTCCTGCCCCATGCGTCTTGCACAACGGTGGTGTGTGCCACATTCATGACCTGCTCAATCGCATTGAGCTCGCACAGCACGTCTTGCTGGCTGTGCAGGGGTGCGGCGTCAATCAACGCGCGATGGCGATCTCGCACATCCTTGATGTGACGCAGCCAGTTGTCGGCCAGACCAATGCGTATGTCTTGCAATGCAGCCAACACACCACCGCAGCCGTAATGGCCGACCACCATCAAGTCGTTAACGTGCAGCTGGTCAACTGCATATTGGATGGTAGACAAACAATTCAAATCAGTCGGGACCACCACATTGCCCACATTGCGGTGAACAAACACCTCGCCCGGCTCCAGGCCAGTGATCTGGTTGGCGGGTACGCGGCTGTCAGAGCAGCCGATCCACATGTATTTGGGGCTTTGCTGAGCCTCAAGCCCGGTAAAAAACCCGGGCCGCTCAGCTTTCATTTGCGCAGCCCACCTGCGGTTGTGGGTGAAGAGATCTTGGGTGGTGGTCATTAAAATTAAACTGTTTTGAGGCGGTTAAGCCAATAAGAAGGCTTGCGCTGCTGGTGGGCGAAAGCAATAACGACAATCTGATCTGGAATCGCTGTGGTGTAAACCACACTTTAGGGAAATCTGTTTAATCGATGACTGCAAATGTGTTTGGAAACCGGATGCCAAGCCATCGGGAATCGCTCAATCAGTGCGACGCCTGCCGTGACCTCTCCTAGCAATTGTTCCGATAAGCCGACTACTCGGGCATCGCACCACTGGACTGCATCCTCCAACTCTTTTTTTGCATCTTCCAGCCAGCCCAGACTCACCGCTGCCAAGCCCGAAATTCAACCAATATTCGAGGCTCAGGATTTGCGGTCAGTTCGCCACTTAAAAGCGCCTCGACCCGATCTTCCGCCTCGGCGGCCCAAAGTGCTTCAATGCCTTGATCATCGTTGCGCATCGAATGTATCAAAGACTCGATGACTTCAGCACGCTCTGTAAGTGGTAGAGCCTTGGCGATAGAAATGATTTCTACTGCTACGGCATTCATAGGATCTACTCCAAAAGTTGATAGTTTGATGATACCAATCCAACGCTGTTACATCGTCTCCGCAAACAGCTCCCGCCCAATCAACATGCGCCGAATCTCACTCGTCCCCGCGCCAATTTCATACAGCTTCGCATCACGCCACAGCCGGCCCAGCGGGTAGTCGTTGATGTACCCGTTACCGCCAAAAATCTGTACGCCCTCGCCGGCCATCCAAGTGGCTTTTTCGGCACACCACAAAATGACGGAGGCACAGTCTTTACGCACCTGACGCACGTGGTCCGTGCCCAGCATGTCGAGGTTTTTACCCACGGTGTAGCAAAACGCGCGGCCAGCCTGCAGCACGGTGTACATGTCGGCGACTTTGCCTTGAATCAACTGGAACTCGCCAATGCTTTGGCCAAACTGCTTGCGGTCGTGGATGTAGGGTACGACGTTGTCCATCACCGACTGCATGATGCCGATGGGACCGGCGGCCAGCACGGCGCGCTCGTAGTCCAGGCCGCTCATCAATACTTTGGCGCCGCCATTTAAGCCGCCCAATATCTGGCTGGCGGGTACTTCAACATTGTTAAACACCAGCTCACCGGTGTGGCTGCCGCGCATGCCCAGCTTGTCCAGCTTTTGCGCGCATGAAAAGCCTTTCATGCTTTTTTCAATTAAAAACGCGGTGACACCGCGTGCGCCCAGCTCGGGCTCCGTCTTGGCGTACACCACCAGCGTGTCGGCGTCCGGGCCGTTGGTGATCCACATTTTTGTGCCGTTCAGCAGGTAGTAGCCACCCTTGTCTTCGGCTTTGAGCTTCATTGATATGACATCGCTGCCTGCACCGGGCTCGCTCATGGCCAGTGCGCCCACGTGCTCGCCTGTGATGAGTTTGGGCAGGTACTTTTGGCGCTGTTCCGGCGTGCCATTGCGCTTGATCTGGTTCACGCACAGGTTGCTGTGCGCGCCATAGCTTAGGCCCACTGATGCGCTGGCGCGGCTGATTTCTTCCATTGCAATCATGTGGGCGAGGTAGCCCATGCCTGCGCCGCCGTATTCTTCACTCACGGTGATACCCAGCACGCCGAGTGCGCCCATTTTTTGCCACAAATCGGCGGGGAACAAGTCGTTTTTGTCGATCTCTGCAGCGCGTGGGGCGATCTCGCGTTGGGCAAAGTCGCGTACTGCATTGCGCAGTGCGTCAATGTCTTCGCCGAGTTGAAAGTTCAGGCCGGGCAAGTCAGTCATGTGGGGCTTTCAAATTGGTTCAATATGTCTTTGGAACGGGCACGATGGTCTGCTGCATCACAGCGCACACGGTTTGCTTGCCATCTGCATCTACATGCGTGACTTCAGCAGTGGTGACGATGATGCGTTTGCCAGCTTTGACCACGCGGCCAATGGCGCGCAGCTCACCGCCAGAAAAGCTGGCCAGGAAATTTATTTTGTATTCAACTGTAGTAACTTCCATATCAGGTAGCGCGGCAGTCAAGGCTGCATACCCGCCAGCAATATCTGCCAGCGCACCCATTGCCCCACCGTGGAACCCGCCTTGCTGCTGCGATACGCGCTCTGAATGCAGTAGCGAGACTTCACACAAACCGGGCTCCACCCGCAGCAGCTTGACGCCCAGGTTTTGCATCATGCCCTGTCGCAAAAAGCTGGTTTCTATGCGTTGGTAGAGTTCGTTCTGCTGAATCATTGCGGTGGTATTTAATTGACGTTTACGTAAACGTCAATTATGGCTTATTTTATCTTTTCGGGCTTCTTTACAACCTTCTTTTCAGACTTTTCCAAAAGCGTCTTGGCCTCTTTTTCATGGGTACGAATTTCAGCAAGATTTGCCTGCAAATCCACCAGCTGGGCTTCCAGCTTGGCGCGGTGTGCTGTCAGCACAGCCAAGAACTTGCGCATTTGGGGCGCGGTGTCACGCGGGCTGTCGTACGAGTCAATAATTTCTTTGGCCTCAACCAGCGACAGGCCCAGCCGCTTGGCGCGCAGCGTGAGCTTCAGGCGCGCCCTGTCCCGTGCGGTGTATACGCGGTTACGCCCGCTTGCGCCTTCCCGCTGGGGCTGCAGCAAACCCATGTCTTCGTAAAAGCGCATGGCGCGGGTGGTCAGGTCAAACTCTTTGGCCAGGTCGCTGATGGTGTAGGTTGCTGCTGAAGTTGCCATAGTCGTTTTAGTTGGTGCGTTGGCGACACTGCTCGCCGCATGGATCGGTGTTCAGGCTTACTATGTGGACTTGCATGACGTTTACGTAAACGTCAAAGCGCAAAATTAGAGCGAATAGTACATGAACCTGCTTGAACAACAACTCGATTACCCGCTGGGCGACAAGCTGCCCGATGAAGGCGGCACGATCGCCGTTGCGCCTGGTGTTAAATGGATTCGCATGGCGCTGCCGTTTGCGCTGAACCACATCAACTTGTGGCTGCTGCGCGATGAAATGCAAGATCCGCTTGAGCCTGGCAACACCCTGCAAGGCTGGACTGTGGTGGACTGCTGCATCAGCCGGCCTGAGTCCAAAGCGCAGTGGGAAACGATTTTTGCGACGCAGCTTGAAGGCATGCCCATCTTGCGCGTGATCTGCACGCACATGCACCCCGACCACATTGGTTTGGCGCACTGGTTGTGCGAAAAGTGGACGACGCCGACCCATGTTTGCCGGCTGTGGGTGAGCGCAACTGACTTCAATACCGCCCGCATCGGCTCACAGTCATCCACCGGCTTTGGAGGCGAGGCTGCAGCGATGTTTTTCGCCGCGCATGGCCTGACAGACCCAGATTCGATTGAAAAAATCAAAGCCCGCACCGGCTACTACTCCAACCTGGTGCCGAATGTGCCCGACAGTTATGTGCGGCTGCTGGACGGCAAATGCATCTCGATTGGCGCGGGTAAAAGCAGATTTACCTGGCGCTGCATCAGCGGCTACGGCCATGCACCAGAGCACATTGCGCTGTACTGCGCTGATTTGAACGTGCTCATCAGCGGCGACATGATTCTGCCGCGCATTTCAACTAACGTAAGCGTGTACGAGCAAGAGCCAGAGGCCGATGCACTGCGATTGTTTTTAGATTCAATTGACAAGTACAAATCGCTCCCTGAAGACGCATTGACATTGCCTTCGCACGGTAAACCGTTTCGCGGCTTGCACACCCGCATCAAGCAGCTACACGACCACCACCGGGACAGACTGGCCGAAGTGATGGAGGCCTGCCTTGGAAAGCCATGCAGCGCCGCAGACATCTTGCCGATCATGTTCAAACGCGAATTGGACCTGCACCAAACCACATTCGCCATGGGAGAGGCTCTGGCGCATTTGCATTTGCTTTGGTTTGAGAGAAAGTTACAGCGCCAGCAGGAGCCGGATGCGGTGTACCGCTTCAGTGCGCCGGCTCACCAGCGTCTAGAACCAGGGCTTGCGGCCAAGCCATGAAAAAGCTGGCACCGGTTTGCGTGGACTCCGCCCACACCCTGCCGCCATGCCTTTCAGCAACCCGCTTGACCGTGACCAGCCCCAAACCGTTGCCAGGATAGGCGGCCGATGAATGCAGGCGTTGAAACGCCATAAAAAGTTTGTCGCTATAAGCAGCATAAAAACCTTCGCCGTTGTCTGACACCTGCAGCACCAGCTCACTGGGTGTGTTTCCGGCAATGACGGCCACGTTTATCCAGCCATCAGTTTTTTTGGCGGTGAATTTCCAGGCGTTTTCAAGCAGGCAGGTCAGCGCAATCACCAGCAGGCGTTTGTTCGCAGCAAAACAGCTTGCAGCGTTCATTTCAAATGCGACGGAACGGCTGGGGTCACGGGCGCGCAGGTCATGCACGATGGCAGTACACAAAACCGTCACATCAAGCATTTCAAGCTCACCTGTCAGCTGCGGCAACTGCACCAGCGTCCGCAAGTCGTCCACCAGTGCGGCCATCTTTCGTGTGCTGGCCTGAATCCGGCTGATGAAGTGGCGACCGGCATCGTCCAGGAGCACACCATACTTTTCCGCCAGGATGGCTGCGAAGCCGTTGGCGGCATGCAGAGGCACCTGCAGATCATGAGAAAGCGCAAAGGTCAAGGCGCTCACATCGCGAAGAGCGTTTTTCAGAGCTTCGCCCTGGCTCGAAAGCGCCAGCTCCAGTTCTGCATTTTCACGGCGCAGCGTACGGTCTGCAATATGCCGCTCTGCCACGTCCGCAAGGCTGACCAGCATCGCCTCTTGATCAGGCCAGGCGATGCGGCCGCAGGCCAGCTCAACCAGCACCACAGTTCCGTCACCTTTGACCTGCCGGCAAATTTGCAATGCCGGTTTGGCGGCGCCTGCGCTGCGAACCGCGCTGAACAGCGCGGCGCCTGAACCGTCCGGGAAAAGCGCCCGCATCTTGAGAGCCAGGAAACCGTTTTTTGAAATCCCATAAAAATCGACAGCTGCCTGATTGACGGCCAGAACCTGCAGAGAGGTCATGTCGAAGACCCACATCGCATTGGGATTTGCCTTGAACAACAAGTCGTTGGTAAACTCACTTTCGGCCAGCAAATTTAGCAGGCTTTGTTCTGACGTGACGTCCTTCAGATTAACGACATATCCTGCTGGAAATGGCCTGAAAGTGTATTCAAGCCAATCGCCTTCAAACTCGCTGTGCGCTACAAATGAGTGCTCCTGCATACGCCCTATCGCATCAACCGTGGCAAGTTGGTGCTGCTCTGCGACGCTGGGCAGCACAGCTTCCCAAAAATCATACCCCGACAAATCGGTATCCACACAGTTCAGGAGCCGGCGCGCTTCCGCGTTTATCTCCATGATCTGCCCCGCGCTGCTAAGTAGCACAATGCCGTCCTGGCTCAAATCCAGAGTGTTCCACGATTTAGTCGGCAACGGGCCAGCCAGCCCGTACGTGAACGGCGAAAGAGGCTCTTTTAGGCTCAGCACTTTGACGTTGCTCACCGAGGTGGCGTAATCGCCTGCCGGGATGCTGAACGGCCTCGCAGTGCACCAGGACGAGACACCACTTTGTGAATTACACGCGATTTGTTACGGTCTGTCTGCTGAAGTTGTTTACGTTTTAACGCCACCATGGCACTCATGAACCCCTGCAACCAGTCAAAGTTGATCGGTTTTTGCAGCATGAAAGCGTCCTCCGGAAAGCCGCCACGTGACTCAAACGACTGTCGCGGCAAACCGCTGATCACAATGACCTGCATGTCTGCCAATTCAATGTTGCGCTTTAATGCCTTGAGCATCTCAAAGCCGTCCACGCCGGGCATGGACAAGTCGGTAATGAGCAAGTCAGGGCGCATGCTGGCAATATCCATCAACGCCTCCATGGCAGAAGACATCAAGGTGCAGTCAACCGGAAGGTTCCAGGACTCAAACTCTAACTGGTACAACTCCCGTGTCGGCTCATCGTCCTCTACCAGTAGAACGCGTAGGCGATTTTGCGGATCAGCTTGTGTCACCAGCGGCTTGCGGCTGTTGTTGGCCAAATAGTTCTGGATGGATTGCAGGGCAATCCGGCGGTGGCCACCCAGTGTTTTCCAGGCCTCAATCTCGCCTTTTTCAACCATCGACTGAACGGTTGCAACCGACAAACCCAGCAGGCTGGCGGCGTAGCTCGTCCCGCAATAGTCGTCGCTCGAAAAGTCTGGCGCGGTGATGGCGTCTTCGAAAGATTTTTGCATTTAATCTCTGCTCTTCATTCAAATCGGTGAAATTATCATTTTTATCATTTTACTCAATTAACGGGTGACTCGACACAATCTGAACTACTTTGACATCGCGATTCGCTTGTTATCGCGGCAAAGTGAAAAAGAACGTCGCGCCCTTCCCGACAGCAGCCTCCGCCCAAAGCTGTCCGCCGTGTCGTGCGATGGCGCGGCCGACAGTTGCAAGGCCAATTCCGGTACCTGGAAACTCAGAGGCCTGATGCAAGCGTTGGAAGGCCACAAAAAGCTTGTCGGCATAGGCCATGTCGAACCCTGCGCCGTTGTCGGTGACGAAAAACACGGGAAGCCCGGCGGCATCCGCTTTTTGGCCAACATGGATCGTTGCGTGCTCGAGGTGAGAGGTGAACTTCCAGGCATTACCCAACAGGTTTTCCAGAACGATGCGAATCAGGCCACTGTCGCCATGGGCATGAAGCCCGCTTTCAATCTGCACGGCAACATCCCGGTCTGGATAGCGCGATTGCGATTCCTCAGCAATGCGTTGGCAGATGGCAGACAAGTCGACTGCTTCATTTTGCAGCTGCATGCGTGACACCTGCGCCAGCGAAAGCAGGTCTTCAATCAGTTTGCCCATTTGCGCAACCCCAGCCTGGATGCGCGACAGGAAGTGCCTTTCCTTTCCGCTGACTTCAGGGCCCAGCTGCTTGGACAACAAGCGGCTGAAACCATCAATCGTGTTCAGCGGTGATCGCAAATCATGCGAGACCGAGTAGGAGAACGCCTCAAGTTCCTCGTTAGACAGGCGCAAAGCCGCCTCAATGGCCTTAACCTCGGTGATATCTGCGTCAATGCCGACCCAGAAAGAGACCTCACCATGATCATCCAGCACAGGCGAGGCACGATAAGACATGGTGTGATAGCTGCCGTTTTTGGCACGCACACGGCGTATGCCAACATAGGGCGCGCCGCTAGCCACGGCGACTTTCCAGTTGGCCCAGATGGCTGGAAGATCTTCCGGGTGCATGGCATCAAACCACCGGGTCCCTTCCCAATCCTGTAAATTGCCACCCACCAGATCAACCCACGCCCGGTTGAAATAGGTGACGGCTCCCTGCGGGTTGATGGTCCACACAACTTGGGGTGCCTGCTCTGCGAGCGCTCTAAACAAAGCCTCTTGGCGCGCCAATGCCACTGTCCGCTCGGCAACTTTTTGCTCCAGACCGGAATTGAGCTGGCTGACTTCCTCTATCAATTGGACGTTTTTTATGGCTATGGATGCCATCTGGGCCAGCTCGATAGCCACGTATTCATCCTGCTTGGTGAACTCCCCTTCGTATTTGCCTGACAGCTGGAGTACGCCCATATTTTTACCGTTCAGGCTCACCAAAGGTACCGCCATCCAGCCGCGGATGATTAGGGGGGTGGCTGTGTGCCCACCATAGCTGCGCCAACGCGGGTGCGACTCAAGCTCGGCCTGGGTCATTCGGACAGCGCGGTTACTTTCAGACACCATGGCGCAAAGCCCGAATCCGAAGGTTGCCTTGGCCGTTTCACAGTATGGAGCGTATTTCTCTGACAGAGAAACGACCGTTTTGAAGTGTGAAGAATCGTTGTCCAACGCCAGACTGACGACCGCCTGGTCTGATCCAATTACCCCTCTGGCCTGATCGGCAACCTCCTGCAAGGTGCCATCCAGCGTCTGGTGCCAAGTAATAGCCTGGGCGGCATCGGCGGCGCGCTGCAAGGTAAACAAATACTCCTGAACTTCTTTTTCCGCCTTGACCTGGTCGGTCCTGTCAAGCGCAATAACAAAACGCAAAGATTTATCGCCATATTGGACCGAACTTGCAAATATGCTGACCGGAAAAACTGATCCGTCTTTGCGACAGTGCAGCCAGGCTCCTTCTCGTTCTGACCCAGGCACAACTTCGGCCTGGGCTTTGCGCAATCGCGCACGTTCTGATTCAGGACGAATATCGTCGAGTGTCATCGACAGCATTTCCTCGATTGAGTAACCATAGGCCTGACTCGCGGCGCTGTTAACTATCAGGAAACGCCCAGTGTGTGTGTCAACCACCCACATAGGTACGGGCGCGGTCTCAAACAATGCCACGTGGCGTTGCTCGCTGTCTATTAATGCCTGCTCGGCAAGTTTGCGTTGGGTTATGTCGCGTTCTACAGCCACCCAGTGGGTAAACCAGCCCCGCTCATTGGCAATCGGAACAATGTCCAGCTCAATCCAGAATTCCTCCCCGGTTTTGCTGTAGTTGATCAACTCTGCACGTACTGGCTGCCATTTTTTAAGGGCTGCATCAATGCGGTCAAGTTCGGCGCGCTGGGTTTTAGGCCCCTGCAAAAATCGGGGCGACTTGCCAATGACTTCCTCCCGGCTGTAGCCGGTCCGGCGCTCAAAAGCATCATTGACAAAAACAATGCGCGGACCCGGACTATTCAATGGCTCAGCCTCGGTGATCAGCACAATGTCATTCAAGCGTGATATGCAGGTCTCTAACAGACGCAACTGCTCCAGCGCATTGTGCTGGCTGGTAATGTCCTGCAAGGCGCCCGAAAGCCCAACAAGTCTGCCTCGTACGTGCACCTGCTCTCCTTGCGTACGAACCCAGATGCGCCGCCCTTGGGCTGTTATCAGGGGGAGTTCTAGATCCCATGGAATTCCGTGCTCTACAGCGGCGCGCAGTGCTTTTCTCAAAACGGGCTGTGCTTCGGGTGCAAAAAAACGGATAGCCCGGCGGGAACTCATCCCGTCGCCTCGGTCACACTCATGGATCCGGAACATTTCGTCGGTCCAGTGTGTAGTCAGCGGATCGAAGGAGATTTCCCACCCGCCAATTAAAGCCATTTCCCCTGTGCGTTGCAAAAGATCCGTGCTTCGGGCCAGAGCCAGCTCAGACTGCTTGCGGGTGGTTATTTCCTGCACCACACCGACACGGCAGTCCGACTTCCCATCCTGGCTGAAACGGGTCTGGCCCAACTGGTGCATCCAGCGCGTTTGACCCGAAGGCGTGATGATCCGGTATTCAATATCAAGCTCGGCATCTCGCTGGATGGCCTCGACGCTACTTTGCAGATACCTTTCGATGTCCTTCGGGTGAATCATTTTCAGAAAGGTTGCATGTTGGCCGTCGAAGCCTCCACGCGCCAGTCCGAAAAGTTCGTACAGCTCGTCTGACCAGGAAATAACCTGCGTGGCCCGGTCTATTTCCCAATGGCCAATACGTCCCAGGCGCTGGGCATCCAGCAGCTTGCCCTGCGATTCACGCAGCGCAGCATAACTTTTGACCTGCTTTTGCTGTAGCTGGTTGAGATCGGTGATGTCGCTGAAGACCATCAGTCCGCCGATTTCGCCATTGCCGTCTGTCATGGGCCGGTAGCGCGCAGTGATGAGCCGCCCCTCGGGCACCCTGTGGTTTCTCACCAGAATGTGTTGCGACCCGCCACTTTTTCCTTGCAAGGCTTTATAAAGCGGCAAATCATCAAGCGCATACAAGAGCTCAGTTCCGGGGACGAAAAGCCCCAGCAATTTGGGCCACTCAGGAGACATCGGTGTGATGCCAGGATCCAGACTGAACACCTTTGCAGCAGCCTCATTGATCAGCAAAATACGCGCATCTGAATCAATCACAATCAGCCCGTCCTGCAGGCTGTTGATGGTCTGATCAAGCGTCTCCCAAGCCTGCTCGCTGCGTTGCAGCTCCAGCATCAAGTCTGCTTCGCGCTGTTGCAGAGAGCCGGCCATGTGGTTAAAGCCATGAGCAATCCTGCTCAGCTCATGATTTGGCCCGCCTGGCGCCATGGATATCCTGAAATCAAGTTGCCCTGCCTGAATCTGTTCGGTGGCCTTGAGCACCTCAAGCGCTGGCCGCATGATGAGGCGACCGCCCACAATCCAAGCCATCAAGCCGCCCAGGGCCGTCACAAGCAGCAGAACAATCAGCTCAAGCGCCAGCTCCCTTCGGGCCTGCCCCACCACAGTATCCGTGTCCATGCCGACTGCAACAAAAAATGCCGAGTTGCTGGCTGGCGTTGTCCGAGCCAGTGCGTAAATTTTTGCCGTCCCCTTGGCGTCTGGACCTTTTAGTATGCCTTGGGCACCAGACTGGATCGCCTTTTCAAGCAACGGGTTGGTCACCAGTTTGCCAACGGTGGTCGATGGTTGAATGTTTTCTGCCAGCACAATGCCCGCGCGGTCCATGATGAGCAGGTGGCTGCCCGGAGGCAGCTTGATGTCGCCCACTGCTTTGGCCAGTTCGTGAAAGTCAAGTGCCGCGAAGGCCACGCCTGTGGTTTGCCCCTGTGCGTCCTTGACGGGCGATGCAAATGCAACCATCGGTTTCTGGCTGATGCGGCCCACCAGATATCCACTGGCCACAAACGCGTCACGCGCCAGCGCTGCCTGAAAATAATCCCGGTCACCCACATACTCGCCCACGCCCGTTGAGGCCGCATGGCACAGCAGGTTCCCATTGGCAGAAATCACACCGATGTTGGTGTAAACCTGCAGGTTTTTGCCAAGGGTCCTGAAATAGTCGGAACACCCACCACCATCTAGGTCAACCAGTTTGGGAACGCTGACAATTGACAGCAACAATTGGCGGGCGGAGTCAGCGACCCGTTCCTGGCCATGGGCAATCGCTGTGGCAGTGAACTCAAGATTTTGTTGGGCCTTGGCAAGGTCACGCTCGATGTTTGCAACCGACCCGATCACAGAGAAAACAAACAACGGCGCAATGGCAGCCACCACCAAACCAACAAGAAGCCTGCGTAGCGAGCTAAAAATCTTCATACCAGACCAGTTTTATCGCGCAAGCAGCGCTAGTCAAGCGAAACGGTCTCGTTGACGCCCAGCCAAAAGGCTTGCAGGTAATTGAGCTTGTCGGAGAAGGCTTCAAAATCAACAGGTTTGCGAACAAAGCCATTGGCACCGCTTTGGTAGCTGGCCACCACATCTGACTGCTCGCTGGAAGACGTCAACATGACTACTGGAACCATAGCAGTCAGGGGATTCGCCCTGACACTGCGCAGCACGTCCAGTCCCGAGAGTTTGGGCAAACGCATGTCCAGCAGCACCAGATCGGGCTGTCTTTTGGTGTCTCGACCCGCGTGTTTATCCTGGCCAAAAAGATAGTCGAGCGCTCCCGCACCGTCGCACGCCACAACTATTTCTGCAGTCACGCCATGCTCTCCAAGTGTCAGAACGGTCAGTTCTAAATGGTCGGGGTTGTCTTCTACAACAAGTATTAATTTTTTAGTTGTCATTTTAATTATTGTTTGTTTTTGTCATTTCAAACTTTTATTTATTGATTTTATCAATTTAGGCAGATTATAATGAAAATCAACTCGTACAACAATGTTACAAGATGGTTAGCGAGTAAATTTTCAATCGGATACCCGCATTAGCGCCAGTTATTGGCAGAAATAGAGACGGGGTCTGGCTCTCGGGGCAACTGGCTTGGCGACTTACTGTCGTATGCCGCTTACCTTAAGCGCGTGCTAACTGGTAACCCGTTAAGCTGGAAAACATGCCAACTACAACTTTATCCAACACAACAAACAGTAACCAACCTTTGATGGGAAGTAAATGCAGGAGAATTTAGACACACCTTCCGCCCGCTCACCATCACGCTTCACACTATGCACATTGCGATACTAGAAGATGACGCAGAGCAGCGCGAACTGATGGCTCTGTGGCTGGAGGGTGTGCAACACACATCGCGGGGTTTTGGCACGCGGGCAGATTGCATCGACGCATTGAAACAGGAGCGTTTCGACCTGCTATTGCTGGATTGGATGCTTCCAGACGGAAACGGCGCTGATGTCTTGCACTGGGTCCGTCAAAACCTGGGTTGGGATATGCCCATTGTGGTGGTTACTGCACATGAGGACGAAGAAAATGTCATCACAGCCCTCAGCGCGGGCGCTGATGACTATGTCGTGAAACCGCCAAGGCTGACCGAACTCCTGGCTCGGCTCACAGCTGTGACGAGGCGCGCCAAGCCCAGCGGACTTTCCATTTTGCGTCTGGGTGCCTACGAAGCTGACATGCAGCGCCACACTGTGTCGATTGACAACCAGCAGGTGGTGATGACCCAAAAAGAGTTCGATCTATCGGTATACATCCTGCAGAACCCTAGCAAATTGCTGTCCCGAGATCATCTGCTTAACAAGGTCTGGGGTCTCAATACAGACGTCGATACCCGAACCGTAGACACCCATATCAGTCGGCTTCGCAAGAAACTGCTGCTCGACGGCAGCAAGGGCTGGAAGCTGGTACCTATTTACGGCTACGGGTACCGGTTTGACCGCGTGGATGTGTTTGCTTCCTGAGCGCCTTGCTAATTAGTTGAAACCACCGGCCAACCAAAGGGTACGCATGAACCGGAAAATCTCAATGATCGGCCTTGGATACGTCGGGCTTCCCGTGGCGGTCGCCTTTGGCAAGCTATTTCACGTTGTAGGCTTCGACACCAAAGCCCAACGCATTGCCGAGCTGAAGGCGGGATACGACAGCACGCGCGAAGTTAGCGCTCAGGACCTGGCGACCGCAGACGTCCTGTTCACGGACGACGTGGCTGACCTGCAAGGCAGCGACTTCTTTATCGTGGCCGTGCCCACACCGGTGAGTGCCGGCAACAAACCTGATCTTGGCCCGCTACTGGCAGCGTCTCGTTCAGTGGCTACAGCGCTTAAGCCGGGCGCTGTGGTGGTGTATGAATCGACGGTTTACCCGGGTGCCACCGAAGAAGACTGTGTGCCGGTGCTCGAAGCCTGTTCAGGCCTGAAGTTCGGTACAGACTTCACAGTCGGCTACAGCCCGGAGCGAATCAATCCGGGCGACCGCGAACATATTTTTACCAAAGTCAAGAAAATTGTGTCGGGCTCCGATGCCGCCACGCTGGATATCGTGGCCGATGTGTATGCAGCCGTGGTTACTGCCGGCGTTCACCGTACCAGCTCCATCCGGGTTGCCGAAGCAGCAAAGGTGATTGAAAACACCCAGCGCGACCTGAACATTGCGCTGATGAATGAGTTTTCGGTGGTTTTCAAGCGCATGGACATAGACACTCAGGAAGTACTTGACGCTGCAAGTAGCAAATGGAACTTTTTGCCGTTCCGGCCCGGCCTGGTGGGCGGCCATTGCATAGGCGTGGACCCTTACTACCTTACCTATAAGGCAGAAAAACTGGGCTATATTCCGCAAGTTATCCTGGCAGGCCGGCGAATCAACGACAACATGGGCCGTTACGTGGCACGCAACACCATCAAGCTGATGCTGGCGCAAGGCATTGACGTAGCCCGTTCCAGGATTGGAGTCATGGGTACTACCTTCAAGGAAAACTGCCCCGACACGCGCAACTCAAAAGTTATAGACATGATTCGGGAGTTCGAAGACTACGGTGTAAAAGTTGTGGTGTCAGATCCCCATGCAGATAACGAAGACCTGCGCAGCCACTACCAAATGGAGCTGGAGCCGATCGATGCTGCGCATCCCGTTGACGCACTGGTGATTGCGGTCTCGCATAGCATTTACCGAGACTTGACGCCGGAAGACCTCAGGGCTATGACGCGCGGCGACAAACCGGTGCTGATTGATGTGAAATCGGTGCAGCCGAGGGCAGCACTGGAGTCAGTAGGATTTACCGTTTGGCGCCTTTGAATGGTCGCGGCGCACTCAGCAGCGACCAGGCCGGTCGAGGGCCAAGCTCAGTGTGGGTGACCGCGCCGGACCTGTCGGCTACTGGCGACCACTGCGCCAACCAAACGCTACCGTCGGCCATCTCCAGTTGCACGGCCCAGCAGTCCACTTGCTGACTGATGAGCTCGACGCGGCTAACGCCGCGCAATCGCTCCAACAAAACCTTCAATCGCAACGAAGATGGCTTAGGCGTGCCGTCTGGCTCCAGCAGCCCATAGTGATGTTCGCTTTCCCAAGGCACATACCCCTTATCTCTGAGGCCATACCACCAAAATCCACGAAGCCTGGGGACAAGCAGCGCCAGCAGCAAACACCGCTCAAGATAGTCGGCTTGAAGCGCCGGCGTCACACCATGCCGTCCCCGATGGGATGGGAACCCCATTTCAGTTACATACAGCGCTGCAGACGGTCCACGAAGAGGGTCCCATACGGCGATGCGCTCACCCAATCGGCGCATCTCGGCGTACCAGGCTTCTGGTGATGGGTCCGGCTCTGAAAACCGGTAAGTGTGTAAAGCGACACCGTCAACCATTCCAAGCAGCCCGCCACGCACCAAAGATTCGAGGTACCCATTAAAAAACCCTGCGCGGTGTACGCCGGCTGGCAACACCAAAGCACCGGGACGTTCCGCACGCAGCACCGGTGCAACCTCGCGAACCAGGCTCAGATAGTTTTCTGCCAAACCAGGCTCTCCAAATTTGCTAACGAGTTCCCACTCATTCCAAATCTGAAATTGCCGTACACCAGGCAAGGCACGGGCAACAAATGCCGCATACCGTACAAATCCATCACGTCCAGCAGCTGTGGTTGGGCGGGCCCCGTTTTGATAGGCGGGATGCGTGTAGCTCAACAATAACAATGGTTGCAAACTGGAACGCCTGGCTAATTCATACCAAGTCGCCACCTGCTTGGGAATATTGAACGTGCCCGGCGGGCTCTCAACATGATCCCAGTAAGCTTCGTCACGCATTCCGTCCACACCCATGCCAGCCAGTGCGTTAAATGTTTTTATGGATTCACCGCGCATCCCGTAATGAGTGGCGACACCAATTTGCAGCCGGTCGCGCAGTAAAACAGGCGGTGGCGGTGCGCTCACCGGCACCATTGAAGTTGCTGCAATTGCAGGGCCCAGCCAGCATGCGGGAACAATCTGTAGCAGGGTACGGCGCAAGACATTGCGAGCCGTCATAAAGCTCTCTGACTTCCCTCAGTCTTGCCACCTAACTCGGACAACCGCTCACACATCAAGTCACCCGACAGTTGCGCAACAGCGGCACGGCAGACCAATCCAAAACCAAATGCCAGCGCGGCGTGCTCAAGTATGTTGCTGACCCCACCGTACCAATTCACCGCCACAGCAATGACCAGCGCCTGCCTGACCGCCTCCAAATGCAGACGGCTACAAAGTTTGAACAAAGCCAAATAGCCAAG
>JANNCT010000157.1:0-16554 GCA_031386895.1 Polaromonas sp.
AAACCTCGCCAACATGGCCAAGACCGGCCTGTTTGCATACAAGGGCCGCGGCAACCTGGCAGACGCCACTTTTGTGTCGGGCGAATGCGCCATGATGACGGGCTCGTCAGCGCTGTACGGCAACATCAAGCGCAATGCCAAATTTGGCGCGGGTATTGGCGCACTGCCGTACTACCCAGACGTGCCAGGCTCACCACAAAACACGGTGATTGGCGGAGCAAGTTTGTGGGCCATGTCGGGCAAGCCCGCTGGTGACTACAAAGGCGTAGGCCAGTTTTATGCCTTCCTGTCGCAGCCAGCCGAGGCCGCCAAAAGCCACCAGCGCACTGGCTACTTGCCTTTGACCAAGGCGTCGTATGAGATGACCGACAAGTCCAACTTCTACAAAGAAAATCCGGGCACCGATGTGTCTGTGACGCAAATGATTCGCAAAACCACAGACAAGTCGCGCGGCATTCGCTTGGGCAATTTTGTGCAGATTCGCGCTATCAATGATGAAGAACTGGAACAAGTTTGGGCCGGTAAAAAGTCTGCCCAGGAAGCGCTGGACACGGCTGTAAAACGCGGTAATGAGCAGCTTGAGCGCTTTCAGACCGCCAATAAAGGCAAGTAAAGCTAAAACGCTTGAGAACGACCTAAAAATGGCCTGAAAAGGTCGTTTTTAGTATTAAAATAGTGCTCTGACCCAATAAATACGGGCGCAAGCAGCTCCTGAATTAATAGCAGATTGTTCTATTGAAAGAAGCACTGAGTTGGAAAAACGAGTTCTCTTCAAATCTGCCTGGCTGCCGTGGGCGCTGGTCGCGCCGCAGATGCTCATCGTGCTGGTTTTCTTTTTCTGGCCTGCCAGCCAGGCGGTGTACCAGAGCGTTCTGACTGAAGACGCTTTTGGCACGTCAAGCGAGTTTGTCGGCATGCTCAACTTTTCACGGTTGTGGGCGGACAGCAGTTACCTGAACTCGTTCAAGGTCACGGCGCTTTTCTCAGTACTCGTCGCTGGTTTTGGATTAGCGATTGCCCTGCTGCTGGCGGTGATGGCCAACGGCGTGATTCGCGGTGCAGGAACGTACAAAACCTTGCTGATTTGGCCTTACGCAGTAGCCCCGGTCGTGGCGGGTGTGCTGTGGGTGTTCATGTTTTCGTCGCCGATGGGCGTGATTTCGTTTGCGCTGCAGTCAGTCGGCGTTCAGTGGAACCACTTGCTCAACTCCAACCACGCAATGACGCTGATCGTGGTCGCTGCGGTGTGGAAGCAGATTTCGTACAACTTTTTGTTCTTTTTGGCGGGTTTGCGGTCGATTCCCAAATCGCTGCTCGAAGCTGCGGCGATTGACGGTGCATCGCCTTCCCGCCGGTTTTGGACGATTGTTTTCCCGCTGCTTACGCCCACCACCTTCTTCTTGTTGGTCATCAACGTGATTTACGCGTTTTTCGACACCTTCGCCATCGTTGATGCCGCCACGCAAGGCGGGCCGGGCAAAGACACTGCCATCTTGGTTTACAAAGTCTACTTTGACGGTTTCAAGGCGATGGACATTGGCGGCTCTGCCGCGCAGTCGGTGGTGCTGATGGTGATTGTTGTTGCGCTGACGGTTTTGCAGTTTCGATTCATCGAGAAAAAAGTTAACTATTAAAGATATGACCCCCACGCTCGTCACTTCGTGTAAGTCAGCGTCCCCCGAGGGGGCCGCTGCGCCCGCGGCCTGGCAAAGCCAGATCCGAGGCCCGTGCTTGAAAAGACGCCAACATGATTGAACGTCGCCCGATTGCCAACTTTTTCTCGCACGCGGTGTTGATCCTCGGCGTGGCCATAGTTGCGTTCCCGTTGTATCTCGCCATCGTCGCGTCCACGCAGTCTCAGGAGCAGATTGCAGCCTCCAACCCACTGTCACTAATTCCCGGAACGAACTTTCTTCAGACCTACCGCACCGCGCTGTTTGGTGGTGAAAACAGTGCAGGCGGAGTCCTCCCACCAGCCCTGCCGATGATGTGGGTCAGCCTGGTCACCGCCTTGGTGATTGCAATCGGAAAAATCGCCATTTCACTTCTGTCAGCATTCGCGATTGTTTACTTTCGCTTTCCGGCTAAGGGCTTGGTGTTCTGGATGATTTTTGTCACGCTGATGCTACCTGTTGAGGTGCGCATTGGGCCGACCTACAAAGTTGTGTCAGACCTGGGCATGCTGAACAGTTACGCGGGATTGACGATTCCCTTGATTGCATCAGCCACTGCCACGTTTTTGTTCAGACAGTTCTTTTTGACAGTACCCGACGAGCTGGTCGAAGCTGCGCGCATGGACGGCGCCAGCCCGATGCGTTTTTTTTGGGACGTGCTGCTGCCACTGTCTAAAACATCGATTGCCGCGCTGTTTGTGATTCAGTTCATCTACGGCTGGAACCAGTATTTGTGGCCCCTGCTGGTCACCACCAACGAAAACATGTACCCGGTGGTGCTGGGCATCAAACGCCTGATTGCTGGCGAGGCGTATACCGAATGGAACGTGGTGATGGCCACCGCCATTTTGGCCATGCTGCCGCCTGCTCTGGTGGTGATGCTGATGCAAAAGTGGTTTGTCAAAGGACTCGTGGATACCGAGAAATAGGAACACCCCCGAAGCGCCTTTGGCGCCTCCCCCTCAAGGTGGCGACACCTGCGGCCCGGCAAAGCCAATTGAATATTGCGCGCGATGTCCGCTTGAAAAAAACCCTTACTAAAGTTGCAAATGGCTAGTATTAACCTAAACAACGTCACCAAAAGCTACGGCAATGGTGCCAAAGCGCTGCAAGTCATTCACGGCGTTACAGCCGCTATTGCTGACCATGAATTCATCGTCATCGTCGGGCCGTCGGGCTGCGGCAAATCCACCTTGCTGCGCATGGTGGCGGGCCTGGAAGACATCACCGGTGGTGAGATAAGCATTGGCTCGAGGGTCGTCAACAAGTTGGAACCTGCCGAGCGCGACATTGCGATGGTGTTTCAAAACTACGCGCTGTACCCACACATGAGCGTGTTTGACAACATGGCTTACGGCCTGAAGATTAAAAAAGTCCCGGTAGAAGAAATCAGGCAGCGCGTGGCCAAAGCCGCAGGCATTTTGGAGCTGGGTAATTTTTTAGACCGCAAGCCGCGTGAACTATCCGGCGGGCAGCGCCAGCGCGTGGCCATGGGCCGCGCCATCGTGCGCCAGCCGCAGGTGTTTTTGTTTGACGAGCCGCTGAGCAACCTGGACGCCAAGCTGCGCGTGCAAACCCGGCTTGAAATTCAAAAGCTGCACCGCGAGCTCGGCATCACCTCGCTGTTCGTCACGCACGACCAGGTCGAAGCCATGACGCTGGCCCAGCGCATGATGGTGATGAACGCCGGCCGCATGGAGCAGTTCGGTACGCCTGAAGAGGTCTACCACCGCCCGGCCACCACCTTCGTGGCGAGTTTTATTGGCTCGCCGCCTATGAATTTGCTCAAGCACGCCGAGGGATCAAAGGCAGGCCATATTCTTGGGATTCGGCCTGAGCACCTGGATGTAGGCGCGGGCGGCTGGCAGGCTAGCGTTGAGTCGATTGAAATGCTGGGCGCTGAACGCCTGCTGTACTGCCGCCTAGTGGGTTTAGGAGGTGAGCAACTGGTGGTGCGCACCGATGAGAGCGTGCAAGCGCCTGCGTTGGGGCAGACCATTCGTCTGACGCCGCGCACAGACCGCATTCACCACTTTGATGCGGCAACGGGCGTACGCATCAGCGCCTAGTTCATAATTTGCGAATGACTTTTCGCAATCGCTCCAGCTGCCTTTTAGCCCTACTAATCTGCAGCGTGCTCACCGCATGCGGCTACGCCGACGGCAAGCTGACGCTCGATCTTTCTGCGCAGCAAATTCAAGACGCCATTGCGCCGAAGTTTCCGGCAGAAAACTGCCCGCTGCCGGTGACGTGCATCAAACTGCAGAACCCAAAAATCACATTGGCTGATGCGTCTGAGCGCATCACGCTGAGCTTTGACACCGCCGTCAGCCTGGTTGGGCAACCCACCACCGGCACAGCGGTGGTATCGGCCAAGCCGCGCTATCAGGCGAGCACTGGGGAGATTTTTCTGGACGATTCGCGCATTGAAAATTTGGTTTTCAAAGACGTGCCACCAAAAATACTTGACGCCATCACGCAGTACGGCTCAGCGCTGGCCAAGCAAAGCCTGGAACGAACGGCAATCTACGGTTTTAAAAGTGCGCAGGCAGACAAAATTGCCAAAATGGGAATTGCCGATGTGCGCGTGGTGGACGGCAAATTGCGCGTAGCGCTCGACCCCACGCTGCGGCAGGCACCCCGCGCAGCACCATGAGCATCACGCCGTGAGTGACAACACGACCGGCGACTGGCCCTACCCGCGCTGGGTGGCACACCGAGGCGCAGGCAAACTTGCCCCTGAAAACACACTGGCCGCCTTTGAGCTGGGCGCAAGCCACGGCTACACCATGTTTGAGTGCGACGTGAAACTAAGCGCTGATGGCGTGCCGTTTTTGCTGCACGACGACACGCTGGAGCGCACCACCAACGGCAGTGGCTTGGGAGGCGATCATCCTTGGCAAGCACTACAAGCGTTTGACGCAGGCAGCTCGCATTCAGCAGCTTTCGCCGCAACGCGCATTCCCAGCTTGGAGGAAGTGGCGCACTACTGCATCACCAATGGCTTTGACCTGAACATTGAGATCAAACCGACCACTGGAGCAGACCAAAAAACTGGCGAAGTGGTAGCCCAGCATGCCGCACGCTTGTGGCACAACGCAGATCGAAAACCACTGCTCACATCTTTCAGACCCGAAGCCTTGCAGGCGACGCAGGACACCGCACCCGAGTTGCCGCGCGGGCTGCTGTTGCATGAGCTGTGGACCGGCTGGCTGGAAACTGCCCTCATGCTGGGCTGCAGCGCTGTTGTGTGCAACTACAAACTGTGGGACACATCAAGCGTGACGCAGGCGAAAAGCGCTGGGTTCAAATTGCTGGCCTACACCGTCAATGATGCGGCAGTGGCTGAGCGCCTGTTGGGCTTGGGCATTGACGGCATCATCACCGACGTGGTCGACAGCTTCAAACCCGGCGCCTGAGAAAGCTCAACTTTTCCAGCCGCGCAGCAGGATCCAGTAAGTGAGAGCGGCCACAAAAACCACGGCCGCGTAGGTTGCCATCTTGCCGTCGTTGCCAAACAACACCAGCCCAGCCACGGTGACTACCGAGTTCACTATAAAAATAATAGCTGCTTGCGCCCATATTGATTGCGCTAGAGGCCTATTTTGTTTAAAAAATCTGCCAAACGTACGTCCAAACAACACCAAGAGCGCAGCGACAAAGGCTGCAGGTGCCAGCAGGTTCAGCAAGTGGTCAGTGAGTAAGTAAGCAGTCATACAGTGATTGGTTTCCCTAGTTCCCAACGCCTTCCGTTAAATTTTATAATGTGGCGATGTCTGTCTGGGCCCTTGGGCTAAACCATAACACTGCGCCGCTTGATTTGCGGGGCCGATTCGCGTTTTCAATCGAGAAAATGGCCCCCACGCTCAAGGGGCTGCGGCAGGCGCACACCAAGCACCCAGAAGCCACAATTTTGTCGACCTGCAACCGCACTGAGATTTATTGCGCCAGCGAGTCGCCAGCGCTTGAGCACACCCTGGCATGGCTGGCCAGCAGTGGCGGCGTACAGGCCAGCATGCTGCGCTCACACACCTACACGCTGCAGGGCGACGAGGCAGCGCGGCATGTGTTCAGAGTTGCCAGCGGGCTGGACTCGATGGTGCTGGGCGAGCCGCAAATATTGGGCCAAATCAAAGACGCAGTGCGCGCAGCCGAAGGCGCGGGCGCGATGGGCACCACGCTGCACCAGCTGTTTCAGCGCTCCTTTGCGGTCGCCAAAGAGGTTCGCAGCACCACTGAAATTGGCGCACACAGCATCAGCATGGCCGCAGCGGCTGTGCGCTTGTCGGCGCAGTTGTTTGAAGACTTGAGCAAAATCAAAATTTTGTTTGTAGGCGCTGGCGAAATGATTGATTTGGCCGCCACCCACTTTGCGGCCAAAAAACCGGCGCTGATGGTGATTGCCAACCGCACGATGGAGCGCGGCGAGGCGCTGGCCAGCAGGTTTGGGGCACAAACCATGCCGCTGGCGGACCTGCCGGCCCGGCTGCATGAGTTTGATGCGGTGATCAGCTGCACTGGCAGCGTGCTGCCAATCATTGGCTTGGGCGCGGTGGAGCGTGCAGTCAAGCTGCGCAAACGCCGACCGGTATTCATGGTCGATTTGGCTGTTCCGCGAGACATTGAAGTGGAAGTGAAAGCGCTGCCCGACATTTACCTGTACACGGTAGATGACCTGGCCCAGGTGGTGCAAACCGGCAGAGAAAGCCGCCGCGCAGCTGTGGCTGAAGCGGAAGTAATCATCGACGCGGGTGTAACAAACTTCATGAGCTGGATGACCCAGCGCGCGGCCGTGCCTTTGATTCAGCAAATCAACGCGCAGGCAGATGAATGGCGCACGATGGAAATCAGCCGCGCGAAAAAGCTGCTGGCCAAAGGCGAGTCCATTGACAGCGTACTTGAGGCACTTGCGCGCGGCATGAGCCAAAAAATGCTGCACGGCACGCTGGCAGAGCTGCACACGGGCGACGCACACTACCGTGAAGCGACCGCGCAGACCGTATCTAAGTTGTTTTTACGCGGGCAGGGCCGTACGCGCTCTGACGACGCTGAGCGTTAGCTGCGGCATTTGAAGCCGGACTCCCTCCAACGCGGAGGGGAGGAGCGCGCGGAGGACGCGGAGAAATCCAAGATAAAAATGGTTTTCTTTTTAATTCACCTTGCTGCATCCGCGTCCTTAGCGCCCCTCCTCTTCTTCGCGTTAAACGCCCCGAATCCGAACCTGAACCCATGAAACCCTTTTTAAGACAAACCCTCGAACGCCAATTGCTCCGCCTGCATGAGCTCGACGCGCTGCTGTCTGCCAGCGACGTGGTCAGCAACATGGAGCGTTTTCGCACCCTTAGCCGTGAGCATTCTGAAGTCAGCGTAGTGGCCGAGCAGTACCGCAAACTGACCAGCCGCGAAGCCGATTTGGCGGGCGCTCAAGAGCTGCTGGCCAGCAGCAAAGGCGATGCGGATATGACGGCCATGGCTGACGAAGAAATTGACGCTGCAAAAGCCGACATCACACGAATCGATGACGCGCTGCAGCTGATGCTGATTCCAAAAGACCCGGACGACATGCGCCCCGCTTTTGTTGAAATTCGCGCAGGCACCGGCGGTGATGAGTCGGCGCTGTTTGCAGCGGATCTGTTCCGGCTCTACACCCGCTATGCCGAGCGCAGTGGCTGGCGGTGCGAAATCATGAGCGAATCCAACAGCGAGCTGGGCGGCTATAAGGAAGTGGTGCTGCGCATTGAAGGAGCGCCCGATGCGCAAGGCGTAGGCGTGTACGGCAAGCTGCGTTTTGAGTCGGGCGGGCACCGTGTGCAGCGCGTGCCCACCACCGAGACACAGGGCCGCATCCACACCAGCGCCTGCACGGTAGCGGTGCTGCCTGAGCCAGACGAGCTGGAAGCCATCAAAATCAACCCGTCTGACTTGCGCATTGACACCTACCGGGCCAGCGGCGCGGGCGGCCAGCACATCAACAAAACCGACTCAGCGGTGCGCATCACGCACCTGCCAACCGGCATCGTGGCGGAGTGCCAGGACGGGCGCAGCCAGCACAGCAACAAGGCGCAAGCCCTGAAAGTACTGACGGCCCGCATCCATGAAAAAGACCGCTCCGAGCGCGCAGCGGTAGACGCCGCCATGCGCAAAGGCCTGGTCGGAAGTGGCGACCGCAGCGACCGCATTCGCACCTATAACTTTCCGCAGGGGCGTTTGACGGACCACCGCATCAACCTGACGCTGTACAAGCTGCTTACCATCATGGAAGGTGATCTGGACGACGTGGTGGTGGCCCTGCAAGTGGCGCGCGGTGCAGAGCAACTGGCTGAGCTGGAGTCCGAATCACAGCAATAAAAGTCGATTTTTTATATTAAATTGACCTATAGCCCAATAATAATGGGCGCAAGCAGCTATTAAATTAATAGCAAAATGCGTTATTTACTTTCATGCAACTTAACCACCGCCAAGCCTTGCAGAGCGCCCAAACCTTGGGGCTGGACCGGCTTGATGCACAGCTGCTGCTACTGCACACGCTCGGCAAGCAAGACACCGATCGCGCATGGTTGCTGGCGCATGATGCTGACCCGCTGGACGACGCGGCAGCGGATGCCTTTCGCGCATTGAGCCTGCGCCGCGCTTCGGGCGAGCCGTTGGCGTACCTGGTGGGCTACAAAGAATTTTTTGGCTTGCGCTTTGCAGTGGACAAACGCGTACTGGTACCCCGCCCTGACACTGAAACACTTGTGCAATGGGCGCTGGATGTGCTGCGGGCCTCACAGATCGATTGCCCCCGCGTGCTGGACTTGGGCACGGGCAGCGGCGCGGTTGCTATTGCCATTGCACGCAACACCACCTGCACCTTGGTGGCTGTGGATGCGAGCGAGGACGCCTTGGCAGTGGCCAGTTTGAATGCCGCGCAACTCGGTGCAGATGTGGAGTTTCGACAAAGCAACTGGCTAGATGACGTTGGCGGGTTTTTTCATTGCATCGCCAGCAACCCGCCTTACATTGCCGATGGTGACGCGCATCTAGCCGCCTTAAAGCATGAGCCTTTGGGTGCTTTGTGCGCCGGGCCTGACGGTCTGGACGATATTCGCATGATCGTCCGGGACGCTCCAGGCAGCTTGCACCCGGGCGGCTGGCTTTTGCTGGAGCATGGCTACGACCAAGACGGTGCTGTGCGCGACCTGCTGACTCAGCGGGGCTTTGCGCAAGTGCAAAGCCGCCAGGACCTGGCGGGAATCGCCCGCTGTTCGGGCGGTCAATGGCTGTAACGGTTTCGCGGGATAATCCGGAATTGCCAGCTTTTTACAAGGATTTTTATGACCCAACATGCCGACGACACACAAACCCGTATTGACCAGCTCGTCAAGTCCAGCGACGTGGTGCTTTTCATGAAGGGCAACCCCAACTTCCCGCAGTGCGGTTTTTCAGGCAAGGCCATTGCCGTGCTGAAAGCCTGCGGCGTGACCAAACCCGTTACCGTCAACGTGCTGGAAGACGGCGAGATTCGCAACGGCATCAAAGAATACAGCAACTGGCCGACGATTCCGCAGCTCTACGTCAAGGGCGAATTTGTGGGCGGCTCAGACATCATGATGGAAATGTACGAGAGCGGCGAGTTGCAGCAAATGCTGGGCGCGCCAGCAGCTTAAAGAGCTTTTATCGGGTGTAGCCCGTGCAAGCGCCAGCGTTGGCTTGGCCCTTGCACTCCCGCGACAAACGGGAGCTGCGCTCCTTTTTCGTTTCTTGCGAACCTGGACTGAAGGTTGCGTTGGAGCCGCCTCCCCCACCAGACTTCTTGGATTTTTTCTTGGTAGACGCTTTAATCGGCGGATTCAGAATTTCCAGCGTTTGGGCTTGTACGGAACTGGTCGAGAAGAAACAAACTGCCACACCGCAAACCAGTAGCTTTAAACAATCCATGTGCATATTTGCCTTCAATTTAACGTTACGCTATTGGAGTTTTGGGTCGCCATAAGCGGCATCATCAGGCGGGGTGTCCACTGGCATGCGAAAGCCCTCACTGGCCCAAGCGCCGAAGTCAATATTTTTGCAGCGCTCGCTGCAAAAAGGCCTGAAGGCGTTGCTGGGCGCATAGATACTGTCTCCCTCACAAACAGGGCAAACAACAATTTTGTGAAACGTATCGGACGTTGACATGGCGGTGCGAGGCTTTGGGTCAGGAGCAAAGCGTAAGCTCAAAAGAGGCATCGTCTGATGCGGCATGCAGTCGGTCATCATTGCCGTGGCGCATCAAGCGCACCGACACCATCAAGCGGTTGCCGCTGATTTCGGGAATCAAGCCGAGGGCCGGGTCGATGCGCAGCCGTAGCAATTGAAACGTACGGCCTTGCGGCAAGTTCTGCTGAAATTGCCCGCCAGGCGCGGTCACCATTTGCGCCGCACCGGAATCGCGCAGCAACTGCAGTAGCAGGCGTATAGATTCTGCCAAGGGCACCAGCGTAGTGATCCAGCGTTGCAGGTCTTGCTGGCGTGATGACGCGCTGTTGTGCTGCCAGGCGTAATAAGCAGGCAGATCAAACTCGCAGGTACCGCCAGGTATGCCAACCCGACTGCGGATGCTCATGAGCCAGTCATTTTCTGCAAGAGACACGCCAGCTTTTCCGGGCAATGCATTTAAATCTGCAAAGCAGATTTCAATGTTGCGGGTCACGTCATCGAGCACACGTTCTGCAATGGCGGGGTTACCGCGGTACCCATTTAAAACCTGCTTTTGTTTTTCGAGGTCTTTGAGTGCGTCGGTTTTCAAGTCTGCCCTGCCAGCTACATCCATCACTTCAAAAATAGTGGTGATGGCGTAATGGTGGTCCAGCGGATGCTCTCTGCTCGCCAATTCGCCGAGTCGACGGAACAAATGCTCGAGCCGCAAGTAGGTGCGGATTCGCTCGTTGAAGGGGTACTCGTACAGGATCACAGTGAAGATTGGGTCAACTTGAAATTGGCGAGTTTGCCATGCAAACACAAACATTTGCATCATAACTTGAGGCGCGGCAGCAGCTTGTGCACCTGCTCGCGAAGCTCTTCCACGGACAAGCCATCGTTGTAAATCACCATATCGGCTGCTGCCAGGCGCTGGGCTCTGCTGGCTTGGGCAGCGATGACTTTTTCCACGGCCTCAGCAGACCAGTTGCTGCGCTGCATAACGCGCTGGATTTGTGTTGATTCAAGGCAATCAACCACCACAATGCAATCCAGCTGGGGTCTCCACCGGCCCGACTCCACCAAAAGCGGAATGTCAAAAACAGCGCATGACTTTCCGGCTGCCAGCGCCAATCTGGCTTGTTTGCCACAAGCCTGGCCTACCAAGGGGTGAATGATGGCCTCCAATTGCACTTTGATGGCAGGGTCATTGAATGCAAGATCGCGCATGGCATTGCGGTTCATCGCGCCGTCCAGTGACACAACTCCTGCTCCGAATTGCTTGAGAATCGGCTCCATAGCAGCGCCGCCAGGGGCTGTCAGACTGCGTGAGATCGCGTCGGCATCAATCAGTGCAGCTCCGGCAACATCCAACATAGCCGCAACTGTGCTTTTGCCGCTGCCAATTCCTCCGGTAAGTCCAACGCACAACACGTTGAGCGCCTACAGCCCAATCAAGCCGGTGATCGCCTGCGGGCCAAACAGCATGGCGGTAAAACCCGCTGCGGCCAAAAATGGACCGAAGGGGATGTAGCCACCCTCACGCAAGCCGCTTGAAAACTTCATGGCAATGCCAATCACAGCACCAATGACTGAAGCCATCAAAATGATCGGCACCAACGCTGACCAGCCAAACCAAGCCCCTAAAGCTGCAAACAATTTGAAGTCGCCGTAGCCCATGCCCTCTTTCCCTGTGACCAATTTGAATGCCCAATACACCAACCACAAGGAGAGGTATCCGCCGACAGCGCCCCACAGCGCATCTGGCAGTTTTACCAATGGGTTCAGTTGAAGCGCGGCCGCAACAAGCCCCGCCCATAGCAGTGGCAGCGTGATGTCATCCGGCAGCAAGGTCGTATCCCAGTCAATCATTGCCAGCACCAGCAATGCCGCAGAAAATCCGCACCATACAAGAGTCGCTGGTGTACTACCCCACCGCCAGGCACAGTAGGCAAACAGCAATCCGCACGTCAGCTCAACTGCGGGGTATCGCAGGCCGAAGGGTGCCTTGCAAGCCGAGCATTTTCCACGAAGAAAAAGATAACTGACAACGGGAATATTCTCATACCAGGCAATCATGTGGCCGCAACTTGAGCAGCGCGAGCGCGGCGCGGTTAAGCTGATTTTCTCAGCCGCTGGAGCGGGCTGTCCGCAAAGCTCGGCACATTCGCTGACCCACTGCTGCTCCATCATTTTGGGCAAGCGGTAGATCACCACATTGAGGAAGCTGCCAATGAGCAGCCCCAGAAATCCCGCAAGTGCCGCCAGCACTTCGCGCGGCAACTCACCCAGCATTAAACGACTTGGCCGAGTTTGAAAATTGGCAGGTACATGGACACCACAATGCCGCCGATGAGCGTGCCCAAGAACACGATGATGATTGGCTCCATCAGGCTCGACAAGCCAGCCACCATTTCGTCCACTTCAGCTTCATAAAAGTCAGCTGCTTTGCCGAGCATGTGATCGACTGAGCCTGACTCTTCTCCAATAGCTGTCATCTGCAACACCATTGACGGGAACAAGTTGGCGTTGGTCATGGCGGATGTCAAACTGGTTCCAGTAGAGACTTCCTGCTGGATTTTCGTGGTGGCATCAGCATAAAGCGAGTTGCCCGAAGCGCCGCCGACCGAATCAAGCGCTTCAACCAGCGGCACACCTGCAGCAAACATGGTGGACAGCGTGCGCGTCCAGCGAGCGATACACGACTTTTCAATCAAAGCGCCAAATACCGGCACCTTAAGCAGCACGCGGTCCATCACGCGCTGGACTTTTTCGCTACGCTTCCACGCTTGCAAGAAAAAATAAACGCCGCCGCCAATAAGGCCGAATATCAGCCACCAATATTTGACAAAAAACTCACTGATGGCCATCACAAACAAGGTGGGTGCTGGCAGGTCAGCGCCAAAAGAAGAAAACACCTCTTTAAAAGCTGGGATTACAAAAATCATGATTACTGCAACAACTACAAAAGCTACCACCACAACGGATGCGGGGTACATCAAAGCCGATTTGATTTTTGACTTGATGGCTTCGGTCTTTTCCATGTAAACCGCCAGACGGTCCAGCAGCGCCTCAAGGATACCGGCAGCCTCGCCAGCCTCAACCAGGTTGCAGTACAGCGCATTGAAATACAGCGGATATTTGCGGAACGCGGCAGACAACGATGTGCCCGTTTCAACATCGGTGCGCACGTCGTTCAGAAGTTTGGTCACGCTGGCATTCGGGTTGCCTCGGCCCACGATGTCAAACGACTGGAGCAACGGCACACCGGCTTTCATCATGGTCGCAAGCTGGCGCGTAAAAATGGCAATGTCCTTCGGCTTGATCGACTTGCCTGAACGCATGCGGCGCTTCTTGATTTTGGTCGCCAACACGCCTTGTCGGCGCAGCGAGGCCTTGACCTGGTTTTCTCCGGCCGCTCTAAGCTCGCCTTTGACCTGTTTGCCGCCCCGGTCTTTGCCTTCCCATTCGTAGACAAAGTCCGAAACGCCTTTAAGTGCTGCAGTTGCCATAGTTGGTTCTCATTTCTATTCGCGGAATCCGTTACACATTGGTGCAGCCCAGCACCTCTTCCAACGAGGTCATACCCATTTTAACTTTATGAAGGCCCGATTGACGCAGACTTCTGACACCTTCGCTTTCGGCCTGCGCAGCAATTTCAAGTGCGCTTCCGTCACGCAAAATAATTCGCTGAATTTCCTCAGTGATTGGCATCACTTGGTAAATACCCACCCGACCCTTGTAGCCGTTGTTGCACATCGAGCAACCCATAGGGCGATATGGAGTCCAGCTGCCGTCAACATCGTCTTCGGTGAATCCTGCATCAACCAGTGTTTCACGCGGAATGTCGGCGGGCAACTTGCAATTGGGACAAAGCCGCCTGGCCAGACGCTGAGCGGTAATCAGGATAACGCTGGACGCAATGTTAAAAGGCGCGATGCCCATATTGCGCATACGCGTCAAAGTAGTGGGCGCGTCGTTGGTATGCAGCGTCGACAAAACCAGGTGGCCGGTTTGTGCTGCCTTGATAGAAATATCGGCAGTTTCCAGATCACGAATCTCACCGACCATGATGATGTCCGGATCCTGCCTGAGAAAAGCCTTGAGCGCGACAGAAAAAGTCATGCCGGCTTTTTCGTTCATGCTGACCTGGTTCACGCCTGGAAGCGTGATCTCGGCAGGATCTTCAGCAGTGGCGATGTTGACGCCGGGCTTGTTCAAAATATTCAGGCAGGTGTAGAGCGACACGGTTTTACCCGAGCCTGTCGGGCCGGTAACCAGCACCATGCCGTAGGGCCTGGATATTGCGTCCAGCAAACGTGCCTTTTCTTCTGGCTCGTAGCCCAGTGCGTCAATGCCTAATTTGGCGCTGCTCGGGTCAAGAATTCGGATGACGATTTTCTCGCCAAACATCGTCGGCAATGTGCTGACACGAAAGTCAATAACCCGGTCTGGCCCGATTTTGAGCTTCATCTTGCCGTCTTGCGGCACGCGCTTTTCAGAGATGTCGAGCTTGGAAATTACCTTGATGCGCGCAGCAAGCTTTTCTTTAATCGCTACGGGAGGGGACGCAATCTCGCGCAGTTCGCCATCAACCCGAAAGCGAACCCGATAGGTGTGCTCGAAAGGTTCAAAGTGCAAGTCAGAGGCCCGCATGCTGAACGCATCAAGCAGCATTTTCTGTAAAAACTTGACGACTGGCGCATCTTCCACTTCAGACGCACTGGCATCGTTTGCTTCGGTCGCCATGTCAGCGGTCGACTCATCAAACTCGAAATCGTCACCAATAATGTGTTCCATCGCTTCTGAAGCGGTGGTGGTGGATGCATCGACAATTTTCGATAGCTTGTCGTATTCGGCAATCACCCAATCGACACCCATCTGGGTAGAAAACTTGATTTTTTCTGCGACTTCCTGGTCAGAAGGATCAGCCGTGGCGACCAACAGACGATTGTTGCGTTTACTCAACACAATAATGCGGTACGTCTGGCAAATTTTGGCGTCAAGCAGGCCTTTTGGCAGCCGCTGTATGTCGATCGCGTCGACATCCAGCACAGGCGCGGCGAAAGCCGACGACATGGTGTGCGCCAAATCAAAGGGCGAAACGGCTCCAGAGCCGGTCAGTTCAGCGATAAAACTCGTCCGGGCCAACTTGGCCTTGGTGTAGATGTCGTCGGCTGCCTTTTGGCCTAGTTTCCCAGCGATGACCAAAGCTCTGCCAATGCCGGGCAACGCAGCAGAGGGTGCTTGTTTCGTGACTGCATCAACGACGGCCATGGCTATTGCCTTCCAGGTAAAACTGAATCATCGCCGATAGGCGTAGCTCTGTAAACACAAAATTAAGTCAAAGTTACACAATTCGGACCACGCAAAATCTGTAGCCAGGGTGGACTGCGGTATTAAGCCTGCCGCTCGAGCAGCTGCGACGCGAGTTGCTCAAGCGCGCTTCGATAAGAATTGTGCTTAATGTTGTGCAATGCAGCTAGCGCGCGACGCGCCTCAACAGCCGCCGCCAATCGGGTTGCTTCAAGAGCGCCCGTGCTTTTAACTATTGCGATGATCTGCGGCATTTCAGTTGTGGTTCCGGCTTCAATTGCGCGCGAAATGGTCTCCCTCTCGACGCGATTCGCTCGCTGCATGGCAATGATGAGCGGTAGCGTCGCCTTGCCTTCGCGCAAATCATCACCCAGGTTTTTTCCCATCACAGACACATCGCCATCGTAATCCAGCACGTCGTCTATGACCTGGAAAGCAGTGCCCAGCGCTTGCCCGTATTCGGCACAACTATGTTCTACCTCAGGCGGCGCTTTGGCCAGCAAGGCAGCTAGCCTGGCGCTGGCCTCAAACAGCTTTGCAGTTTTTGACCGTATTACGCGCAAATAAGTTTCTTCTGACAAGCTTGCGTCATGCATGTTGACCAACTGCAAAACCTCACCTTCTGCAATCACATTAGTTGCCTCTGACAGCGTCTGCATAACCCGCATGTCGCCCGCTTCCACCATCATTTGAAAGGCGCGAGAATATAAAAAATCGCCCACCAGAACACTGGCAGGATTTCCAAAGACGTCGTTGGCGGTGGCACGACCACGGCGCAAAGTTGATTCGTCGACAACGTCATCGTGCAAAAGTGTTGCAGTATGGATAAATTCCACAACGGCCGCCAAATTCAGGCGCTGCTCGCCGGTAAAACCCAATGCGCCGCACATCAGAAGCAGCAACCCCGGACGAAGCCGCTTGCCTCCAGCAGCAATGATGTACCCGGATACCTGGCTGACCAATGGAACTTCGGACTGAAGGCGCCGCTGTATGACCAGATCCATCGCCTTCATATCGTCGGCAATGAGGGTCAAGGCGGCGGCGGTGCTTAAAGAATTGGCAGACAAATGAAATCCGGGTAGGGAGTGATTAACCAGACTGGATTATAGAAGTCACGCTTGCGGATTTGGGCCAAGTCAGCGAGCCTGCCGATGCGTGTGGCTATTTTCTGCTCAATATGCTAAAGTCGAGGGCTCTGCGGAAATTCGTCTGCAGAACTCAATTTAAGAGGTCTTACATGTACGCGGTCATAAAAACCGGTGGCAAACAATACAAAGTTGCTGCTGGTGAAAAAATTAAAGTAGAACAGATTGCTGCGGACGTAGGCCAAGAGATTGTTTTTGACCAGGTATTGGCTGTCGGGACCGGCAGCTCAATCATCGTCGGAACGCCCTTGGTTCTAGGTGCC
>JANNCT010000060.1:0-15027 GCA_031386895.1 Polaromonas sp.
CCCGGAGTCTAGTCGATTGGGATATGAGCTCTGACCGGAACCAGTTCACTCCTGCCCAATTGCTCCAGCATAGTCTAGTCGATTGGGATATGAGCTCTGACCGGAACCGCGCCAGCCGATATGCCAAGCTGGTATTCAGTCTAGTCGATTGGGATATGAGCTCTGACCGGAACCCCAGGCCATCGCTGGCGACGTAAACCGGGTAGTCTAGTCGATTGGGATATGAGCTCTGACCGGAACCCTGCGTAGGTGTTAAAGAAAATGGCGCTAAGTCTAGTCGATTGGGATATGAGCTCTGACCGGAACTTGCGGCAGGCTTTGCGCGCCAGGGCAAGCAGTCTAGTCGATTGGGATATGAGCTCTGACCGGAACAGCCGGCGACCACTCCACCTCGGTCGGCTCAGTCTAGTCGATTGGGATATGAGCTCTGACCGGAACCAGGTGTCCCGGCCAAGTCAGGATGTCAAAAGTCTAGTCGATTGGGATATGAGCTCTGACCGGAACTTTGATGCGCTGTATGACGAAGACGCCCAAAGTCTAGTCGATTGGGATATGAGCTCTGACCGGAACCATGGTTTAGCTCCTGTAGTGCAGCATTTAAGTCTAGTCGATTGGGATATGAGCTCTGACCGGAACTTGGGCTGGCCAGCATGACGTCTAGCAGGCAGTCTAGTCGATTGGGATATGAGCTCTGACCGGAACTTGCAACAGCACATAGGCAAAACCATTTTCAGTCTAGTCGATTGGGATATGAGCTCTGACCGGAACAAGGAAACGCATTTCGTGCGCACGGCTCTCAGTCTAGTCGATTGGGATATGAGCTCTGACCGGAACATTGATGACCTGCACCCCGCCAATGCGCACAGTCTAGTCGATTGGGATATGAGCTCTGACCGGAGGCTTTGGCTGGACCGGCGCTTCGCACCCGTCGAGCCAAAGCCCGCGCCAAGGCGCGGTGTTTATCAAGTGGCTTGAGCAGTCACCGCTCTACATTCCCGCGCCTTAAAGAGCTGCCTTCTGACACAGCTGTTTAGCTATTATTACAATAGCTGCTTACGCATATTTTCATTGGGCTAGGGGCCTATTCGGCTTAAAAACAGCCTAAAAACCGCCTGCGCCTACTGCTTGCGCTGCACAAACAAATTGCGCTTGGCGTCTTCTGGGTAGGCGAACGTTACTGCGCCGTTTTTGACCATGCCCAGCACCAGCATGTTGGGCGTGATGGCGTCGTGGTCCTGGTTGGTGAAGGGCTGCTCGTAGGTTGCCACTACGCCGTAGTACACGCGATTTTTGGTCTCCAGTGCCTGCTTGATGGCTACGCCATTCAGGTTGCCGTCGCTCACGCCAAACAGTGAATACAGCAGGATGTACACCGCGTCGTAGCCCTGCGCGGCGGCCACTGGCACGGTGATTTTGCTGAGCTTGTACTTGCGCGCGTAGGCGCTTAAAAAAGATGCACGGCGCTCGTTGCTGGGCTCGGCAATGAAGGTTTGCGCCATCAGCGCACCCTCGGCGGCGTCTTTGCCGCCGTCGATGAAAAACGGAAACGACAACGTCCACGCGCCGACTTGCGGCACCTTCCAGCCCAGGGCTTTGCGGCCGTTGGCAATCACGGCGTTTTCGGGGCCAACCGTCATGCTGAAAATCACGTTGGCGCCTGCTGCCCGCGCTGCGATCAGCTCGTCACTCAAGTCTTTGACGCCGACCGGGAACCGCGCAATGTGCACTGCCTCCAGGTCTTTAGCCTTCAGGGCGGCCACGATGTCTTTGAGGCCCGCTTCGCCATAGCCGGACGTGTCGGCAAACACCGCCACTTTGGTCCAGCCGCGCCTGGTGATGTCACCCACCACAAAAGGAACCTGAATCGCGTCTTTGGCGGATGTGCGAAAGATATAGCTTTCAGCCGCCGGGAATTTGGCCGTCAGCGGTGTGCCAGTTGCGCACGGAATGATGAGCGGTATTTTGGCGTTTTGAAACACGTCGAGTGATTTGGCCGCTACGCCGGTGTTACAAAACCCGAATGTGACCGCCACTTTTTCTGCTGCGAGTTCTTGCGACATCTTCAAGCCGACATCAGGGTTGCCCTGGTCGTCTTTGACCACCAGTTCGAGTTTGCGGCCCAGGTAGCCGCCGACCGCATTGATCTCATCGACCGCAAGCGCAATGCCGTTGCGCATCGGAATGCCAAAATCAGACGAGCCGCCGGTGAACGGGCCAATCAAACCGATTTTCAAGGTGCTGCCTGCAACCGCAGCAGACGCAACTGTGGCCGGGGCAGGGGCCTGCGCAAGCGCCGGCCCGCCAAAGCAGAGCGCTGCTGCTACTGCGGCCACCACCGCTGCGGTACGCTGCGTAACCTGCAGGCAAGAAAACACGTGGGTTGAAAAGATGGTCATGGGCTTTGGGTTTTGCTTTGTAGCGGCCATGGCATGGCTGTCTTGCGCACAACTTATATGTGCCTTCAGCTTAAGCTCAGCCAAGCTGAAGTAAATAATCACTTTCCCGCAAATAGATAAGGCTATTTGAGTTACGCAACCGTACCGCCCTCGACACTTTAATACTACTTTTTTAATAGCTGCTTGCACCCGTATTCATTGGGTTACAGGCCAATTAATGTTACATATTGTCGGGGCTTCAGCGCCTGTTGTCCTACGCAAGCCCATTTCATCTGCCTACCGCGCTGGCGGCTTGGCCGCCCGATAGTGGGTTGATGGTCAAACTCAGAAAAATTGCATCGCCGCCCAGGCAGCGCGCCAGGCCGGGCAAATCACCGACGCCACACGACGCTGCAATTGAAGCGCAGCTGAAAATGCCGAATGAACGCGATGAAGCGGTGGCCATGACACCCGACGAGCCCGACCCCGTCATTGAACAGGCGGCAGTCGACGTTGCGCGTGGCCTGCAAGACACCAGCAGCGGTGCGGAGCTTAACCGCGCGTATAAAAAACTGAAATGAAAAAACGGAAGTAAAAAAGCCGGTTGGAGAAACCTTCAGGGCCCCCGCGCGGGGTTTGGCCCGGAGCCTGGCGCAGTGCCCCTGACTGCCCCATTGCCTGGCCGCTCGCCCATGCGCTCAGACATCCAGCGCAGCAAGTCCAGCCACATCTGGCGCATTTCGGCGTCTAGCGGGGTGCGGGTTGAATTGGACAGCTCAACCGTCACTACCGGTATGCCTTTGTGCACACCGCCGTAATTGCCGAGCGAGCCCGGAAATATGCCGACCTGGTCGAGGTACAGGCGCCCGAGTTTTGACGGCGGTACAAAGCCCTTTTGAGCTGGGCCGTCAAAGTCCAGTACCCCATACGGTGCATGAATGCTCACAATTAAATGCGGGCTGAAGCGCTGCATTTCTTCATGCAAAAATTTGGATTCAGGCTCTGACAACGGCTGCGTGCCGGGGTAACGACGCGGGTCTTTTTGGGTGCGTTGTTCCCAGTAAATTTTGGCGTCGCGCTGCCAGTTGGGCGTGGGGAAGTTGCGGTTCAAATCCACGCCATTGGCGTTCACGCGGCGCGGCGGCTGGCTTAACAGGCCATCGGGGTTCAACGCCGGAATAAACCGCCAGTGCACCGGTTGCGGCGTGTCAAAGGTGGCCTGGCTGGCCAGCTGCAGCCAGTGCAGCGCCACTGACGCAGACGAGGGCTCGTCACCATGAATGGCGCCAATCACCAGCACCCGCAGCGCACCGGCCTCCGGTTTAATGTCGGCCTTGATGTCACGCATAAAAATGGTACGGCCAGCAACCGAGCGCGCCGGGCTGGCTTGCAGCTTGGCGGATTCGCACAGCGCGCGCTTGACGTTCGGCAGCCTGGCCACAAACTCATCGCAGGGCGCGGCGGCGTAGGTTTGGCCAAAACCCGTAGCAAGCGCAGCAGCCAGCAATAAAAAAGGGTAGAAGTGCATGCTTAAATTTTAGGCTACGGATTGGCGCGCGGCCTGGCACAGTGCAACAGCCAAGGCTCACAACAGTCAAGCCAGTGAGGCAAAATACCCGGTTACCTGTTCCATTGATATGCCGAATTCCCAAACCCCACTCAAAGCACAACCGCCCGGTTTTTCAACCCCCGAATTTCGCGCGTCTCTGGCCATGTTTGCCACTGGCGTCACCATCGTCACGGCGCGTACCGCCAGCGGCGAGCTGGTGGGGCTGACTGCCAATTCATTTAATTCTGTGTCGCTCAGCCCGCCGCTAGTGCTGTGGAGCCTGGCGCAAGCGGCCAGCTCCATGGCGGCTTTTTCAACCGGCTCACACTACGCGATCAATATTTTGGCGGCCGACCAAAAAGAGCTGGCCGAGCGCTTTGCCAGCAAGCGCGCTGACCGCTGGGACGGCGTGGCCTTTATCGACGGCATAGCGGGCGCGCCCGTGCTGAGCGGCGCGGCGGCCACGTTTGAATGCTTTAACCGCAGCCGCTACACCGAGGGCGACCACGTGATTTTTGTCGGCGAAGTAGAGCACTGCCGCCACGCGCCAAATGCTGCCCCGCTGCTGTACCACGGCGGCAAGTTCTACACCGAGCATCCGCTTTAATTCAAAAATCAAAATACAAAGCCGCACACCATGACCGAACCCACCACGACCTCACTTGAAGCGACCCCAGCAGCCCCGCGCCCGGACCTGCCCGACCAGCTGTCTACCGACACCCGCAGCCCGCACCACATTGCCGCCGTATTCGAGCACGCGGTGGGCATTCGGTTTAACGGCAAAGAGCGCTTTGACGTAGAGGCGTATTGCATTAGCGAAGGCTGGATAAAAGTGCCCGTAGGCAAAAAAGTAGACCGCCAGGGCTTTCCGCTAACGGTCAAGCTCAAGGGTGCGGTAGAGGCGTTTTACAAGTAAGTTGGTTTCTGGTTTTTGGTTTTTGGTTTTTGGTTTTGCATGAAATTCGAATACGGCGTGTTTGAATTTCATGGGTTTGTTCGTTTGGCAGCGCTGCGCTGGCTGCCAGCCATGCTACTACTTTTGTAGCTTCTTGCGCCCGTATTTATTGGGCTGTCGGCTTATTTTATGTCTTAAAAGTGCACTGGTTCCGCGCAAAGCCAATAAGATCCGCGTAAAACCCCGCATCAGCCGCCCTTAACGCGGCCAGATAACTGGCCCGGTTGTCGCTCTCCTGGGTCAAGGGCGACTGCCCCCAACTAAATCGCTTGCCGCCCAACTGCGTGATGAGCAGGTCAGCCATTAAACGGGCGTGTCTGCCGTTTCCGTTTGGGAAAGGGTGGATCCAGACCAGCAGATGGTGAAACCGGATAGCTTGCTCGTCTGCGTCAAATGCCTTGTGGTCAATTTGGTATTTTGTGTTGTCCAGCAGGTCGCGCAACTTCACGGCAATCTGGTGCGAGTCAACCCCGATGTTTTTGTTACTTGATCTGAATTTGCCCGCCCATCGCCAGGTCTGGTCAAACATCTTCACATGCAGCGCCCGCACAAAGCCTTCGTTTAGCAGAGTCGCCTTGCGCCGGAATGCCCAAACCTCGCCACTCACAATATTGGCTTCTTCCCATGCATTCAGCTCTGCTTGCGTCGTGATGTGCGTGGGCACCAGGCCTGCCGCTTCATCCGGGTCAATTGGCGTAGCACCATCCGCATACGTAAAGCGCATCACCATAACTTCACCATAAGGCGCGCCTTGGCCCGTCAAGCAGCTCTTGCGCAAGCAGCTCGCGCTGGTCTTGTTGCGGTTGCCCTTTGACGGCCTGGTCCTCCAGCGCCATCGAATGCGACACCGAGCGCAACTGCTCGCCCGCTACTGTCAAAGCACGTTCTTGCAACTGCTCGGCCAGCGGCTTGCGCGGCACCATCGCGTAAACAAGCTCACAGTCCAGCGCATTGGCCAGCTTGCGCAAGCTGGCCAGCGTGATGACTTGCTGCGCCTCTGCTGATTCGAGCTTGCGCACGCCATTACCCGTCATGCCCATGCGCCGCCCTAGCGCAGTAGCCGACATGCCCAAAGCTTCGCGTATCGCTTGGCACCACCCGGCGGCGGGCTTGGGGGAGAGCGCGGCATCCCGCCACTGCTGGAGAGAGCGGTCTATTTGACGCAACCGAAGTGTTTGAAGGCGTTTATCCATATGGACTTATGAGTTTGCTTTAATTGTCTTAAATATAACTCATAGGTTCTTTTTAGGATATTTATTTCGTACTTATAGGTTGTGAATTACTTGAACTGGAAGGCTGCCGTCGAGTCGATGACCGCTCGAGCAATGGTCAACGCGTATGTTTTTGATCGTGTTGGTAAATTCAATAGCTATTAAAACAGTAGCCGCTTGCGCCCGAATCTATTGGGCTACAGGCCTAAAACATACCTGAAAACAGGTCGAAACAGTCAATTTGATGCCCCTCAAGCCGCCATTAACGACACATTGGCCTGCAGCTCATCCCAAGGCGCGGTCAGCTTGCGGCCATCACGCACTAGCAAGCCTGCCGATTGCAGGGTGGCCACATCCTGATGCACATTCTTATAGTCGCGGCCCAGGGTTTGGGCCAGCTCACGCACATTACCCGCCCCGTGCTGGCGCACGTGGCGCAGCAAGTCCAGGCGGCGTGGCGACAGGGTTTCAAACATCGTTTGCACGTCTAAAAAGGTAATGTTCGTCTGGTTAACGTGCTCACCCGCTTCGGCCTGCTTCCACGCGCTGGCAAAGCGTTTGCCCATGTCTGCCAGGCTGCCCACGTTGACTTGAACTTTAGGATTAGGGGTGGGGTTCATTTTTCATCCTTTCAACGTCTTGCAAAAAGTCGGCAATCATTTTGTCGACCGATTCAAATTTGTAGCGAAACTCCAGCCCGCCAAGGTGCTTGTGGTCACCTTTGCCGCGTTCGTTGTCGTAGCCAACAATGCGCTGGCCGTCATAGCCATAAAACAGGCTGTACTTCAAGCCATGAGGTCGTTCCCGCGTAGCGCGAGGCAATTGCCATATCGTCATTTCTACAACCGCGCCATCAGGCAATAGCGCTTTGTCATAGAAAATCCGTACTGCCTTCATATGGTTACTTTAACCATAATAAATTAGGGTGTCAAGAGCCATACTTTTTGAATCATCGTATCAGCTGAAATAGGGGGCAAATACTGCTGTTGCTCAAGGATGCGAAGCGCTGGGTTAAAGTGGATTCTGGCTACGCAAGACGCTATTTAATTAATAGCTACTTGCGCCCAAATCTATTGGTCTACAGGCCTAAAGCATGCCTGAAAACAGGCCAAAATGGCCTTTTTGAAGCCTGTCAAGCCGCTTGCAGCTCCACATGCACCCGCTGGCCAAGGTGCGCGGCGATGTTGACCAGCGCATCGAGCGAGAAGCGTGAAATGCGGCCCTGCAGTAGCTCATTGATGCAGGGTTGCGTCACGCTGCAATGCTCTGCCGCTTCAAGCTGCGTCCAGCCGTTCTTTTGAATCAGCGCCTTGATCTTGTCTGTCAATGCCACAAACCAAGCTTCAGCCAGCGTGCTTTTCGTCGAATGGCGATTTCTTCACTGAAAAATTCCTTGAAAGTCAAAACGTTCGATTCTTTAGCGTATTCAATGATTGTTCCTTTGGCTTTAAATGATTCAGGCACCACAAGTGTGATGTCCAAGCCTGCCATCTCCCTGGCTGCGGAGCGCGTCACCTTTTCATCCATAGTTGCGAGGAAAACTGTGCAGTTGCGCTGCTCCATGGGGACTTGCTTCCAACACTTGCGTAAAGTTGTTTTGGCCGCCAAGACCAGCGCATCAGCAGATTTTTTCCCGTAAAGATTTTTATTTGGCAAAACAAAATCTGGCCTGCGTGTGCTGACTATTGCCTGTTCTTCATATGGAATATTGCCTGTTTCCAGCATTCTGCGGATATGAGATTCAAACCCCGCACCAACACGAGTCCTGCGTTGCTGCGATGCGTCAAGCATTACGTGATACAGCGGAATGAAATGCCGAACAATCCGTTGAACGATTTGTGTTGTCGTCGGCGCAACTCCGCCCCGAAAAATAATTTCCAATGCCTGTGCCGCTCGAAAACGAAGTTCGTACGATCGATAAATAGTGAACTCGATTTCTGTGGTCAGTTGCCGCAAAACATTTCCGGGATGGCTTAGCTCAAACGGATCAAAAGATCTCTGCGCATCAGCAGTCAGCCACTCCGACTGCGCTTGCGCCGTAATTAACGCACCATCCGGAATTTTGCGATATTGCGTGATCAACTGTGGCAATCTGCCGTCATGCGCGGCGGCAACGAATTCGTCGATCAGTGCATCTATCTCGTCAGCGATACCTGCCGGTTGTAAATCCTTTTAGGGTGGCTCGAACACGCCAACCAGAAAAGACGGGGAAACTTCAAATTGACGCTCTATTGCTTCCTATGTGGCTGATCCAGAATCAACGGCAAGTCAATCAAAGTTCATCCCTTCGTCATAAAGCTTTTGTGTCAGAACAAGGAAGTAGTGGGTACTAGCACTAACGCCTCAAATATCCCAATGCGGTGATAGTTGCTGATTCCAGTCTTTAACCGATCTAAATTTTGAAATAAAGCTTTTAACTGTGTCAAAAATTGGTTCTTTAATATCTTCTTCAGTTGCAGGCCTCAATGCATAAAACGTGTGCCATACATGGTCGTCGATATTTGGACCGTTACTGAACTCCCACAGCTCAGCATAGAGTGGCGGAATGCCGAGCTGTTCGGGGATAAAAGACTTGTCTGATTCGCACTGAGTTGCCAGAACTTCAAGATCGAATTCTGTCGCGGTTCCTCGAAGCACAAGTGTTCCCCAAACCTTGTAGTTAGAGGCATCTCGATACAAATACTCAAACACACTAAGCTTTTGCACTGATGACTCCTAAGCAGAAATGGCATCTAAGAAAATCGCTGTTCGATGATGATGTAAAAACTCATGGTTAGGGCTGAATCGCTCTGGCATTTCGATTAGTTGGTTCTCTAGCGGTAAAAAAACGGTCTTTATAAAAACTTCTTCACGCTTGCGAATCGCTTCCGACAACATAACTCGAAAATCGTCGGTCAGTGAAATAAGCCCTTTGTCAAACGCGCGGTCATGAATGGCTGATAAGCAAAGTCCGTTGCTTGGATTGAGCCGATTTGTCCTGTCACGACTCCACGGAACAATATGACTGGCGATCAGCAATCGTGGTTCAGACAAACCAGACATGCAGCAGCGGCCGCGATAACTGCTCAACACCGCACGGCGAAAAAAGTGTTGCTTGATTCTTTGGGCCGTCAAAACTTGCCTCGTCTCACCGGTGAAGTCTTCGGGTAAAAACGCATCGTCTTCCGGTTGTGGCTCCTCTGGCTCTTGAACTTGTACGCTGTATTGAAGCATTAGCTGGTGACATTCCAATGCGAGCCTTTCCCAGTCAGCGTGAAATTCGTCCCACACAACACGATCTAGTGCCGACGCATTCCCAAGTCCCGACTTGCCTGCGCTGGTGACGGCTGGGTCAATGCTGGCGATGTTCAGCATCTTCATGGCCACGGCGTCGGACGTTCGCCCGATGATTTTTGCCAGCGCCATGATTTCAGGGTTGCGCCCGTGAATGCGGCCATACGGCAACTGGCAATACAAATGAAAAGCCAGCTTGATTTGTTTTCTTGTCCAAAGTCCGGTCGCCATGATGTCCTTTTCGCTTACTTACTTTTCAAAATCAAAGGCAGCAGATGTTTTACGCGGGGCCGCCATAAAGCCTAGCTTATTGTGGATATCGGTTTTAGTAACCCAGGGGATAGCCTGGGTTACTGGCAACGCATTCGGAACTGCCTATCACGCGCATCTTTACGTTGGCCGCTTATCCAGTCTTGCATTTGCCCGGGTTGTGGCTTCCGCGCCAAACTATCGAGATATTTGATGCGCTCGTCCAGCGCAGCACACTCAGCCTTCAACTGGGTGTAACTTGGCCCTGCGCTGACTTGGGCCATCATCGGCGGCGGCTCCACCACCGGCGATTGCACTGCGACCGGAACAGTGACCGCTGCAATGCGGTTCTCGTCAGCTCTGGTAACCACTTTGCTGGTTGTTGCGCCCGCAGGGCAGGTGCCGTCGGTGTAGCTGACTTTGCCTTGCGAAACGCATTTGGTGACTATCGACTCTGCACGGCTTTGCGGTGCCGTAGCTTCGCTTTGCGCTCGCGGCAAATTAGGCAAGATAGGCGGTGCTTGGGCTGGCAATTCAGGCGCAGGGCTGGGCGCTGCGTTGACCGGCTTAAGCTTTACCCGGGCGCGGTCATCCAGCCAATGGGCCCCTTTAAACCCCGCATACATGACGGCGATGAAAATCAGCACAGTCAAAAACCAGCCGGTAATGGACTTTTCTGGCGGTGGGCGAAAGGACTTATCGCTGCGCTTTTCATGCATGTAATCGCGATCCATCAAGCCCATTTACTTTTCCCTAGTTTCAAGTTTCATTCGACGATACCCCACAAGCGCATCGACTACCTCACATGAACTCGCAAACAAAGTCTCAAAAATTCCCGCATAAATAGCAAAAATCTCAATTAAGACGAAGACTTAGGCGCAGCTACAAAGTCGTAAAAACTTGTGCATTTTTGTGCTTTGGACACTTCGCAAAACCTCGACGCGGGGTTTTGGGCTGATTTACGAGGTTTTGACTGCTTTTTAGCCGTTTTCAGGCATCATTTAAGCCTTTTTTCCAATAGATTCGGGCGCAAATAGCTCTTGAATTAATAGCATTTGACTCAGACAGTATTGCAGTTGAACATTGGCCCGCTTGGCCGCCATGGTCTTGAACGCGCTGTCGGCCTGTTCCAGTCGACCACGTCTATGCACATCGGTCAATCGCTTTACCGCCACTCGCTACGCGGCGCTGTCTGACAGGCTTGGGCAGCAGGCGTCTTCACAATGAAATTGGCTGGGTCCTATCGACTTGGCCAAATCTGCCCCAACCCGAAAGGAAACCGACATGAAAACCAAGCAAAACCCGCGTGACGACCAGGCTGCGCAGACTGGCAAGGTGGCGAATGACCATAACAAGGTGGGCGAGCAGCCACTGACGCAGAAAAACGAGGCCAAGCGCACGCCTGACAGCCGCACCGACCGTGAGGCGCACATTGGCAGTGGCAACCAGACGCAGTCGCGCCGGGGTGCTACGGGGCGATGAAACAGCGTTTTCCGGCATCATTTAGGCCTGTAACCCAATAAATACAGGCGTAAGCAGCTACTAAAATAGTAGCAGTTTGAGCAGGCGCTGTCACAACGTCAGTCCCGCAAGGCACGCTCCATGCTCTTGAATAAGCCGCCAGCCGCGCCTATTTGCAATGCATGAATATTTCTCCACTTGTCTTCATCCTTGCCTTGCTGCACGCATTTATTGGCTGGCGTTTGGCGCCTGAGCTGGCCGCGCCATGGGGCTGGGCGCTTGGAATTGGGTTGGTGCTTTCAACTTTGCTGATGCCGCTGGGCCTGATGGGCAGCCGGGTTGCGCGCCAGCCTTGGGCTGACCGTTTGAGCTGGGTGGGGCTGCTGCTGATGGGGCTGTTTTCGTCGCTGTTTGTATTGACCGCTTTGCGTGATGTGCTGCTGCTGGGCGCTTGGGTACTTGATGCGATTGGACTGGCAGAACTGCCGCTTGCAAGCCTGCGCAGCTTGAGCGCACAAGCCGTGCCGCTGGTGGCCCTTGGCGTTTCGGCGTTGGGCTTTTTAAACGCGCGGCGCACGCCTGCCATTGTGCGGGTGGATGTGCCGATTGCCGGGCTGCCTGCTGCACTGCACGGCTTTACGCTGGCGCAAATCAGTGATGTGCATGTGGGCCCGACGATCAAGCAAGCTTACCTGGCGCGCATTGTGGCCAAGGTGAACACGTTGGGCGCAGATGTGGTGGCCATTACCGGGGATCTGGTCGATGGCAAAGTGGCTGAGCTGGCCGCGCATGTTGCGCCGCTGGCTAGTTTGCAATCAACGCACGGCACTTTTTTTGTGACCGGCAACCATGAATACTATTCAGGAGCGCATGCCTGGGTCATCGAGCTACGCCGCCTGGGCCTGACGGTGCTGATGAATGAGCATGTGGTGCTTCATCACAGTAGCCTCGGCCAAACCCAAGGTTTGGCGGTTGACGCGCAGGGTGATTCGCAAACGCTTGCGCCGCTGGTGCTGGCAGGTGTGAACGACTTTACGGCCCACCACTTTGACCCCTCCCACCGCAGCGACCCCGCGCTGGCCTTGCAGGGCGCGCCCGCTTCTGCGCTAGTACGCATTCTGCTGGCGCACCAGCCGCGCAGTGCGCAGGCGGCGCACGACGCGGGCTTTGATTTGCAGCTGTCAGGCCACACGCATGGCGGGCAGTTTTGGCCGTGGAATTTGTTTGTGCCGTTGCAGCAGCCATTCACGGCCGGGCTGAACAAGTTGCACACTTTGTGGGTGTACACCAGCCGCGGCACAGGCTACTGGGGCCCGCCAAAGCGGTTTGGTGCGCCGTCTGAAATCACGGCGTTGCGGCTGGTGGCGGCTTAGGTACGGCGTATCGCTCCATCCCCGTCAGGGGGAGGGAAAACAACTGTTACTTCACCCTGAAATGAATGCTTAATCGGCTCGTAGCCCAATGAATACGGGCGCAAGCAGCTATTACATTTGAACTGACAGGCGACTACGGTTAAACCTGCTGCACTCGCCCCTGCGCTGAACGCATCGCATGCGCTGGCCAGCTTTTCTAAACGCTGCACCAGCATTCGGTTGCGGGCTGTTCATGCCGTCAGAGCGGCCACTGCGGCCGGGTGTCACGGCGGTGCGACTGGGGCATCTGGTTTGAGTATTTTGTTGCTGCAGCCCAATAAATATGCGCGTGAGCCGCTACGAAAATAATTTATTCGCAATTGCTGAATTACTGCAATCGGGTTAACCTGCAAAGATACAGGCTAAACCCACCATTAACAGCCGCGGCGTGGTTACCCTGCCCGCCAAGATTCGCAAGGCAATGGGCCGCGCGCTTCATGCGAATTTTTCTCGATGCAAACAGTCTTTTCTCTGCCGCCAAATCAGACGGCGCCATTCGCCAACTGCTAAAGAACCTAAAACTCGCAAAGCACATGCTGGTGGCTTACACCTACGTTCAGGCCGAAGCAAGCCGCAACATCGCAGCCAAGGCCAACGCGCAAGCCGTGCAAGACTTCGACACGCTACTTGGCCAGATAGAAATAAGCGCCGTGCAATTTGCACAGTCGTCTCCAACGCTTCAAGACGCCACGCTTTGGCTGCCCGAAAAGGACCGCCCCGTACTGCTGGCGGCGATGGTTTTGGTCTGCGATGCGCTGGTTACGGGCGACAGTACACACTTTGGGCCGGGTTATGGCAACAGCTTTGAAGGCGTTTTGTTTGCTCACCTGCTCAATTTACTGAGCATGTTTGATTGGATTTGACGGTTGAATTGATGAGTAAACGCTATTTAATTTATAGTTAGTAACGCCCGTATTTATTGGGCTAACGGCATTTTTGATAGGTAAAATTAGCCTAAACAGCTCAAAAACCGGGTTTTAAGACGAAACCCAGATTGCGGCACTATTCACCGCACAAAATGCGGCGAATATGCCCCATAATCACCGCATGCAAGCCCATCGCCCACCGCGCCGCATCCGCTATATCTGGCAATTGCCCGACTGTCCACGCCTGACTTATGACGCAGCCAGCCTGGCCGCGCCGCTGGCTGAGGCACACCGCGCGCAGGGCCAGCTGATGGGGCGAATGGCTGAGCTGGGCTTGGCCCAGCGTGAGCAGGCCACCTTGCAGGTGCTGACGCAAGAGGTCATCAAAACCAGCGAAATTGAAGGCGAGCAACTCAGCCTGGACGCGGTTCGCTCGTCGGTGGCGCGTAAGCTGGGCATGGACATCGGCGCCCTGGCACCAAGCGACCGCTATGTAGACGGCGTGGTTGACGTGGTGCTGGACGCCACACGCAATTTTGACCAGCCCCTGACCCAGTACCGCCTGTTTGGCTGGCATGCCGCCCTGTTCCCCACCGGCTACAGCGGCAGGATACGCATATCAGTAAGCGCGTGGCGTACTGATGCCAGCGGCCCGATGCAGGTGGTGTCTGGTGCTGTGGGGCGGGAAAAAGTGCATTTCACCGCCCCGCCCGCCAACGAGCTGCCCGCGCAAACCGCCGCGTTTTTGCAATGGTTCAATTCCCCGCCGTTGGGCGACGCTCTTGTCAAAGCCGGCTTGGCGCATTTGTGGCTGGTCACGCTGCACCCGTTTGACGACGGTAATGGCCGCATCAGCCGCGCCGTGGGCGACATGGCGCTGGCACGCGCCGAGGCCGCCACCGACAGGTTTTACAGCTTTAGCGCCCAGATACAGCGCGAACGCAAACACTACTACGACCAGCTCGAGGCCACACAAAAAGGCCAGCTCGACGTGACGCCCTGGCTCAGCTGGTTTTTAGGCTGCCTGCTGCGCGCCGTGCAGGGCGCAGATGCAACGCTTGCAGGCGTATTGGGCAAGGCCCAGTTTTGGCAGCGCTGGGCAGGCACCCCCATGAACGCACGCCAAACCCAGGTGCTGAACCGCGTGCTCGACGGCCTGGACGGCAAGCTGACCAACGCCAAGTGGGCCAGCATCGGCAAATGCTCAGCAGACACTGCCCTGCGCGACATCAACGACTTGCTGGCGCGGGGGGTGCTGCGCAGGTTGGAAGGTGGGGGGCGGAGTACGGGGTATGAGTTGCTTGGGAAATAGGCGAGGGCGCTAGGTTGAGTCTTTTTTAATATTATTTTAGTAGCTGCTTGCGCCCGTATTTATTGCGTCGGCGGTACTTTTTACACGCTGAAAAGGTCGGAAAAGGCTTTAAAGTTCTTGCTTCACGGTAAAACAATTGGAGTCTGACCCAATACTGTTCAGTTAGAAGAAATTGAAGTAAACTTGTATTCCAGTTGCATCACCAACTGGAGGCTTCATGGCAAGAACCAAAGCAGTGCTACCCACGGGCACACGAATCGCAGACTACTTAAGCGTCGGCCTGCTGGCTCAGGTCTGCCCGCTGGCCAAGATTCACCAAATACTTCAAGACACTGGCAGGCAGTCCCAAAGACAGCGTGACTTG
>JANNCT010000063.1:0-6191 GCA_031386895.1 Polaromonas sp.
CGGCCCAGCACGGATGTCTGATTCATCAGCCGTATAGCGTGCGTAATGCCTTGGGGTTGCTGCAAAATTTTGCGAAAGGTTTCGCGGTTGACTGGGTCACGCCGAAACTGCGCGTTCATCAAGCCGCGGGCGTTGTACAGCGCGCGCAACGTGCGGGCAGACAAGCCTTTGATGCCTACGTTGGTTTGGTAGAGCAAAAACGTTTCCAAAATGGCGTGCGGCTCGCGCAGGTAAACGTCGTCACTGGCCACTTCCAGCATGCCAGCCTTGTCAAAAAACCGCTCGTTGATTTTGCGCAGCGCATGGGTGGCTGGGTTCAGGCGCTCTTCAATGTTCAGCAGCAAAATCAGATTGAGCTGGCTCACCGCCTTGGCAGCCCAGTAGTAACGGCGCATCAAGGCCTCGCTGGAGCGGCGCACCAGGCGGCCCTCGGCGCTTATCTGGCTGGCGTAGCCAAACGATTCCGCCACAGCGGTTTGCAAGTCAAACACGAGCCGGTCTTCACGGCGTTTAGCCAGTAAGTGCAGGCGCGCGCGAATCAAACTCAGCAGCGCCTCGTTGGCTTTGATCTGGCGCACTTCAAACGCAGTAGCCAGGCCATTTTTAGCCAGGTCGTCCCATGATTTGCCCAAGCCTGCAGCCCGCGCCACCCACAGCACCACTTGCAAGTCGCGCAGGCCGCCGGGGGACTCTTTGCAGTTGGGCTCCAGCGCGTAGGGCGTGTTTTCAAACTTGTTGTGGCGCTGGCGCAGCTCGAGCGTTTTGGCTACAAAAAATGCTTTTGGCGCCATCGCGGCGCTGAGCTGTTGTTGTAGCTGCGCAAAAAGTTTTTTATCGCCCACCAGCAGCCTCGCTTCAAGCAATGACGTTTGCACCGTCACGTCTTTGGCGGACTCATCAACACACTGCAAAAGGCTGCGCACGCTGGAGCCGATTTCCAGCCCACTGTCCCAGCAGCTGGTGATGAAGGTTTCGATTTTTGCCTTGAGCCGCGCATCGTCGTCAGGGCTTGCGCCTTCCGGGAGCAGCAGCAGCACGTCCACATCAGAATGCGGAAACAGCTCGCCCCTGCCGTAGCCGCCGACTGCAACGAGACAAAACTCTGGCTCAAACCCCGCTAGCGTCCAAAGGGTTTTTAGCGTGTTGTCGGTGTGCTTGCTGAGCTTTTGCAGCATGCCGCGAATACCGCGGGTTGACGCGCCGCTGGTGGCCAGCGACTTGAGCAGGGCGTCTTTGCCAGCGCGGTACTGTGCACGCGCCAAAGCGAGTTGCGGCATGGCGCTGCCTTTACGCTGATAGTTGTCTACGACGTTACGGCTTCTTGCACCGCAGCTGGTGCCTGCTGCGGTACAAAAGCAGGAACCGGCGGGCTGCCGCTAGACAGCGTAAGCACTTCATAGCCCGTGGGGGTAACCAAAACGGTGTGCTCCCACTGCGCCGACAGCGAATGGTCGCGCGTAACGATTGACCAGCCGTCTTTTTCAGGCCCGTCTTTGATATCGCGTTTGCCTGCGTTGATCATCGGCTCAATAGTGAAGGTCATTCCTTCTTTGAGCTCTTCAAGTGTTCCCTGCTTGCCATAGTGCAGTACTTGCGGGTCTTCATGAAAACGGTTGCCAATGCCGTGCCCGCAAAACTCGCGCACCACTGAAAAGCCCTGGCGTTCGGCAAACTGCTGAATGGCAAAACCAATATCGCCCAGACGCACGCCAGGTTTAACGCGCATGATGCCTTGCCACATTGCCTCATACGTGATGCTGCACAGGCGCTTGGCGGCAATTGATGCTTCGCCCACCACGTACATGCGGCTGGTGTCGCCATGCCAGCCGTCTTTGATCACGGTGACGTCCACGTTCACAATGTCGCCTTTTTTAAGCGGCTTGTCGTTTGGTATGCCGTGGCAGACCTGGTGGTTAACTGATGTGCACAAGCTTTTTGGGTACGCCGCGTAGCCTTGCGGCTGGTAGCCCAGCGTGGCCGGGATGGTGTGCTGCACCTGGGTCATGTAGTCGTGGGCCAGGCGGTCGATTTCGTTGGTGGTCAACCCTGGCTTGATGAAGGGTGTGAGGTAGTCCAGCACTTCAGAAGCCAGTTTTCCCGCCACGCGCATGCCGTGGATTCCATCGGCGTCTTTGTAAGTAATGCTCATGGGTTCGATTATCCCACTGGTGCTAATTGCTTGTACGGGTGTGGCTGTTGGGCGAAAAGAGCGCTGGTAAAATCAAAAATCAGCTCTTCAATTTCACAGGCAGCCCATTTCGTGACCCTCCACTTGACTACTTTTGAGGGCGCGCCGCAGGGCCCAAACTCCACCAACGGCCCAATTAACGCCCTCAGCGACTTCCGTGCTGCCCAGCTTTTACCGCTCATACAAGCCATTGAGCCGAAAATAACCAGCCTGCAGGCACGGTTTATCCACCTGGTTGCGACCGAACAAATCCCCGGTGAGGCGGCGGTTAAACAGCTTGCCGAGCTTTTGAACTACGGCCAGCCAGCAGAGCCGGTGTCTGGCAAGCCCGCTGACAGCGCAGTGTTTATCGTGTCACCGCGCGTGGGCACGGTGTCGCCCTGGGCGTCAAAAGCCACCGACATTGCCCGCAATTGCGGCCTGGCCGTAAAGCGCATTGAACGCATCACCGAATTCCGGGTTAATTTCAAACACGGTTTGTTCGGCAAAACGGTTTTAGATGCAGACCAGTCCAGCCAAATCGCCGCACTGCTACACGACCGCATGACGGAAAGCCTGCTGGCCGACCGCGCCCAGGCTGCGCAGTTGTTTACTGAACTGCAGGGTGCTGACCTGCAAACCATTGACGTGCTGCAAGGCGGCAAAGCCGCACTGGTTGCGGCCAACAGTGAGTTTGGCCTGGCACTTGCACCGGATGAAATTGACTACCTGGTCGACGCCTTCACCAAGCTCAAACGCAACCCGACCGATGTTGAGCTGATGATGTTTGCGCAAGCCAACAGCGAGCACTGCCGCCACAAAATATTTAACGCCGACTTCACCATTGACGGCGTGGCGCAAGGCATCAGTTTGTTCGGCATGATTCGCAATACTGAAAAGCTGAACCCGCAGCACACGGTGGTGGCGTATTCAGACAACGCATCGGTCATGGAAGGCACTGCAAGGCAGATTTTTTATGCCAAATCGGACGCTAGCGCACAGAATACGGGCGCAAGCAGCTATCAAAAGTATAGTGAATCAAACAACGCGCTCACCCACGTGTTGATGAAGGTTGAAACCCACAACCACCCCACTGCGATATCGCCTTTTCCCGGCGCGTCTACCGGCGCGGGCGGAGAAATTCGGGATGAAGGAGCAACCGGGCGGGGCTCCAAACCCAAAGCGGCGCTGACGGGTTTTACCGTGTCGAAGTTGTTTGACGCTTTGGGTGATTCTTATGGCAAGCCAGACCACATCGCCAGCCCGCTGCAAATCATGACGGAAGGCCCGCTGGGCGGTGCCGCTTTTAACAACGAGTTTGGGCGACCCAATTTGCTTGGCTACTTTCGCGAATATGAGCAAACCATTGCCGGCCAGCGCTGGGGCTACCACAAGCCCATCATGATTGCGGGCGGCCTGGGCACGATTGATGCGGGCTCGACTAATAAGATTTTGTTCCCTGCCGGCACCCTCTTGATTCAGCTCGGCGGGCCGGGGATGCGCATTGGTATGGGCGGCAGTGCGGCCAGTTCGATGGCGGCGGGCGCGAATGCGGCCAGCCTTGATTTTGATTCCGTGCAGCGCGGCAACCCCGAAATTGAGCGCCGCGCGCAAGAGGTGATCAACCAGTGCGCGCAGCTTGGTCAGGCGAATCCGATTCTGGCGATTCACGACGTGGGTGCAGGCGGTTTGTCAAACGCCTTCCCTGAATTGGTGAACGATGCAGGGCGGGGCGCACGTTTTGACTTGCGTGCTGTTCCGCTGGAAGAAAGCGGCTTGTCGCCCAAAGAAATCTGGAGCAATGAAAGTCAGGAGCGCTACGTGATGGCCATAGCGCCTGAGTCATTGCCGCAGTTCAAAGCGTTTTGTGAGCGTGAGCGCTGCCCGTTTGCGGTGATCGGTGTGGCGACTGAAGAAAAGCAATTGGTGTTGTCTGACTCGGGATCAGCGAATCCTGTGGACATGCCAATGAATGTCTTGCTTGGCAAGCCTCCAAAAATGCAACGCGACGTCAAAACCGTCAAGCACGCCATCGCACCGATAGACCTCACCGGCATCGACCTGCAAAAAAGCGTCATCGACGTTTTAAGCCACCCCACCGTCGCGTCCAAACGCTTTTTAATCACCATTGGCGACCGCACTGTGGGCGGCCTCACGCACCGCGACCAAATGGTGGGCCCGTGGCAAGTGCCGGTGGCCGACTGCGCCGTGACGCTGGCCGACTATCAGGGCTTTGCAGGCGAGGCGATGGCCATGGGCGAGCGCACGCCGCTGGCCGTAGTCAACCCCGCCGCATCAGGCCGCATGGCCGTGGCTGAGGCCATCACCAATTTATTGGCCGCGCCGATTGAGCTGCCGCGCGTGAAGTTGTCGGCCAACTGGATGGCCGCTTGCGGCGAGCCCGGCCAAGACGCCGCGCTGTTTGAAACCGTTAAAGCGGTGGGCATGGAGCTATGCCCGGCATTGGGCGTGTCGATTCCGGTGGGTAAAGATTCACTGTCGATGCGCACGACGTGGAGGGACGGCACCGACAGCAAAAAAGTCACATCGCCGGTGTCTCTCATCATCACTGCGTTTGCCTCATTAGCCGATGTGCGCGGCACGCTAACGCCGCAGCTCAACCGCGACGAGGCCGACACCACACTGATTTTGATTGACCTGGGCAAAGGCCAAAAGCGCATGGGCGGCAGCATTTTGGCGCAAAGTTTGAGATTGCCAGATGGCGACGTGCCTGACCTCGACGACCCGAAAGACCTGATCAATCTGGTCAATGCCATCAACGCGCTGCGCGCCAAAAATCAAATCATGGCCTACCACGACCGTAGCGACGGCGGCCTGATGGCCTGCGTGTGTGAAATGGCGTTTGCAGGCAACGTCGGCGTTGCATTGAACATCGACATGCTGCTGGTTGAAGGCGACGGCATCAACGACAGCCGCATGGACGTGGGCGACAGCAAAAACTGGGCAGGCCAGGTCGGCGTGCGGCGCGAAGAATTGACGCTTAAAGCGTTGTTCAATGAAGAGCTGGGCGCGGTGATTCAAGTCAACACCGCCGTACGCAATGACGTGATGCAAACCCTTCGCGACCACGGTTTGAGCAAGTTCAGCCACTTCATCGGCAAAACCCGACCCGAGCATTCACAACTCACCGTCGGCAAGGGCGAAGTACAAGTCTGGCGCGACACCAAAGCCGTTTTCAAAGCCAAACTGCAAGACCTGCACCAGGTGTGGGACGCAGTGAGCTGGAAAATTTGCCAGCAGCGCGACAACCCGGCAGGTGCGGATGCCGAGCATGCGGCGGTGGGTGATTTGGCAGACCCCGGTTTGCACGTCAAGTTAACGTTTGATGCTGATAAATCGCCCGAAGCGCCTGCGTTGATGCTCTCCAAACCCAAAGTTGCCATCTTGCGCGAGCAAGGCGTCAACTCCCACATAGAAATGGCCTACGCCTTCACCCAAGCGGGTTTTGAAGCGCATGACGTTCACATGACCGACCTGCAAACCGGCAGAGCAAACCTGGCAGACTTCAAAGGCGTAGTGGCGTGCGGCGGCTTCAGTTACGGCGACACACTGGGTGCAGGCATCGGCTGGGCAAGGTCCATCACGTTCAATTCGTTGCTAGCCGACCAATTCGCCAAGTTCTTTGCCGAAAAGGACACCTTCGGTTTAGGCGTGTGCAACGGCTGCCAAATGTTTGCCGAACTTGCCAACATCATCCCCGGAGCTGAGGCCTGGCCAAGGTTCACCACAAACAAGAGCGAGCGTTTTGAAGCCAGATTGAGTCAAGTCGAAGTGCTTGATTCGCCAAGCCTGTTTTTCAAATGCATGGCTGGCAGCCGCTTGCCAATCGCGGTGGCCCACGGCGAAGGCTTCGCCAACTTCGAGTCCGCACTCGGCGGGCGCGGCAACGCTGCACAAGCGATGGCCACCATGCGCTTTACCGACAACCAAGGTGCAGCCACGACAAGTTACCCAGCCAACCCCAACGGCAGCCCAGGCGGCCTGACAGCGGTGACCACTTCGG
>JANNCT010000101.1:0-21033 GCA_031386895.1 Polaromonas sp.
GGCGCAATGATGCTGGAATTTTTGGGCCACAAAGACGCCCACGATGCAGTGCTGGCCGCAATCGAAAAAACACTGGCGCCCGGCAGCGGAGCGCCGCGCACGCCAGACCTGGGCGGCACTGCCTGCACAGCTGATGTTGGCAAAGCTATTGCAGAGGTGCTGGCCTGATGCCTTCACGCCTCCTGTGCTGCGGATGTAACCGCATCAAAAATATACGAATAACGCATTACAGGCGAGTCTGTCGCGAACAAAACCGTCTAGAATCTCGCTCCGTGCAGCAGACAAAGCGCTGGTCTTATTGACACTTGAGTAATCAGTGGTTTAAATGAAGGCCAGCAGAGACACTGCTAGCGCTGCTTCATGTAAAAACCGAAACCGGTCTTGCTTGCAGCGTTTTTTTTGAGACAAACTGAGTAACATTTCAATTTACTTTAATTAACGAGGCACCCCTTGTGAATAAGACAGAATTAATCGAACACATCGCCAAGCATGCGGACATCTCCAAAGCCGCGGCGACCCGTGCGCTGGAGGCAACTATCGGTGCAGTTAAAACTACGCTCAAAAAAGGCGGCTCTGTCTCTCTCGTGGGATTTGGTACTTTTGCCGTGACACGTCGGGCCGCCCGGGTTGGCCGCAACCCACGCACTGGCGATGCGATTAAAATCAAGGCAGCCAAGGTTCCGAAGTTCCGCCCAGGCAAAGCGCTCAAAGACGCTTTGAACTGAGCGCAACCTTCAAGCAGCAATGCAAAAGTTTAGGGTGGGGTGCTTAGCTCAGTTGGTAGAGCAGCGCCCTTACACGGCGTAGGTCGGCGGTTCGAGCCCGTCAGCACCCACCACAAACTTTCACAGTGAATTTTTGGCTGCGCTTGGCAGCCACAAAAAGGCGAACAGGTGGTTCGCCTTTTTTATTGGCAAGCCAGTTTTTAGATGCGAATTTTTCCCGGTTACAGCAGCCGCCACATTAGGACCAGCATGTTTGATTTCATCCGCAAGCACACCAAAATCACGATGGGATTTTTGTTCCTGCTGATAGTGCCGTCGTTCGTTTTGTTTGGCCTGGACGGCTACACCAACCAGAAAGACAAAAGCGCAGTAGTCGCAAAAGTCGACGGCCAGGAAATTCTGCAAACCGAATGGGACCGTGCGCATGCCCGCGAAACCGAGCGCATGAAAGCGTCCATGCCGTCTCTGGATGCCAAGCTGCTCGATTCGCCAGAAGCCAAATATGCCACGCTGGAGCGTTTGGTGCGAGACCGCGTATTGGCCGCAGCTGTTGGCTCCATGAAGTTGAACACCAGTGACCAGCGCCTGGCCCGCGAGCTGCAAGAAAGCCCTGAGGTCGCTGCGCTACGCCGCCCGGACGGAACGCTGGACATGGAACGCTACAGACAATTGCTCGGAGCGCAGGGTATGACCCCTGAAATGTTTGAGGCCAATGTCCGTGCAGACCTGTCGACCCGCCAGGTGATGTTGGGAGTTTCAAGCAGCGGATTTTCATCCAATGCAGTTGCCGACAGAGCGCTGGGCGCGTATTTTGAAAAGCGCGAAGTCCAGCTCGCAACTTTCAATGCTGCCGACTTTGCGGCCAAGCTCACGCCAACGGATGCCGACCTTGAACAGTTTTATAAAGCCAACGAGAACCTGTTTCAGGCAGTTGAGAAGGCCACCATCGAGTACGTGATGCTTGATGTGGAATCACTCAAAAAGTCGGTGGTTGTGACCGATGCTGATTTGAGGAGTTACTACGACCAAAATGCCCAGCGCCTGAACGGCAAAGAAGAACGTCGCGCAAGCCATATTTTGATCACCGCTGCAAAAAGCCTGCCGGACGCGGAGCGCGCCAAAGCTAAAGCCAAGGCAGACGAGCTGCTTGCGCTGGTAAACAAGTCGCCCGACACGTTTGCCGACGTTGCCAGGAAAAGTTCCCAGGACCCAGGCTCTGCACCGGCCGGCGGCGACCTCGACTTTTTTGCCCGCGATGCCATGGTCAAACCGTTTTCAGATGCCGCATTTGCGATGAAAAAGGGCGACATCAGTGCCGTCGTTGAGTCTGAATTTGGCTTTCACATCATCAAGCTTACCGACATCAAGGTGCCCAAGCAGAGCAGTTTTGAGGAGATGAAGCCCGAACTGGAGCTGGACGTTAAAAAGCAGCTGGCGCAGAAAAAATTCAGCGAATCTGCAGAAAGTTTCAGCAATTCAGTCTACGAACAAGCCGACAGCTTGAAACCGGTTGCAGAGCGCTACAAGCTCGACGTTAAAACCGCAACCGGCATCACCCGCAAGCCGCCGCCCGGCACTACTGGTGCGCTGGCCAACGCCAAGTTCTTGAATGCGATTTTTTCCCCCGACGCCACTGACAAGAAGCGCAATACTGAAGCGGTAGAAGTGGCTTCCAACCAGCTGGTTGCGGGGCGTGTGGTGGAGTACAGCCCGGCGCGCACGCAGCCGTTTGCTGAAGTCAAAGAAGCAGTGCGCCAGCGCTGGGTCGCCAGCCGCGGAGCCGAAGCTGCCCGTAAAGAGGGCGTAGCCAAGCTGGCCGCGTGGACCGCTGCGCCGCAAGACGCCGTGCTGCAGCCAGCAATAGCTGTGTCACGGCATCAGGCGCAGGCGCAAAAAATGCCGCCACAACTGCTTGATGCCGCACTGCGCAGTGATGCAGCAGCGTTGCCAGTCTTCAAAGGCGTTGACCTTGGTGCGCAGGGGTATGTAGTTGTCAAAGTTCTCAAGGTGCTGCCTAGAGTTGAGTCAGAGCCTGCCGCAGCAAAGCAAGAGCGCGCGCAATACAACCAGGCCTGGAGTTCTGCTGAAAGCACTGCTTACTACAACGTGCTGAAAGAAAAATTTAAAACCGAGATCAAAGTGGCAAAGCCAACCCGTGATTTGCTGGCCGCGCAGTCAGGAGCTGAAGCTTCGCCGAATCGCTAACCGGGCCAAACGTACTTGCGGTGCTGCAAGCCGTTATAATTTAGCCAGCGGTGGCTGTAGCTCAGTTGGTAGAGTCCAGGATTGTGATTCCTGTTGTCGTGGGTTCGAGCCCCATCAGCCACCCCAAAAGTCAAATGCAATGCCCGCTACCCGCAAGGTAGCGGGCATTTGCGTTTTTTGGGCCTGCTTTTTCAAGCTTTTTAGCCCTCTGGCGCACATAATACGGGCGCTGGCAGCTACTATATTAATAGCGTCTGAAAGCCTTAAAAGTGCGGTGGAAGGTTGTCACGCGAGGTTTTTTCGCTCAGCTCGCCGTTTGCATCACCTGTATTTTTTTGCTGTTCGCGCAGTGCGTGTACTTTGCTGACCAGCAAATCAATTTGCTGTTGCTGCCGCACGATAACGGCGTCCAGTTGTTCAAGCAGATCTTCGGTGTAAGTCGCTTTGATTTCCAGATCGGTCAGGCGCTGGTCAGTGGTGGCCGTGCTGCTGCTTCTGATGCTGCTGGTTGAGGTTAAACTGTTCATGGTGCTATTTGACATGGAAATTTCAATCACCTAAATCAATGGTCTGGCTCAAAAGCAGGTCAGCGGGCGCAGCGAAATCTGCCACTATAAAAACCCTGGTTTGCACATTTGCCGCAGTTTTCAGCCAGCGCAATACAAACTCAATTGATGCTGCGTCCAGCGCAGCGAAGGGCTCGTCGAGCAGTGTCACAGGGGCGTGTGATGCAAACGCCGCTGCCAAAAATACCTTTCTTTTTGTGCCGGTGGACAACATGAAGAGCTGTTTGTGCACGTGCTCTTGCAGGCCCAGGCCGGCAGTCATATCGGCCAGCACGTCGTCATCAAAACCAGCATATTTTGTGCGCTGCGTATCAAAATAGTCCGGCACGCTCAATGGGTCAAACGCGTCAGAGCGCGGCGCAGTCAGGAAAACCTGGGTTTTGTAATGTGCAGGCTGCTCGTGCAGATCAACACCGTTGATGTGCAGTTGCCCGCTCTGCACCGCAAGCGAACCTGCAAGCAGCCTCAAAAGGGTGGTTTTGCCCCGCCCGTCTCCGCCGCGCACCAGCGTGATTCCTGGAGTGCAGTGGGCTGAAAAGTTGTGAAACAGTTCTTGGTTGGGGTAGCTGAAATGCAGCGCAGTGGCGTTGATGGTCGAGAGCTTTTGCGTTTGCGTCATGACGCTATTGGACACCAGTCGGGTTCAGGCCGCCCGCCAGCTAGCGTCGGCGTGCTGGGTATCAGTCGGTTTTTGGGCCGCACTTTGCCTCGGGATTCGGCACTTCATTGCACACTGAAAATGCTTCCGCCTTGATGCCTCCCAGCGCGGTTCTGAATGGCGCGAAGCAAGCACCGCTTTCGCTAAAAAGGCGCTGCCAGGTCTTGCAGTCAGTGCTGTCAGTGACGTTGTCGGAGGGTTGCTTCGCTACAGGCTGAGAGGCTTTGCCTTGCGCGGGCGCTGAATTGGGTGCGGCCCCTGCAACAGGGGCTGCCTTGTCCCCTCTGGCTTTGGCTTTGGCGTTTGCTGCACGTTGCTCGACAGAAGGCTCACTATTTTGAGTGTGGGTACAGGTAACAATGCTGCTGTAGCGGTCCGGAACCACGTCGGAGAACTGTGCTTTTCCGTTCTCGTCAATCCATCGGCAAATTGATGTTGCCCGGGCAGCAGGTGAAAGCGCCATATTCACCACTACAGCGACCAGCACTATGGTGATTATTTTGAAAGCTGCCAAGTGCAAGAGCTGCAGCACAACGATTGAGCAGCCAGTATTTCGGGCATTCATGATGTTCCCCTTGTCTGTTGAACGACCACCAGCAGGGCATTGGCAGGCAGCTCAGCCAGGCGCACAACGTCGCCCGCTGCAATAATGCGATCTGCGCCGGCGTCAGTTGTGATGGCGCGTTGCCAGCGCACTGTGACTGACTTGCCGTCCAACCTGAGGGCGACTTCAAACGACGGCCAGTCGTCTGGCACACAAGGCGACAGCGACAACTCACCGCGCCGGATTTTCAAGCCCAGCAGCGACTCAAGCCCTGCCCGATACAGCCATGCAGCCGAGCCGGTGTACCAGCTCCAGCCGCCTCGGCCGGTGTAAGGCGCCGCGCCGTAAATATCACCAGCCACAACATAGGGTTCAAGCTCGTATTTTGGGCCGCGCTGCGGGTGCAGGCTGCGGTGGGCTGGGCTGATGGCCCTGAAACTTTCCCACGCGGCTTTCGCATCTCCAGTTTCAGCCTGCGCCATAAGTGCCCACACAGCGGCATGGTTGTATTGCCCGCCGTTTTCGCGCACACCCGGCGGGTACGCCTGGATGTAGCCGGGGTTGTTTTCTGAATCGGCCAATGGCGGCGTTAGAAGGTGCAGCAAGCCCTGTTCGTGGTCAACCAGCTGCGCGTTCATTGCGCGCAGCGCCGGGCCGCTGAAGGTGGGAGTCGATGCGCCTGAGAGCACCGACCAGGCCTGGGCAATCAGGTCGATGCGGCATTCGCTGTTGCTGGACGAGCCAAGCGGCGCGCCGTTGTCGAAAAATGCGCGCTTGAAGTATTGGCCGTCCCAGCCATGTGTGTGCAGTGATTCAATCCAGCCGAGACGTGCGTTGGTCCAGCGCCGTGCTCTGGAGTCCTCCCCCCGCGCAAGCGCCAGCGGTGCAAAGTCGGTAACGACCCGGCACAAAAACCAGGCCAGCCACACTGATTCGCCCTTGCCTTCGTGGCCGACCCGGTTCATTCCGTCGTTCCAGTCACCGGTGCCCATCAGCGGCAGTCCATGAACGCCAGTGGCCAGGCTGCGGTCAATGGTGCGTGCACAGTGCTCGTAAACGCTGGCGGTGCGCTCGCTGATGTCGGGTGCATAGTAGGCGTCTTCGGCGCCATCGGGAATAGCCGCACCGATGATGAACGGAACTTGCTCGTCAAGCACTGCGCTGTCGCCCGTCGCATCAACATAGTGCGCACACGCAAACGGCAGCCACAGCAAATCGTCGCTGAAATGGGTGCGCACGCCTTCGCCGCCCGGGGCGTGCCACCAGTGCTGCACATCGCCTTCGGCAAACTGCCGCGATGCATTCAACACAATCTGCTGGCGCAGGCGCTCCGGTGCCACTACGGCAAACGCCAAGCTGTCTTGCAACTGGTCTCTGAAACCGAAAGCGCCGCCTGCCTGGTAGAAACCGGCTTTCGACCACAAGCGAGATGTCAGCGTTTGGTACAGCAGCCAGCGGTTCATCAATGCATCAAACAAGGGCTCTGGCGTGCGCACTTGTATATGACCCTGCAATTCGCCCCAGAAGGCTTTGACGGCGCCCAAAGCCTGCAGGACCTCGCCCGCAGGCTTGCTGCACCAGCGCCTGGCGAGCTGTTCGGCCTGCTCTGCAGCAGCGGTATGGCCCAGCAAGATCGTGTAGTGGTGCACCTCACCGGGCGCCAGAACGAAACTGCTGGCAAGGGCACCGCAAGGATTTAAACCGCCGCCGGTGCGTTGCTCCAGAATGTCAGGCCAGTTGAGCTGGCCGCCGGTGGTAAAAAACTCACTTTGCTCACAGGTCCATTGCACTGCGCCCGGCAGGCCCGCCATTGCCAAAAATGCGGTGTTGCCGCCGAAGCCTGCGCGGCTTTCGCGCTGCTGGGCAAAGACCGCTGGTGTGTCGGTGGAGGCCCAGCATAAAAGCGTCCGGCTTTCAACAAGTGCGGCGCCCATTTGCCACTCAACCATTGCCAGCGCGCGTAGCTTTCTTGGTTTGGCTCCGGCATTGCGAAGCTCAACATGCACCAGCTTGATGGGGTCAGCCGCATCTGCGAAGAAAGTGCAACGCATGTCCAGGTGGTCGTGGGTAGATTCAAACGCGCTGTAGCCTTGTCCATGGCGCACGCGGTGGCCGGTAGCGTTGCGGGTGCTGCCGGGCGTTAAATGCAGCAGCTCGCCGGTTGCCAGGTCCTGCAACTGAAAATGCTCGTGGGTTGGGTCTTCTACCGCGTCGTTGCTCCACGGCGTGATCTGGTGCAGGCGGCTGTTGGTGGCCCAGGTGTAGCCACTGCCGGCTTCGGACACTTGAAATCCGAATCCGGCGTTTGCAATCACATTGACCCACGGCCTGTGTGGGCGGCGGGCCGCGTCGACGTGAAACTCAAACTCGCCGCTCGCTGCGTCAAATCGGCCCTCGGGCGCGCTGTCAGAGCTTGAAGGCGTTGGCCGATTTGCCGGCGCTGGCTGCGCTGTGGTCCCGCGCGAGGCAGTATCTGCAGAGCGGCGCTTGCCCCAAACCGCCTGCAGTGCAGTGACTTGCGTCTCGATAGGACGGCCTTCGGCAGTAAAAACCACCCGCGCCAGTGCGGCCAAAGCGAGTTTTTCCGACGCCGATACTTCGTGGTCGCGCAGCAGATAAAAACCTGCCGCGTCGGTGGGCGGAAAGCTGTACTGCGTTTTTTGCGCCAGACGGTCACGTTGCACCGTGATCTCGCGCTGCAGGGGAGACTGGTACGAATTGGCCTCGCTATTGAGCACCACCACATCAGTTGCCAGCCCGCCAAAGCTCCACCACGGCTGCGCTCTAAGTAGCGACTGAATCAATGCAACGCCTTCACTTGAGTGGATGCGCACCAGCAAAATCGGTTTTTCCCCCGAAATACCGAAACGCCACAACTGCCGCTGGTCCACCAATCCCGAGCCGGCGGGTGCGCGTGCTGCGCTGTACATCAGTGCGGTGGTCAGGTCTTGCAAGGCTGCGTTTTCTTCGACGTCAATGCCCAAATCACGCAAACGAACCTGCGCCAACGTTGCGGCCATGCGGGTTGCGCGTGCCACGTGCATGGGCTGCAGGTACTTGTCGATGCTGCTGATCAGATCGGGCTTGTTCAGAGCCACCGAAGTAGCAAAGCTCAGCCGCGCAACGCCGCCCGGAGCTACCCGCACTTTCACGCGCAAGCATGCGACGGGGTCCAGGCCGTTGATGGGCTGCCTGTTGTCCGGGTTCGCCGCATCGTGCTGGTCTTGCCAGGCCTGAGGGGCCATTGCGGGTTGCGCCCGTGCCTGGCTACGCCCCAAAAATGACCTGCGGTCAGCGACACAATCCAGCGCAATGATGTCGGCGTCAGCTTCCGCCAGAAAATGCGCCGCTGACAACACTGCTTCTCCGTGCAGCCTCGGGCGGCGTGACATGACAAGTGCGCGCCACGGCTTGTGCCACGCGGTTTCAATAAACAGGTTTGAAAAAGCCGGATGCGCTTCATCTGCTTTGGCGTCTGAGAGCGCCACTTCAAAGCACGAAATGACTTCATAAATGGCTTCCTGCTGGGTCAGGTTGTTCAACACCACGGTGCGTATTTCAGTATCGTCCTCAGGGCTGACCAACACCGTGGTGCAAACGTCTAGCTCGCTTGATACGCAGTCAAACTGCACCCGGTCTGCCAGAAAAAGTGTGCTGTAGCGCCAGAGTGGGTGTGGCGCAGGGTGAGACGTTACAGAGTGGGCAACAGATGCTGGCGCAGCGCGCACGTAGATAAAAGTGCCGTACTGGTCGCGCAGCAAATCGTCGCGCCATCGATTGATGTTGCGGTTGATTCCGCCTTGCCGCCAGCGGCTGACACCCGCGCCATTGGCGCGCAGCGCCACGCTGTATCTGCCGTTTGAAAGCAGGTGGGTCGGCTGCCATTTTCCGCTGGTGGGGTCGACAGTGCGCGATTGAAACGTATTGGCCAGCGCGTTCTCATCAAAATCTGGCAGCCCGCGTGGATTGGCTGTGCTGATGATCTGGCGTGGGCAGCGTTCGTGCAGCAGCGTTTCATACGCTGCCACCAACGGCGTTTGCGCAAACCAGCGCTGTGGCGCACCAGTGCACAGCACGTTGCACAGCGCCACCAGTGCCATGCCCTGGTGGTGCGCCATGTAGTTTTTCACCACGCTAAAGCGGTGTGTTCCTGCCTGGCGTGAGGCGGTGAAATCAACCGCATCCATAAAACCGTATTCACCTCTGGCCCCCAGCTTTTCAAGCTCGCGCAGATTGGCAATTGCGTCAGCAGGAACCAGCATGGTTGCCATGAGTGATGCGTACGGCGCGACAACCCGGTCTGCAGAGGGCGTGCGCCGCAGGGCCAGACGCGGCACTCCGAAGGGTGAATACTGGTAGGCCAGTGAATGGTCTTGTGCGAAATACGCCGACTCAGAAATGCCCCAAGGCAGCCCCTGGCTGGCGCCAAAAACCTGTTGCTCGGCAATTGCGGCCAGGTTCGATGTGTCGAGCAGCCCTTGCTCGGGCTCTTGCATCACCAGAGAGGGCATCAAATACTCGAACATGGAGCCGGACCACGACTTGAGCCCAGGCGTTACCCCGCTGGACAAAAAGGCGCGGCTCAGCGCCATCCAGTGGCGGCGCGGCACATCTCCTTTTGCGATGGCGAAAAAGCTGGCCAGGCGCGACTCTGATGCCAGCAAGTCGTAGTAGCTGGCATCGAGCGCGTGTTCATGCACCCGAAGGCCAATGTGAAACAGGTGCCGCTTGGGGTTGTACAGGCCGCGAAAATCCATCGCCATGGCGAGGGCCAAACAGTGCTGCGCTATCTGCTTGAGCTGCATCTTTTCATCGAGCGTGGTGTCGGCTTTTCGGATTACGCTGGCACACGCGCCGCTCACCGCCAGCAAGTGCCCCGCCAGATTCCCGCTGTCTACGGTTGAGACATAGGCGGGCAGCAGCACCTCCAGCGTTTCGGTTTGGTACCAATTGTAAAAATGCCCGTCATGGGTGGGCAGCCGGTCCATGGTGTGCAGCGTGTCTTGCAGGCGGGCGGTCATCTGCGCGGTGCTTATCCAGCCAAATTCCCGCGCACAGCTCACCGACAGCAGATACAGGCCAATGTTGGTTGGCGACGTTCGGTGCGCCAGCGTCGGTTCGGCATCAATTTGCAGGTTGTCTGGTGGCAGGTGGTTGTCTAGTGGGCCTACGCAGTCCTCGAAGAATTGCCATGTTGTGCGGGCAATTCCGGTGAGGTATGCCCGATCTTCGGTACTGAGTTGCCTGGCCTGTGCCGTACGGTACGGCTTGCTGGCCCACCATGCGCTCAATGGCGCACACGCCCAGACCAGAAAAAGTACCGCGCCTATGGCTGGGTGCGGCCCCAGCAGTGCCAAGCCCGCCAGCGCAACACACACCACCGACATCGGGGCAGCCGGGAGCACGAATGCTGCAAGCGCGTATTTGGCCGCAGCTTGCGCCTGGGCAGCGGTTGTCCACTGCAGCAGCTGGTTGCGGCTGACCAGCATGCGCCACAGAGATCGCGCAATCGCATCGACTTGCAAAATGGATTTGGCAAGCAGCTGGCTGAACTGCCACAACGCTGCACATATAGCCCGCCAAACCTGCACCATGCCAATGTGGAAAAAATGCAGCAACGCAATGCCGCGCCGCGTGGGAACCAGGCCGGCCAGCGCGCCCAGAAGCGGCCCGGCTAAAAACGCACTCAGCACCACCGCCAGCGCGGCCGCCACCGGTAGGGCGTCGGTAAACACCACCCATATCAGCAGGGCCAAAGACACCGGCACTATCAAAGACCGGCGCAAGTTGTCCAGCATTTTCCACAGGCCCAGGCGGTCAATACTGTATTTTTTGGGGTGCAGCATCAGCGGCAGCAATTGCCAGTCGCCGCGCGTCCAGCGGTGGTGGCGCGAGTCGTCTACCCCTGAGTGGTGCGGGTGGTCTTCCACCAGCGCGACATCGCTGACGTAGGCGCATCTGGCCAGCGTGCCCTCCAGCAGATCGTGGCTGAGCACGCAGTCGTCATCGAAGCGGTCATTAAGCACTGCATAAACCGCTTTGACATTGAGCAGCCCCTTGCCTGTGAAAGTTCCAATGTCAAACAAGTCCTGGTACAGATCTGATGCGCCGCTGCTGTACGGATCAATGCCGCATTGCCCCGCAAACATGGCATGAAAGGGCGTGCGTTCTTCAGGCTGGGGCAATGGCGTAACCACCCGTGGCTGAAAAATTCCGTAGCCACGCGTCACGCGGCGGCGCTTGGGGTCAATGTGCGGTGTGTTCAGCGGGTGGGCGGCGATGGCTACCAGCTCGCGCAGCGCGGCGGGCGGCAAGCCGGTGTCGCTGTCCAGCGTCAGGATAAACGCGATGTTGTTGGCCAGCACCATACCGGGGCTGAAGATGAATTCTCCGCCCCTGCAAGCTTTTGTGTCGGAGCTATGTTCGGTGCCGATCCAGCGCACAAGCGCTTCCAGCTTGCCGCGTTTTCGCTCCCAGCCTATCCATTTGTCCTGCGTCTGGCTCCACACCCGTGGCCGGTGGATGACCAAAAAGCGGACTGGCTTGCCTTCGGCCTGCGGGTAGGTGGCGTTGAGTTTGGCGACCTTCGCAACTGCGTCGTCCAGCAGAGCGCTGTCGGTCGGCATGCTGGCCTGCGGTGCATCGGCCCAGTCAGACAGCAGTGCAAACTGTGCGTTGTCTTCCAGGTTGGCCAGCCAGTGCAAGCGCAGCCGCTCGGTGAGGGCGCGGTTGCTTTGTGTTGACGTGAGCATGCACGGTATCACCACGAGCACGCGGTGCTGTTCCTCAATACCGTGGGCAAAGTCCAGCCGGGGCAAAGACTTGACCCGCGTAGATTCGGCAATCACGCGGTGAATGACGGCTGATACCGCCTCTGATGCAGGCCACGCCATCAGGAAAAGTGCCAGCCAGCCTTGCCACGCCAGATAGGGCAGGGCGTGAAGTCCTTGCCCTGCGTAAACCAGTACCAGCAGGGTGCCAACCAACAGCCCCAAAAGGTACAGCGGCAGTCGCCACGCTTGCCGGTTGGCGGAGAAGGGCAACTGAAGCTGCCTTGCGTTGACAGTGTGGCCGCCGGCAGCCAAAAGCGCAGCTGCGAGTGGCGCGCGGCCGGGCCCGATCAGGTGGAAAGCGGAGCTGCCCTGTCCGCTGGTTACGTCGAATGTGGGTTGTTGTGCAGCTTGCTGAGCGCTAAGCACTGCTGCCGTGGCAACTTGCACCTCAGAAGCCCCGGTATCGCGCGCAATTTTTTCCATTGCCTGCGTGATCTGCTTGCGGGTGCCTTCGCTTTCAAGCGCGTAGCTCGGCAATTGCCTGAGCACTTGCAGTGATCGGCTCACCGGCTCAATCAGCTCACTCCACTCCACCTGGCCAATCATGCGCAGGCTGTTGATGATGTTGCTGATGGTCAGGTTGCTCGACACCTGGGCCGACTGGCTGTCGGCAATCAGCGTAAGGCCGTCCGGGCAGTGCTGGGCCGTCCAGCGCACCAATAACGCGCTGGCTTCAGTGGGTTGATCCGGCATGCGCTGCCACAACTGCGTGAGAAAGCTGCGCTCCAGACCCATCTCGCGAAAGCGCTCCAGCAGCTCATCAAGTGCCTGTTCGCGCAGCGGCGTCGGGGCATCCCACACCGCGTGCGCTGCTTCGCGGGACGCTTTGCCTTCCGCAATCTGGTCTGCCACCCGGCGCAAATTTTCAAGCAGCACCACACGCAGCGTAGTAGGCAGGGCCCACAACTCTCCCAGGCTCAGCTCACTGACATCCTGATAAGCATGTAAAAAAGCTGTGAAAAGGTAGGGGTCCAGAACGCTGTCGGTATGCGCCACATACGCCCATGCAATGCCGTACACACGCGGAAGGCCCGCCAGGGGCTTGTCGGCCAGTTTCGGCAGGTCCGCGTAGTACCTGCGCGGCACGCCTTCGGAAATTTGCTGCAGCTGTGCTTCAACCAGGTGAAAGTTATCGAGCAACCACTCGGCAGCTGGCGTGACGTACTGGCCGCTTTGCGAGATGGTGGCGATGTAGTCGTAGGCACGCCTGAGCGCGGCGATGTTTTCATGCACGCGCGGGAAAAAAGAGAGACTTTCGCCCCAAGTGGACGTGGTCTGAATCGCCTGCGCCTGGGCCAGACTGCGGCCATGCTCTTCAAAGCGTTGCGCACCAAATAGCTCCGCGCGAATCAGCTGCTCGGTTTCCCCTGAGTGGGTTGCAAAAATTTCTCTGGCGTAGGGGCTTAAAAGGCCAAGCTGATCGGTGGCGCGCTCGTTCACGCCTTCAAACCAAAGCCGTTGCGCCTGCCAGGACCGCTGCAATCAGCAGGGCCGTCACCATGCGCGCAAAAAGCAGGCTTTTAAGCGACTCTGCCACGGCGTGAACGCTGAAAAACCGGCTTCGCGTGCTGGCGCATCGGCTCATGTGCGAGGCCAACGCTGCAGTGTCGGTAGACACAAAATCATTGGATAAATTGGCAGCTGAAGCGCGGCCAGCTGGAGTTGTGATGGTAGACATGGTGGATTCCAGATGCGTAATGGTCTTGCTGGGCTGACTACGAAGAAAGCGTGTAGTGTTCAAGCGCGTTTTGCGCTGGGATTCATCGTACGCACGAACCCCTAAAAAGGGCATCAGACTGCGCTGCACTTTGCATAGGACGCTGCCTACAGAAGGCAGGACAGCACGGGTGTTGTGGGGGGCCTTCGCATATGCAGGCCGCCGTAAAAAGGCAGCCGGGCAGGCGCGCAAAATAACTACTGAATCAATAGCTGCTCGCGCCCGTAAGCGCAAATGGCGGTTCTATGTTGACAACATGATTTCGTTTTGGGAGCGTGTGCTGGCGTTCACAATACACATTCCTCACACCATTCGCAAAGCCTATCCGGGCCGGAAATCAGTTCGACGCTTAGCCAAACTGGCTGCGGTTCACACTAACGCCCGGTGGTCCGCTAGCGCTTTACTCCAATGCAGCACTTCAATACTTTGACGAAGGCCGCAGGTGTAAAAAGGATCGCTCAACATGATCTGCTCGACGCTCGCTTTGGACTCGGCTTCCACAATCCACAAGCCACCCTTGGGCGTGTCGGTTGGCTCAACCCTCAGTGATCCAGCCACCAACACGGCTGCTTTGTTCTGGTCCACCCAGTCGATGTGAGCCTGCAGATTTTCCGCCCTGAAAACGCCGTGGCCGGGATTATCGGTAAATATTACTGCGAATAGCATTTTCGGTTGCTGATAGGTTAAAACTGGACTCTTCAATAAAGGCTGAATTTATTAAATAAAAGGCCCGTGGCGCAATAAATACGGGCGCAAGCAGCTCCTGATTAAATAGCAAATTTCGCTCACCCAGTATTGCGCAACCCAGCCGCGATACCATTGATCGAAATATGAATCCCTCGCTGCACGCGCTCGTCTGCCTGGCCCGCCCGGTAGCGCCTGATCAACTCTACCTGGAGGTGGTGAAGGGGATCAATGTAGGGAAAGCTGTGGCGGATGGAGCGCTGCAGGGATGCGTTGCCGGCCAGCAGCTGCTTCTCGCCGGTGATGAGTGCCAGGGCACTCACCGTGCGGTGCCATTCGGCTTCTATCGCCGTGAATATTTTTTTGCGCAGTTTGGCGTCCAGCACCAGTTCTGAATAGCGCGAAGCCAGGGCCAAATCGCTTTTAGCCAGCACCATGTCCATGTTGCTGAGCAGCGTTCTGAAAAACGGCCATTCCTTGACCATTTTTTGCAGCAGTTGGGTCGCTTCTTTTCGTCTGGTGGGCGTGCCGCCATCGGCCAACATGCTTTCAACTGCCGAGCCAAAACCGTACCAGCCGGGCAGTGTCAGGCGGCATTGGCCCCAGCTAAATCCCCAGGGTATGGCGCGCAGGTCTTCTATTTTTTGACTGGGTTTGCGTGATGCTGGACGGGAGCCGATGTTTAGCTCTGCAATCTCTCTTATCGGCGTGGCGCTAAAGAAGTATTCGGTAAAGCCTGGGGTCTCGTACACCAGTGCACGGTAGGCAGCCATGCTGGCAGTCGACAAATCAGCTGCTGCTTGCAAGAATGCTTTGGTGGCGGGCTTGGTTGGCTGCAGCAGCGTGGCTTCAAGTGTGGCGGCCACCAGCGTTTCAAGGTTGCGCCTGCCGATTTCCGGGTTGGCGTATTTGGAACCGATTACTTCGCCTTGCTCGGTCAGGCGGATTTGCCCGCGCACGGTGCCGGGTGGTTGCGCCAGAATCGCCTGGTAGCTTGGGCCACCGCCACGGCCCACTGTGCCGCCGCGACCGTGGAACATGCGCAGTTGAATATCAAAAGAGTTGGCAAGCTCATCAAACAACTCCACCAGCGCAATTTCTGCCCGGTACAGCTCCCAGTTGCTGGTAAAAATGCCCCCGTCCTTATTGCTGTCTGAATAGCCGAGCATGATGTCTTGCTCAGCCCCGCTGCGTTTGACCAGTTGCGCAATGCCGGGCAGGGCGTAGAACTCGCGCATGATAGGCGCGGCGTTGCGCAGGTCTTCAATGGTTTCAAACAGCGGTACGACGATCAGGTCATTGACACCATTACTGTCTAGTGTGTTGTGCATCAGACCCACTTCTTTTTGCAGCAGCAGCACTTCGAGTAAATCGCTCACCGTTTCTGTGTGGCTGATGATGTAGTGGCGGATCGCTTCCTTGCCGAATCGGGCGCGTGCTGTACGCGCTGCCTCAAAAATAGCCAGTTCCCCCTGCGCATGCTTCGAATACACCGCACCGACAACACACATTGGTCTGGCATCATTCAACAAGCGCATCAGCAGCTCGCGCTTGGCCATTTCATCCAGACCCGCATAGGCAGGCGCAATGCGCGCGGTGGCTAGCAGTTCGGCCACCACTTCTTCGTGCTTGTCCGAGCTTTGGCGCAAATCCACTGTGGCCAGATGGAAGCCAAAAACATCCACAGCGCGAATAAGTGGCTGCAAGCGCTGCGCGACCAGAGCTTGCCCGTGGTTTGCTTTGAGCGACGCTTCAATGGTGCGCAGGTCGGCCAAAAAATCTTCAGATCTGGCGTACGCGTTTTGCGGCGCTACTGCATGGCGCGCGGCGTCACCGCCAGTCAGGTTTTTAAGCGTAGCAGCCAGACGGGCGTACACGCCAGTCAGGGCGCGGCGGTAAGGCTCGTCTTGCCGGTGTTCGTTGGTGTCAGGGGAGCTATTGCTAAGCGCCTGCATGGCCGGGCTGACGTCAACGAGCATGGCCGACAGCGACAGCTCGCCACCTAAAAAATGCACTTCGGTCAGGTAGTGGCGCAGTGCCACTTCGGCCTGGCGGCTCAGGGCGTAGTTCAGCGTTGCGGCTGACACGTTCGGGTTGCCGTCGCGGTCGCCGCCTATCCACTGGCCCATGCGTAAAAAGCTGTGGATCGGTGAATCGCCTAATTCTTTTTCGAGGTTGGCATACAGCTTGGGTATTTCGCGCAAAAAAGTGGCTTCGTAATAGCTCAAGGCGTTTTCAATTTCGTCGGCCACCGTCAGCTTGGTAAAGCGCAGCAGGCGGGTTTGCCACAACTGCATCACGCGTGCCCGCAATTGCGCTTCATTGGCCGCAAGTTCACGCGGGGTCAGCGCGTCTTTGGCGGCCAGTGCCGGGCTGGCCGCGTGCACGGCCAGCGCAAGGGCTTTGACGCCATCTCGCGCGGTGAGCAGCTGCGCAATGTCGCGCTCTGCATCCAATATGCTCTTGCGCTGCACTTCAGTCGGGTGGGCCGTCAGTACCGGGGACACAAAACTGTGGGCCAGCATGTCGGCTATGGTTTTAGGAGCTATTCCCGCCCAGCGCAAGCGCGCCAGAGCCACTTCTATGCTGCCTTCTTGGGTGTCGCCAGCACGTTCGTGAATAGCGCGGCGGCGAATGTGGTGGCGGTCTTCGGCCAGGTTGGCCAGGTGGCTGAAGTAAGTAAACGCGCGAATCACGCTCACGGTCTGGTCACCGCTCAAGCTTTTGAGCAGCTTTTTCAGCGCCTTGTCGGCTTCAATATTGGCGTCGCGCCTGAAAGCGACTGACAACTTGCGCACCTGCTCAACCAATTCATAGGCCGCGCTGCCCTCTTGCTCCCGAATCACATCGCCCAAAATCCGGCCCAGCAAGCGGATGTCTTCTACCAGTGGGCGTTCGTTGTCTTTGGTGTTCTTTTTGATCATGGTTTTTGGTGCGGTTACAGGCTGCCTGCATGCTAGCATTGCCTTTTTTAAACGATTACAAACGGGTTACAGGGCGCAAACATGCAACAGGCAGAGCAGAGTGCACAAGAAAAAGCAGTCAACAGCAGAGCAAACAAAGCAACCCTGAAAGTAGTGATCGCCACCCGCGAAAGCCGACTGGCGCTGTGGCAAGCCGAACACGTAAAAGCCTTGCTGGAAACCAGGCTGGGCTGGCAGGTTGAGCTGCTGGGCATGACCACTCTGGGCGACCAGATTTTGGACCGGTCGCTGAGCAAAGTCGGCGGCAAAGGCTTGTTCGTTAAAGAGCTGGAAGTCGCTCTGCAAGAAGGTCGCGCGGACATTGCGGTGCATTCACTTAAAGACGTGCCGATGGACCTGCCTGACGGCTTTGCACTGGCCTGCGTGATGACACGCGAAGACCCGCACGATGCTTTCGTGTCGAATAACTACGCATCGCTGGCTGAATTGCCGCATGGCGCGGTGGTGGGCACGTCCAGCTTGCGGCGTTTGGTACTGCTCAAAAGTTTGCGGCCTGATTTGAAAATTGAACCGCTGCGCGGCAATCTGGACACACGTTTGCGCAAGCTCGACGAAGGCCAATATGACGCGATTGTGCTGGCGGCGGCGGGCTTAAAGCGCCTTGAAATGCCCGAGCGTATTCGCAGCACTTTTGCCACTACCGACATGCTGCCCGCCGCAGGGCAGGGCGCATTAGGTATTGAGGTGTGTGCTGACCGGGTCGACCTGCTGGAAGGCCTGGCCACGCTGGCCGACATGCCGACCTGGCTGGCCGTGACGGCCGAGCGCACGGTGTCACGCGCGATGGGTGGAAGCTGCTCGATGCCGCTGGCAGCATTCACGCGCGGACCTGAGTCGGCTGGCGACGAGGGAATGTTGCTTGAAGCCGCATGGGGCGACCCCCTGAGTATTGACGCAGCGCCTGGCAGCCTTAGCAACGTTATCAAGCCGCTGGTGCATGCAAGGTCAACGTCCCACGTGTGCACTTTTGCCCAAGCCGAAGCGCTGGGCAACGCCGTGGCTGCGCAGTTGCGTGCAGGCGGCGCGGTGTGGGCCCAGAACGACGCTGTTCAGGCCGCTGGTTGAAGGTGTCTGCTGGCCGCGTCAATTTCCGGGTGATGGTCACGCGAGGTGCCCAAGACGCGGCGCATTGGGTTGAAAACCTCACCCGCGCTGGATTCAAGGCGCAAGCGTTGCCGCTGATTGAAATTGTCGGCACAACAAACCCTGCCGATATGCAAGCGCTTGAAGGCGCGTGGAAAAACCTGGGGCAGTACGCCGCGTGCATGTTTGTCAGTGGCAATGCGGTTGAATACTTTTTTAAGTCAAATAGGGCTCTAGCGCAATTAAACCGGGCGCAAGAAGCTACTAATTTAATAGCAATTTTTGACGAGAAGACGCTTCCGGCCGACCTGCGCTTTCTAGCCCCAGGGCCTGGCACCGCTGCTGCACTGCAAGCCCAAGGCGTACCGGCAGCGCAAATTGATGCACCGCTGGCAGATGCGGCGCAATTTGACTCTCAGGCGCTGTGGGATGTGGTGGGCTCGCGCGATTGGCGCGGTGCGCGGGTTTTAATCGTGCGCGGGCACAGCGAATCAGCACCTGATGTAGCTGCAGTATCTGCAAGCGCCGTGCAGCCCAGGGACTGGCTGACGCAAAAGTGGCAAGCGGCTGGCTGCCACGTGGATGTTGTAACTGTTTACCAGCGCCAGGCGCCGCTGCTCAACCCGGCGCAAGTTGACCTGGCCCGCTCTGCAAGCATTGACGGCTCGGTGTGGCTGTTTAGCAGCTCGGAAGCGGTTGCGCATCTGCGCGATGCGCATGGTTTGAAAGGCACTGACTGGCGCAACGCGGTGGCCATTGCTACGCACCCAAGAATTTTGGAGGCAGTGCGCGCGGCTGGCTTTGGTGTTGCGATTGCGTCACGACCAGCCTTGCCGGACATTGTGCAGGCACTGCGCTCGATAGAATCAACAGCGCCATGAGTTCCAACCCTTCAGACTTGCCAGCCTCCCTGCCAAACGTACCAGATGCGCCAGAGCCAGTCACTGCAGCTTCGCCGCTGCAGGCCAGCGTGGTGGCAACTTCCATTGCTGTGCCTAAAAAATGGGCATTTGCAGTGGCCATGCTGGCCGTCGCTGCGTTGCTGGTCAGCGGCCTGCTGTGGCAAAAGCTCAGCAATATTCAGGAGGAGCTGGCGCGCCGCAGCCTGGAATCTGGCGCCCGGTCGATAGAGGCGCGCACCCTGGCTGAGGCAGCGCAAGACAGCGCCGCGCAAGTCACCGCCCGACTTGCGCTGCAAGAAAGCCGCATCAGCGAGGTCAGCCTGCAGCGTACCCAGCTTGAAGAGCTAATGCAAAGCCTGTCCCGCTCACGCGATGAAAACCTGGTGGTAGACGTGGAGTCTGCCATTCGCCTGGCCCAGCAGCAGGCCCAGTTAACTGGCAGCGCAGAGCCACTGATTGCGGCGCTCAGGTCCGCCGACCAGCGCTTGACCCGCGCCGCGCAGCCGCGCTTGAATCCGCTGCAACGCGCGATTGCCAAGGACACCGAGCGCATCAAAGCCGCCAGCCTGACCGATGTGCCCGTGCTGATGATGAAAATTGACGAGCTGACGCGGCTGGCCGACGACATGCCGGTGGCCAATGCGCTGGTAGAAAGCGGTGCACGGGCAGAAGTAAATCCCGGCGCATCTGGGCGCCCCAAGCCTGCAGAGCCCAAACCGGGCGACACCGCGCCATCCCCCGCAGCAGAAGGCATGAACGTACTGGCCTGGTTTGACAAAGAGCGAATGCTTGGCGGTGTGCGCACTGCGATTGCCAATGTGCGCGAAGAAGCACGCCGGCTGCTGCGTGTGAGCCGCATTGATCAACCAGAAGCCGCGCTGCTGTCGCCCGAGCAAGCCTTCTTTTTGCGTGAAAACTTCAAGCTGCGTCTGCTCAATGCGCGCTTGGGGTTGCTGTCGCGGCAAACCGATACCGCGCGTGCAGATTTGGCCAATGCGGCGCTGTGGCTGGGCAAGTATTTTGATGCAACGTCCCGCAAAACCCAGGCCGCAAAAGAGCTGTTGCAGCAAGTGCAAAGCCAGCTCAAAACCAGCGAATTGCCGCGCCTTGACGAAACCATGGCCGCGCTGAACACGGCTGCGGCTGGCCGTTAGTCCAACTTTTTACTCCCACCACAAGCCACACCACACATGCGCGCCGCCCTTTGGCTTTTGGCTTTGTTTGCAGTTGCGGTGGCTACTGCTTTGATTGCAGGCAACAACCAGGCCGTGGTCACCGTGTTCTGGCCACCCCACCGGGTGGATGTTTCGTTCAATTTAGTGATGTTGCTGCTGCTAGGCGTGTTCTTGCTGCTGTATGCGGCACTGCGGGCTTTGTCTGCCATATTCAGCTTGCCAGTAGAAGCCAAACGCTGGCGTGCCCAGCAAAAAGAACGCGCCATGTACGGCGCATTGATGGACGCGCTGGCACACCAGTTGGCGGGCCGCTACATTCGCGCCACCAAGTCTGCACAAAATGCGCTGGCGCAGGAAAAAAGCCTGGCGCGGCTCGCAGATGAGTCGGGACAGGCTGCTGACAAATTCACCGGATACAACGCGGCCAGGGCCAGCCAATTGCAGTCGCTGGCGCATTTGCTGGTCGCTGAAAGCGCGCAGTCATTGCAAAACACCCCGCTGCGTGATGCGCACTTGCAACTGGCGCTGCAAAGCTCCGCGCCGCGCCACGCGCAAGAAATTCGTGAAGGCGTGCAGTTCAGGGCGGCACGCTGGGCGCTGGATGACCGCGACGCTGCGGCATCACTTGATGCGCTTGCGCAGCTTCCCCAAGGCGCGAACCGGCGCACGCTCGCTTTGCGCTTGAAGCTGCGCGCCACCCGGCAGCTCAGGCAAACGGCGGTTGCCTTGGATACCGCCCGCCTGCTGGGGAAACACCGCGCGTTTTCGCCCACTGCAGCGCAAAGCATCGTGCGTGGGTTGGGGCTTGAATTGTTAAGCGACGCGCACGACCCGGCGCAGCTTGAACAAGCCTGGAACGCGCTGGACGGCAGCGAGCGTGCCATGCCTGAGCTTGTTGTGCATGCTGCAGCCCGCATGATGGCGTTGAATGGTGACGCGACCCTGGCACGGCAGTGG
>JANNCT010000146.1:0-3818 GCA_031386895.1 Polaromonas sp.
TTTGGCCTGCCTCGACCAGTCGCACCGCCTCTTGCTTGAATTCGAGCGTGTATCGCGCTCTTGCAGTTTTTTCCATTTCCGTTTTCCTTGCGTGAATTTAAACACTCAGCAAGGGATACGTTTTTCGGGGGCAAGGTCAAACCGGGGCGATTCACAGGGGCGCAGAGTAAGGTGAGTCAGTGATTCGCTCAGGCGCCAGCCGCAAAGCGGTGGAACATAAAAAACTGCGCGTCCCGGCTCCAGCCCTGCGCCTTGTAAAGCGCCTGCGCTTGCGGGTTGTCCATCGCAACGTTGAGCGTGACCCGCGTCGCTTTTTCAGACCAAGCATACGCTTCAAGCGCTGTCAACAGCTTTGACGCCACTCCTTTGCGCCGACCATTTGCACGCACGAACAGATCGTTCAGAATAAAAACCCTCGCCAACGCAGTTGACGAAAAGCTCGGGTAAAGCTGCGCAAACCCCAGCGGCACCGACCCCTCGCGCGCCATGAAGACAATCGACTCTGCGCGCTCAAACCTTTCTTGCAAGAACGCTCTGGCCGCCTGCAGATCACTTTTTTTGCCCTGAAAAACGCGGTATTGATCAAACAGCTCCGACAGTTCTTCGATGTCAGAGGCAACGGCTTTACGGACAGAAATGGTCGTCATGTTCGCAGTTTAATTGGGCGCTTACCCTGGGCTATTCGTTTGTTGATGTAGATGCCTGCAAACAAACAACCAGAGCCTTCCCACCACCAGTGGCAAGCGAGAGACGAAAAAAAGGGGCGCTAAGGCCCCTTTTTATAATCGATCGCGGCTGCTCGTGCACCCGCCGTTTGCGCTATGCCAGGTTCAAGGTGCACACGCTGGAGTTGACTGCGCAATACCGGCCCGCAGCTGGCCAACAAACGCGGCGTCGTCTGGCCCCAGGTTGTTTTTGGTGAATTTGCAGCCGTAACTGGGGGCGGCGACCACGGCAGGCGTAACCACGTCATCGCCCAGCGGCTTGACGCCGTCGCGCTCCCACTTGATCATGTCGTCGAATGCGGTTTCAGATTCAGCCACGGTAAAGTCGCAATGGCTGGCCCCGCGAATGGCGCGCTGCACCAGCCACGTGCTGTTGCCTTTGGCAGCCGTCCGTTTTTGGTACACCTGCTGCATGTTGAACGGCACGAACAGATCTCCCAGCGTATGGATGGTGACCACCGGAACTCTGAACTCGCCGTTGACCTTCGGAATCCAGCGCAGGCCACCTAAACGCAGGCGGTTGGCGTCTGGCGCCGCCGTGAGCTTTTGTGCTGCAGCGTTGATGGCAGCAGAACCCGCTGCATCTCCGTCGATGGTGTAGACATACCGATTGGTGTCCAGAATATTTTTATTCAAAATACCGGTGACGGTGCCGTCGCTGCCGAAGGTGCCATAGGCCGACGGAAAGCTGCCGCCAAACGCCAGGCCTTGCGCAAACATGGGGCGCGGGCCACCGGTGAGGTTTTGCAAAATTGAAACGAACTGGGCACCTTTGACGGGCGTGGGCGTACCAGGAAAAGTAGTGAACAGGGTGCTGCGCACAGTTGGCTCAATGTCAAGCCACTTATCGGTTGGGTTGCTGGCCAGGCCTGCCACAGTCTGCGCAGCAATCTGGATAGCGGCAAAGGTGTCAAACAGCTCGGTGTCACCCGCCACAGCGCACATTGGCACGGCACCAGCGTACTTGACCTTGTTGTTCGCAGTGATGGCAGTTTCGTCTTCAATCGCAGCTGCACTGATGTGGCCGCCCATGGAAACGCCAGTGATGTAGATTCTGGTGGGAGCAGCCAGCGCGCGGCTATTTTTAGCGGCGATCTTGTTGAACTCCAGCGCCAGCGCATTTGTGTCTTCCACGCCAGCGCGCACGTCGTAATAATTTTTACTGTAGCTCGAAGCAGCCCAGGCGTAGCCGTTTTGAATCAGGTAGCGGCGAATCGACGGGTTTTGCACCGACAGCACATTGCCATTGCCGGCAAAGCCGTGCGCGTACATCACCAGCTTGCCGTTCCAGTTGGCCGGCACTTCGACCCTGTAACCCGAAGTGCCCAACACACCCACCCAGCGGCTGGTGGTGGTGACGTCAACTGCGTCGGTGGTCTGCTGGCTCATGGGCGCAAACGTGGTGGCAGAAGCATCTGCCGCGCTCACGGCAAAGTCGTTTCGGCTGTCCTGGGCGCGTACTTCTTCAGGCACCACCGGGATTGGCGCCGGGTCTGAACCACCCCCGCCGCAAGCGGCAAGAGCCGCAGCGCTGGCAACGAGGGCGAGCCGAAACTGAAACTTTAAAACCATGACGGTGTCTCCTGAAAATTGTTTGAAGCAGGGTTGAAAATACCAAGCGCAGCTAAGCGGCTACCTGTGTCGACGATGTTGACGATGTTGACGATGTTGTTGGTAGCCTGGTTGCAGGTTAGTCCAGACCTTCAGAACCCCGAGCGGGTTTACCCGAAAAAGCGTCGCCGTTGGGACACCTGCGCGCTTGGGCAGGCGCAGTGTGACGCGATGGGTTGCGGGGATGAATATGGCCACCGCGAGCTGCGGGTTAACGTTGCCTGACCAGATCTACCGCCCCAAGTTAGCCCATCACCGTTACTTTGAAGCACGACCTGCCTGCACCTGCTGCTGCAACCACACCGAGCTGAGAACCGGCGGTTTATCGGCGCACTTGACCTGATACGGCTCACCCGTTGTGCTGCTCTTGCTTGCAGCAACGGCGATGAACTCCTCAGCAGTTTTCAGTGACGTCTTCTTTTCGGCATAGTCAAGCTTTTTTTGCAGGTGTTCTCGCGCCTGTGTGCCGGTGTACCACTTCCCATTCCGGTTGAATTTGCAGCCTGAGGCCTCCAGACGCGTAAGCGCATTGGCGACCTCGGCCCTGGCAACAGGCGGCATCGGTTCGGCCGTAGCAACCAGCGACGCAAGCAGCATCGTCAATAGGATCGAAAGGTGTTTGAGCATGCGCATAGTCGCATTGTGCTGCCTGACGCCAAAGCCGCACAGCAAGTTCTTCAAAGGCCAATGGAACTGGTTGTGCTGTGTGATTTGAATGCGATCTGACTGCAAGTACGTAGCAAAATTCGGTAAAGAGCATCTGCCCAATAATCAGTTGACGAAGTTGCCACTCGTACAGTGTAAAAATCGAGTGAGCCGGCCATATTCATGGTGGGTGGGTCACGCCACACCGCGCGACCGCCCAGCTATTTCGTCAGTTCGATGGCAACACTGACGCTGCTCAGTAGCCGGCCTGACCCGGCAACCATTGCATCGAATCTCGGCCCCGACCGATGTGAAGCAGCTACGCGGAACAACCCTTTGTAATCCCAATGATTGACGTTCGTCTTTATGAACACCGGCACCCTGCCTGGGGTCGAAGCAAGCAAGTTGGCTGCTTTGACCGTGACCGGGCCAACACCGCACAGAAACTCCCCTGGTGCTTTTGCATTCAGATCCGTTCTGATGCACACCGCGACAACCGTGCCATTGAGGGTTGGAATCGCTGATCGCTTGCTGCCCCAACCGCAGCGTGGATCTGATCCCGTGTGTTCGTTGCTCCCAGCTCAAAGTTTAAAGCCTAGCGTCGGAGGATTTCGCGGTGGGGTCGTAACCATGGTTTGTCAAGGCTGACGTTGAAGACCAGCGGGGCGGAACATTTGCGGCGAAGGTGACTCCTGAGTAAGCGTCCGGGCAACGCATCTTGAGGCGAAGCTGAGTTCAAGAGATAGTGTGCACGATGAAGATCATGCACACCATAGCGAGCGAAGCACCTGCCAGTCGCCCCCAAAGACGTTTTTACAGTCCAGAGCTCAAGGGCCA
>JANNCT010000168.1:0-8769 GCA_031386895.1 Polaromonas sp.
CCCAGCTTTGCCAACAGCAATAAAGCGAATTTTTCAGCCCGTCTACACGCTGCTTGAAAACAAGTATTACCTCGACTGGTTCAATGAAAACGTGTTGGCACGCGGTGCCCGCGGCTTGGGGATGGGGCTGTGGAAAGTCGGGGATCAAGCCATCATCGACGGAGCGCTGGTCAACGGCTCCTGGAAAGTCGTGAGCTGGGTGTCCAGCGTGGTTCGGCGTTTGCAGTCAGGTTTCATTTACCACTACGCGTTCGGCATGATCATTGGCGTGTTCGTGTTGATGACGTATTTCGTCTGGTTGAACCGATAGCCAATAGCCAATAGCTTTTGTCCAAGAATAAAAACGAGAAAGTATAAGAATGGGATTGCTCAGCCTTGCGATTTGGACGCCGATTTTTTTTGGTCTGGTGCTTTTGGCCTTTGGCCGTGATGACCAGGCGCGTAGCGTCCGCTGGATTGCTTTGGTTGGTGCGGTCGTGAGCTTTTTGGTCACGCTGCCGCTCTATGACGGCTTCAAGCTCGGTACGGCTGCCATGCAGTTTGTGGAAAAAGGCAGCTGGATTGCGCGATTTAATGTCAACTACCACGTTGGTGTAGACGGCATTTCACTTTGGTTTGTGTTGCTCACCGCATTTATAAATGTGGTGGTGATCATCGCTAGTTGGGAATCCATCACCACGCGTGTCAATCAGTACATGGCATCGTTTTTGATTTTGAGCGGCCTGATGATTGGTGTGTTCAGCGCGCTGGATGGCTTGCTGTTTTATGTATTTTTTGAAGCCACACTGATCCCGATGTATTTAATTATCGGAATTTGGGGCGGGCCAAATAAAATTTACGCTGCATTCAAGTTCTTTTTGTACACGTTGCTCGGCTCACTGCTCATGTTGGTCGCCTTGATTTATCTGTATAACAAATCGGGCGGCAGCTTTGATATTTTGACCTGGCACAAACTGCCGCTCGGTAGCACCATTCAAACGCTGCTTTTCTTCGCTTTCTTTGCGGCTTTCGCTGTGAAGGTTCCGATGTTTCCGGTGCACACCTGGCTGCCTGATGTGCACGTTGAAGCGCCCACGGGCGGCTCTGCGGTTTTGGCCGCCATCATGTTAAAACTTGGCGCTTACGGATTTTTGCGTTTTTCAATGCCCATTGCGCCTGACGCATCACGCGAATGGGCCTGGCTGATGATTGCGCTGTCGCTCACCGCTGTGATTTATGTTGGTTTGGTGGCGCTGGTCCAGCAGGATATGAAAAAGCTGGTGGCTTATTCATCGGTCGCGCACATGGGGTTTGTGACGCTTGGCTTTTTCATTTTTAACGACCTGGGTGTGTCGGGTGGAATAGTGCAAATGCTGGCGCACGGTTTCGTGTCTGGCGCCATGTTCTTGTGCATTGGTGTGCTGTATGACCGCGTGCATTCGCGTGAGATATCCAGCTACGGCGGTGTGGTGAGCACCATGCCAAAGTTTGCGGCATTTGGTTTGTTTTTTGCCGTGGCCAATTGCGGCTTGCCCGCCACTGCTGGGTTTGTCGGTGAGTGGATGGTGATTTTGGGTGCCGTTAAATTTAACTTCTGGATTGGCTTTGCCGCAGCAACTGCCTTGATTTCTGGCGCCGCGTACACCCTTTGGATGTTCAAACGCGTGTACCTTGGCCCGGTGACCAATGATGATGTCAAGGGTTTAGCAGACATCAATGCCAGAGAATTTTTAATGTTGGCACTGCTGGCTGCCGCCACCCTTTACATGGGCTTGTACCCCAAGCCGTTTACCGATGTCATGAACAGCTCGGTAGCTGACTTGTTGGTGCACGTTGCAAAGCCGAAGCTGAATTAAAAAGCTCAACTGACAAGCTGAACTGAAAACAACAAGCAAAAGATAAGACTTCAGATGATTGACAAACTTTCCTGGATCGCGGTGGTCCCCGAGATCATTTTGCTGGTGATGTCCTGCATTATTTTGCTGGCCGACTTGTGGGTGAAAACGCCAAAGCGCACCGGCACCTACGTCATCACTTTGCTGACACTTGCTGTTGTGGCTGCTCTGCAGGCCTATTTTGCGCTGGGCGGCGAGACGTTTTACGGCTTTGGCAAGATGGTGGTTGTAGACCCGATGGGCAGTTTGCTCAAGTGCTTTTCGTGCATAGCGCTCATCATGTCGCTAGTGTATGGCCGCCATTACGCGTATGACCGGGACATGCTGCGCGGCGGCGAGTTTTTCACGCTCAGTTTGTTTGCGCTGCTCGGTATGTTTGTGATGATTTCTGGCCATAACTTTCTGGTCATCTACATGGGCCTGGAGCTGCTCACGTTGTGCAGCTATGCATTGGTAGCGCTGCGCCGGGACAATGCCACTGCTACTGAAGCCGCCATGAAGTACTTCGTGTTGGGGGCGCTGGCCTCGGGCTTTTTGCTGTACGGTTTGTCGATGCTCTACGGCGCGACCGGCTCGCTCGACGTCAACGAAGTGTTCAACGCGATTTCCAGCAGGCAGGTCAAGCACCAGGTGCTGGTTTTCGGCCTCGTATTTATTGTGGCGGGCCTGGCTTTCAAGCTGGGGGCGGTTCCGTTTCACATGTGGTTGCCAGATGTGTACCAAGGCGCGCCAACAGCAGTCACTTTGTTGATTGGCGGCGCGCCGCAGCTAGCGGCTTTTGCGATTTGTCTCAGGTTGCTGGTAGAAGGCTTGTTACCACTGGCTTTTGACTGGCAGCAAATGCTGGCCGTTTTGGCGATAGGCTCTTTGCTGATTGGTAACCTGGCCGCGATTGCGCAAACCAACCTGAAGCGCATGCTGGCTTTTTCAACTATTTCCCAAATGGGCTTTTTGCTGCTTGGCATGTTGTCGGGGGTGGTCAATGGCAACCAGCTGAACGCTGAGTCGGCTTATAGCGCTGCCATGTTTTATGCGGTGACATATGTGTTGACGACGCTGGCCGCGTTCGGCGTCATCATGCTGCTTGCGCGGGCTGGCCATGAGTCAGAAGAAATTGCTGACCTGGCTGGGCTGAACCAGCGCAGCCCGCTTTACGCGGGTGTGATGGCCGTGGCCATGCTGTCATTGGCTGGGCTGCCGCCACTGGTTGGGTTCTACGCCAAGCTATCCGTGTTGCAAGCTTTGATTTCATCGCAGCAAACAAGCTATCTGCTTCTGGCCGTGTTTGCCGTGCTGATGTCGCTGGTCGGTGCGTTTTACTATTTGCGCATCATCAAGGTGATGTACTTCGACGAGCCGCAAGGCCATGTGCACCCCATTTCAGCGCCAGCCGACGCGCGCGTGGTACTCACCATCAACGGCGCGCTGATTCTGATTCTGGGCATACTCCCCGGCGGCTTGATGACGCTGTGCGCGCAGTCTATTCAAAGCATCGTCAAATCGTTGGGTACCTAGCAAGCAGCGCTTGCTCCGGTTAACCATCGCGCACCATGAAAGTTTTGAGTCTTCAATGTGCGCAGCAGCATTCGTTTGAAGGCTGGTTTGGCTCAGAAGACGACTTCCAGTCGCAGCTTGAACGCAAGCTGGTTCAGTGCCCGATGTGCAACGACAGCGCAGTGGTCAAAATGCCCAGCGCGCCCCGGCTTAATCTTGGTGGTCACGTTGCACCTGCTGAAAATGTAAAAAACTCTGAGACTGCAGACCCACAGGTGCAACCGGTTCCAGCCGAATCGGGTAACACTGCACTGGCACTTTCACATGCTATTGCCGGTGACGTGAAAGGCAGCGCAGAGCAGCAAGCGCTGTTTTTAAAAGCGCTGCGGCATGTTGTTGCCAATACTGAAGACGTCGGCGACCGTTTTGCCCACCAAGCGCGGGCCATGCACTACGGAGAAGCCGAGCCGCGCAGCATTCGCGGGCAAACCACCAAGCGCGAAGCCATTGAGCTAATGGAGGAGGGCATCGAAGTGATGCCGCTGCCCATGCCCGCAGCGCTCAAAGAAACACTTCAATAACTCAATACCATTAAAATAGCAGCTGCTTGCGCCCGTACTTATTGCGCTACAGCTTATTTTCGTCATAAACTGAGCAGCCAGTTCAGGTTTTAGAGGCCTGTAGCACGTCCCATCAAGGGTACAAACCGCGCAGCTCGCGCGTGTGCAAAATCCGCTTGCAAGCCACAATAAACGTCGCAGTTCGAAGGCTGACTTTTTGATCGGTTGATACTGCCCACACTGCGGCAAATGCGTGCTTCATGATTTTGACCAGGCGCGCGTTGATCTCTTCTTCATCCCAGAAGAAGCTTGAAAAATCCTGTACCCATTCAAAATAACTCACCGTTACGCCGCCCGCATTGGCGATTACATCTGGCAGCACCAGAATGTTTCGGGACTGCAAAATATCGTCGGCCGCTGGGGTGGTGGGGCCGTTCGCCCCTTCAATGACCATGCGGGCTTTGATGCGGCCTGCATTGTGTGCAGTGATTTGCTGCTCAAGCGCAGCCGGTATCAAAATATCGCAATCGACGTCCCAAAAGGTATCGTCGGCAATGCTTTCAGCCTTTGCGAAACCGCCGACTCCGCCGTGCTCTGCAACGTGCTCAAGCAGCGAAGGTACGTTGAATCCGGCTTCTTTGTAAATCGTTCCGGTGTGGTCCTGCACAGCCACAATCCGCGCGCCAGCTTCGGCAAACAATTTGCCTGCCACGCCGCCCACGTTGCCAAAGCCTTGCACCGCAATGCGTGCGCCCTTTATTTCAAGGCCGATATGCTGCGCCGCCTCGCAGCCAACCGTGTACACGCCGCGCCCAGTCGCTTCGCGCCGTCCCAGTGAGCCGCCCAGGTCCACCGGCTTGCCAGTGACCACGCCTGTTGCGGTAGAACCTGTGTTCATGGAATAGGTGTCCATCATCCACGCCATGATTTGCTCATTGGTGTTGACGTCGGGTGCCGGAATGTCTTTGTTCGGGCCGATGATGATGCCGATCTCGCTGGTGTAGCGGCGCGTCATGCGCTCCAGCTCGCCGCGCGATAGCTTTTTCGGATCGACCCGAATGCCGCCTTTGGCGCCGCCGTACGGCACGTTCACCGCAGCGTTTTTGACCGACATCCACGCCGACAGCGCCATCACTTCAGACAACGTCACGTCCTGGTGAAAGCGCACGCCGCCCTTGCCCGGTCCGCGCGACACGTTGTGCTGCACCCGGTAGCCTTCAAAGTGCGCCACCGTGCCGTCGTCCATATGAATCGGCACATCCACAATCAATACGCGCTTGGGGCGCTTGAGCGTTTCAGCCCAACGCGCCAGGCTGCCCAGGTGCGGAATGACCCGGTCAACTTGCTGCAGGTAATTCCCCCAAGGCCCGAGGTTGCTGGCATCCAGGTACGACGGCAGCACGTGGGTAGTAGTTGCAACAGGCGGCGCGTTTTGTGGGGCAGCAGACATAAATTTCCTTTTAAGTTTCAGCGGGAATCTGCGACTTTAGGAGATTGCTGAAAAAATGTCTAAGGCCGCGTTCAGGTCATGCTATGCGAAAAAGGCATAGTTATGCGTTGCGCGACATTTGAGGCGGCTTTAATGATCACTAACAGGGATAACGCAGTTGCGAGGTTTACCCGGGCCGTCTGCAACTTCAATGCTGCCTCCAAGGCGGTGGCAATCTGAATGGGGCCAAAGCGGAAAAGGAAACAAAGATCCAACGACCCATCCAGTGAGCAGGCAACACGAGGCGGCTAAAAGAATTACAACGAGTTTTTTAGCCATCTTGAAACGTTTACTCAATCAGGTGAAATCAGGCCTTTGGTGCAGAAACGCGCAGCCTATCCAATTAAAAATTAACTTGTAAATTGCAACGCTGCAAGTCGCGCATAAACGCCGCCCTGAGCCACCAGCTCGTGGTGCGTGCCTTGCTCCACCAGTTTTCCGTGATCGAGCACCAAAATGCGATCAGCTTGCTGAACGGTGGCCAGGCGGTGCGCCACCACCAGCGTGGTACGACCCTTCATGGCTGATTCAAGCGCGGCCTGCACCATGCGCTCACTTTCGGCATCAAGTGCGCTGGTGGCTTCGTCCAGCAGCAGCAGTGGCGAGTTTTTCAGCATGGCCCGTGCAATTGCGATGCGCTGGCGCTGCCCTCCGGAAAGGCGCACGCCGCGCTCGCCTAAAAAGGTGCTGTAGCCCTCGGGCAGTTTCAAAATAAAGTCGTCCGCAAATGCGGCTTTGGCGGCGTTTTTGACCTCATCGTCAGTTGCTTCAGGTTTGCCGTAGCGGATGTTTTCAAGCGCACTGGTTGAGAAAATCACTGCATCTTGCGGCACGATTCCCACCCGCCTGCGCAAGTCGGGCAATGCCATGTCTTTGGTCGCGATGCCGTCCAGCTCAATGCGCCCGGAGTTGGGGTCATAAAAACGCAGCAGCAACTGGAACACGGTGCTTTTGCCTGCGCCGCTCGGGCCAACGATGGCAACCGTTTCCCCAGGCGCAACGCTCATACTGAAATCAGTGAGCGCTGGCTGCAGCGGGCGAGAAGGGTAGTTGAAGTTGATTGCTTCAAATTTAATAGCGCTTCCCGCCCGTATTACAGGCGCTGGAACCGGATTTAATGGTGAAGTGATGGGCGACGTGGTTTCCAGCAGCTCCATCAGCCGCTCGGTTGCGCCCGCTGCGCGCAGCAGGTCGCCGTAGGTTTCGCCCAGCACGGCGGAGGAGCTTGCCAAAATAATCACGTACACCACGGTTTGGCCCAAGTGGCCCGCAGTAATGGCGCCACTCATCACCGCTTGCGTGCCTTGGTACAGGCCCCACAGAAGCCCTGCCGACGTTGCAATGATGATGAAGGCCACCAGCACAGTGCGCGCTTTTGAGCGGCGAATCGCCACATTAAAGGCGTTGGTCGATGAGGTGTTGAAGCGCTCCGCCTCACGCCCTTCAGCGGCGTAGCTTTGCACAATAGGAATTGCATTGAGCACTTCGGCCGCGATGGCGCTGGAGTCGGCCACACGGTCCTGGCTGGCACGTGAAAGCTTGCGCACCCGCCGTCCGAAATACACCGATGGCGCAACCACAATCGCCAGGCCAGCCGCGATTTGAAGCATCAAGTACGGGTTGGTGTAGACCAGCATGCCAATTGCGCCAATGCCCATGACCAGGTTGCGCAGCCCCATGCTTAAAGACGAGCCGACCACGGTTTGCACCAGCGTGGTGTCGCCCGTCAGGCGTGAAAGGACTTCGCCGGTTTGTGTGGTTTCAAAAAATTCAGGGCTTTGCTTGAGCACATGGCCGTACACAGCGTTGCGCAGGTCAGCGGTAACGCGCTCGCCCAGCCAGCTGACCATGTAAAACCGGCCAGCTGAAAAAAGGCCCAGCGCCGCAGCCACGCCGAACAACTCAAAGAAATGGTTGCGTAGCGCTACGATCTGCATGCCTTTGTCAGCCGCAGTGGTACCGCCAGAAACAAGCCCGCCGTCAATCAAACTGCGCAGCGCAATCGGAAACGCCAGCGTGGCAATAGCCGCCGCCAGCAAGAAAAAAACTGCCAGCGCGATGCGCCCAGAGTAGGGGCCTAAGAAGGGCTTGAGGCCAGAAAGGGATTTGGGCGATTTGGCTTTCGCGCGTTCAGAGGTCATGGGTGTTGATTCTAGGGGCGCTGCTCGGTCGCCAAACTTCGGCTGCCAGATCGGCTGGAGGGCAAAATCAGCCCTGAAAAGTCGAAAAATATCGACAAAATAAAGTTCTAGCCCAATCAATACGGGCGCAAGCAGCTATAAATAAAATAGCGCTATCAGGCAGCTGCTGCGCTGGCCAGCCCGGCAGCGCGTTGCACTTCAATTCTGATTTCTTCGGTCAACTGCGCTTTCAGCTCCATAAACACCGGCGTGGTCTTGACCGAATAGTGGCGCGGGTGGCGCAAGGTGACCGGCAAATCGCACTTGATACGGCCTGGCCGCGCGCTCATCACCACCACCCGGTTGCCCATGAAGATGGCTTCATCAATGTCATGCGTCACGAACAGCACGGTTTTACGCTCTGCCTCCCAGATGCCTTGCAGCAGCTCTTGCATCAGCTCGCGTGTCTGATGGTCCAGCGCGCCGAAGGGCTCGTCCATCAGCAAGATGCGCGGGTTGTTAGCCAGCGCCCGGGCCAGCGCGGTGCGCTGCTGCATGCCACCTGAGAGCTGCTTGGGAAAGTGGTTTGCAAAACCGGTCAGGCCGACTTTGGCGATGAAAGGGTGGGCAATGGCCAGTTGTTCAGGCAGCGCCAAGCCTTTTTCACGCAATCCAAAACACACGTTTTCCAGCACCGTCAGCCACGGGAACAGCGTGTAGCTTTGGAACACCATGCCCCTGTCAGCGCCCGGGGCGGTCACTAGCGTACCGTCAAGCGTGATGCTGCCTGTGGTCGGCACATCCAGCCCGGCAACCATCCTCAAAAGCGTGCTTTTGCCGCAGCCCGACGGGCCGAGGATGGTGATGAAGTCGTTTTCTTCAACGCTCAAGTCAGTGGCTTGTAATGCGACGGTGCTTTTGGCGGCGCCTGTGCCCGTGAAGGTTTTGGAGACGCCTTTGACTTCAAGAATGCTCATGCGGCGCTTTCATAGCTTGGCCCACGGGAAGAGCTTGCGGTTGCCCGCTTTGAACACCAAATCCGTCACCAGCCCAATCACGCCAATCACGATGATGCCGAAAATAATCTGGTCAGTGGCCAACAGCGCCTGGCTGTCGGTGATCATGTGACCAATTCCGCTGGACGCGCCAATTAGCTCGGCCACGATGACATACGTCCAGGCCCAGCCCAGCACCATGCGCAGGGTTTCAAAAATCTCAGGGGCGCTGCTGGG
>JANNCT010000070.1:0-13776 GCA_031386895.1 Polaromonas sp.
CTCAGCTGGCTGGCTTCAGACTCGACCATCAGCACAGCGGCTTCGGTGCCCGCTACCACCAGGTCCATTTTTGAGTCTTTGAGCTGGGTTTTGCCCGGGTTCAGTACGTACTGGCCGTCAATGTAGGCCACGCGTGCGGCACCAATCGGGCCGTTGAACGGAATTCCAGAAATCGCCAGCGCTGCGCTCGATGCGATCAATGCAGGAATGTCGCCTTCCACTTCAGGGTTGAGGGACAACACATGAATCACCACTTGGACTTCGTTTAAAAAGCCTTCTGGGAACAACGGGCGAATCGGCCGGTCGATCAGGCGTGACGTGAGGGTTTCAAACTCGCTGGGGCGGCCTTCGCGCTTGAAGAAGCTGCCAGGAATGCGGCCAGCAGCGTAGGTTTTTTCGAGGTAGTCAACCGTCAACGGGAAAAAGTCCTGGCCAGGCTTGGCCGACGTTTTGGCAACTACAGTGGCCAAAACCACGGTGCCGTCCATGTCCAGCATGACTGCACCGCCGGATTGGCGCGCAATTTCACCGGTTTCCATCGTGACCGTGTGCTGGCCCCACTGGAAGGTTTTGCTAACTTTGTTAAAAATGCTCATGTTCTATCTCCAGAGATACGACACACTTGAGGCAGTGTGCGAGGCCCGGAACTGCGGCTATTAAGAACGATGCCATTCCAAAAAATACCTGCTGAAAACTACCAGTTTTGCGCAGCGAATTTGGTGGAATGACACAGCTCGAACTCTTTTTGCCCTTGTCCCGAAAAATTCCGATTGTTTTAAAGTAAAAAACGCCTGAGCTAGGTGACTAACTCAGGCGTTTTCAATAAATTTGGTGCTTACTTGCGCAGGCCAAGTTTGGCGATCAGCGCGGTGTAGCGGCTAGCGTCTTTGGACTTCAGGTAGTCCAGCAGCTTGCGGCGGCGGCTGACCATGCGGAGCAAACCACGGCGGCCGTGGTGGTCTTTGGCGTGGGTTTTGAAGTGCGGCGTCAACTCGTTGATGCGGCCAGTCAGCAAGCCGACTTGAACTTCAGGGCTGCCCGTGTCGCCAGGGGCACGTGCGTTTGACTGAACGATTTCAGCCTTGATTAATTTTGCGATCATAAAAAGTCTCTCCGCACCTTGGTGCAACTTGCGAGCAACACAGCTTTTTCAGAGAATGAATCGGCCGTTATCGTCGTGGATCGCCGGGCGGGATGCCTGGCGAAGGCTTTGATTATAGCCCAAGCCAGTGCTCTAAACGCTTGACACCCTGCCCTAGCCGGGCAAGATCCTGGCTGGCAAAGCACCAGCGAAGCCAGCCTTGCGCGTCAGCGTCCGGATTAACCATAAACGCGTTGCCTGGCGCCAGTCCCAGCCCAGCCTCCAGCACCAGACTTTTGGCTACGGCCAGTGAATCACCAAACCGAGCCTGATCCTCAAGCCTGAAAAACGCATACATGCCGCCTTTGGCAGGCGCTACTTGCACACCGGGCACGGCCTGTAGCAGCGGCAGCAAGGTGTCGCGGCAGGTTTTCAAGTGGGCAACTACGCGGGGCGTGATGTCCAGCGTACGCTGAATTGCGACCAAACCTGCTTTTTGGATAAACACTGGCGAACACGACGTGTTGTATTCAAGCAGTTTGCCAACCTGCTCGGTCATATCTGGCGGCATCACCAGCCAGCCAAGTCGCCAGCCGGTCATTAAAAAGCTTTTTGAAAAGCTGTTGACCACAACAACGCGGTCGTCAACTGCAGAAATATCGAGAAAACTTGGCGCGCAGCCATTTGGCGTCGGCTCGAAGTACAGCCGCTCGTACACCTCGTCCGCCAAAATCCAGGTGCCGGTTTTCCGGCAATGCGCCAAAATCACTTCCTGCTCAGCTCGTGTGAGCGTCCAGCCGGTGGGGTTGTTGGGCGCGTTGATGACAAGCAGTTTTGTAGCAGGCGTCACTGCGGCCAGCAGCTCGTTCATGTCAAGTTGCCATTGGCCTGCGAGGGGTTTCAGGCTTACCGATTTGACTACCGCGCCCATGATGGCGGGCTGCCCGGTCAGGTTGGGCCACACCGGCGTGATGACCACCACTTCATCACCGCTGTTCACCAGCGCTTGCACGGCCACCATAAGCGCATTCACGCCGCCAGCAGTCACGGCAACGCGGCCAGTGATGATGGGCTGCACTCCAACAGTGCGCAGGCCAGTTGCATAGTTGGCAATGGCTTCGCGCAGCTCAGGCAGACCCAAATTTTGCGCATAAAAAGTTTCACCGTTTTGCAGCGACAGCGCGGCAGCATCGCGTATGAATTGCGGCGTGACCTCATCGCTTTCGCCAAACCAGAACTTCAGCACATCGCTACGCCCCATGCCCGCATTGGCAACCTGGCGAATCATGGATTCTTCGAGGTTTACAACGGCTTGACGCATGGTGAATTCCTACGGTCTAACCATTTTGCAAGTCGTGGGCATAGCTGCCTTGTCACTTGCTAACGCTTTGATCACGCGAAAACCGTAGCCTGAACCCTCGACATCAAACTTTACGCCAGCATCACCCAGCTTGCCCATTTGCGCTACCAGCAGTGGCTGCTGAAACTGGTGGTCGCTGGCGCGCATCATGCCTGTTTGCCCTGCCATGGTGACAACTGCTTTTTCCATTTGTGCAGCCACCGCGCCTGCTTCAATCGAAGCGGCTTTCTCAATGCTTTGCGAGAGTGCTTCAATCACCATTTGCATCCGCATGTGAACGTAGTCGTCTTTGGCTGCGGAGAAGCGCTGGCGAAACGACTGGTAAAACGCTTCTGAAGGCGCACCCGCAGCGTTCGGGAACCATTCCGCCACTGCGATAACTTTGCCCACACCTGCGTCGCCAATCGCGGCAGGCGCGCCCAAAGCGTTGCCATAAAAAGTGTAAAACTTGCCCTCAAAACCGACATCTTTTGCGGCCTTAATCAGCAGCGTCAAATCGTTGCCCCAGTTACCCGTGAGGACGGCTTGCGCCCCGCTGGCCTTGATTTTTGCGGCGTAGGGAATGAAGTCTTTGACCCGGCCCAGCGGGTGCAGCTCGTCGCCGACGATTTGCACGTCTGATCGTTGAATGGTGATTTGCCGGCGCGCTTCTTTTAGTACCGACTGGCCAAAGCTGTAGTCCTGGCCGATCAGGTAGATGCTTTTAATGCTTTTGTCATCTTTAAACACATCCATCAAAGCGGTCATACGCATGTCTGCATGGGCGTCAAACCTGAAATGCCAAAAGCTGCATTTTTCATTTGTCAGCGCGGGGTCAACTGCTGAGTAATTCAAAAACAGAACCCGCTTGGCAGGTTCCCGCTCATTGTGTTTGTTGATCGCATCAATCAAAACGGCAGCTGTTGCTGATGAATTTCCCTGGGCAATGACTGTGACGCCATCGTCAATCGCTGCTCGCAAGGCACTCAAAGCTTCTTCGTTCTGGCCTTTGCTGTCGTAACGCTCGATCAACAGATTGCGCGGCCCGCCCGGCAGCTTCACACCGCCGCGTGCGTTGACCCGCTCAGTGGCCCACACCAGGTTTCGAAAAACAGCTTCGCCGGTGTTGGCGAATGGGCCTGACATGCTTTCAATCAGGGCGACTTTGATTGGGACGGGCTGGGCTGCGGCATACGTCGAAACAACAACGCAAAGTGCGAATGAAAACAGCTTGAGGATGGTGAACATCAGGTCTTTATCTTTAAGTAACTATCATTTCAGGAGCTGCTTGCGCCCGTATTTGTTGGGCTAAAGGCACATTTCTTACGCAATTGCATGCAAACTCCAGCGCGGCAAAACGTCGAAAGTGTAGCCGCCCTGCAACGTCTGCAGCCCCGCCTGCAGCCGCATGCCTGCTGCCAGCGCAATCATGGCACCGTTGTCAGTACACAAATGCAGCTCGGGGTAATGCACGCGAATGTTGCGCTTGGCGCAAGCGGCATTCAGCTCACTGCGCAGTAATGCATTAGCCCCCACCCCACCTGCCACCACCAGCCGATTCACGCCCGTCTGAAGCATCGCAGCCATCGACTTTTTCACCAGCACATCGACGATAGCAGCCTGGGTAGATGCCGCCAAATCAGCCTTGCGCGCTTCAAGCTCGCCACCAAGTTTTTTTGCTTGCGTCATCACCGCCGTCTTCAGGCCTGCAAATGAGAAGTCAAGGTTGCCGCTCTGCAAAAGCGGGCGCGGCAATTTGAAGGCTGTCCCATTACCCTGCTCTGCCAGCTTGGCCAGATGCGGCCCACCGGGGTAAGGCAAACCCATCAACTTGGCGGATTTGTCAAACGCCTCGCCCGCAGCGTCGTCAATGCTTTCGCCCAGCAATTCATAACTGCCGACCTGGTCCACCCGCATGAGTTGTGTGTGTCCGCCCGACACCAGCAGCGCAACAAATGGGAATTCAGGCGGATCTGCACTTAAAAATGGCGACAGCAAATGCCCTTCCAGGTGGTGCACACCCATCACGGGTTTGCCGATGGACGCGGCCATGGCACAGGCTACACCCGCGCCAACCAGCAAGGCACCCGCAAGGCCCGGGCCGCGCGTGTAGGCCACGACGTCGACGTCTTTTAAGGCCACGCCAGCAGCTGCCAGCACCTGATCAGTCAGTGGCAGCACCCGGCGAATATGGTCGCGGCTGGCCAGTTCCGGCACCACGCCGCCGTAGGCCTGGTGCATGTCGATCTGGCTGAAAAGCGCGTGCGACAGCAGGCGCGGAACCGCTTGACCAGAACAATCGACCAGCGCCACACCCGTCTCATCACAACTCGATTCAAAACCTAAAACAATCATGGAAGGAGTGTAAGGTTTGGCTTGCCAAACCGCGTTTTTCGACGGGCCGCCCCTAGAACAACACGGCCCCCTCGGGGGGCAGAAAACTACGCGGAGCGAGCAAACGTGGGGGTTCGGCTCATTTTGGCTTGAATCTTGCAAGTCACACCGCATGACCCCGTCACAGTCCCTTCGCCTGGTGGTTATTGCACCAGATCTTGCCGATTCAGGCGCTGACGAAGAACGCACCCGCGAGCTTGCCGAGCGCTCGCGCCAACTGCGTATTGGCCTTCTTGAAAACAACTACAACTTGATAGCCGTGCTGCCCGCAGACACCTTTTTGGCCGAACGCCTCGCGCAGTTGCAGCCTGACATGATCATTGTGGATGCTGAAAGCGAGGCCCGCGACAGCCTGGAGCACGTGGTGATGGCCACCCGCGACGCACGCCGCCCCATCGTGCTGTTCACCAACGACAACGACACCACCCACGTCAGGGATGCCGTGGCTGCGGGCGTGTCAGCCTACATCGTGGCTGGCTTGTCGCCGGAGCGGATTCGCCCGATTCTTGAAGTTGCAATGGCGCGGTTTGAGCACGAACAGGGCTTGCGCACAGAACTGGCGCATGCAAAAGGTGAGCTGCAAGACCGCAAGGTAATTGATCGCGCCAAGGGCATGTTGATGCAGCGCCAGTCATTGACCGAAGATGCGGCTTTTGCAAAGCTGCGTAAAGCGGCGATGGACAAAGGGCTGCGGATTGGCGAGGTCGCGCAGCGCATGCTGGACGCGGCGGATTTGCTGGGCTAGCCCCACAGCGCCGCAACATCAGGCAAGCACCTCACGCGCCCTGCGCCCGCCGTCCTACGGCGCTATTTCGCAGTGCACGATAAAACCTTGTTGGTAAAAGACTACAACACCAAGAGGGCACCCAATGACATATCTCCAACAAACCCGTCGGCTTCTGATTGCCGCACTTTCTGTGGGTTTCATGGCTACTTTGCCGCAGCTTGCCACTGCGCAGACCACCTACCGGGTTGCACCGCAAATCAACAACTTCACCATCACTACCGAACAGCCGCTGGCTGCTGGAAATGACATTGACTTCACTCTTGAAGGCACACCACGCGGCCAGGCTAGCGTGCGCATTAACGGCATCAACAAAAACATCAATTTGCGGGAAGTCAGCGCGGGTGTTTACCAAGGCAATTACACCCTGAGCCGCCGTGACCAGCTGGGCAAGCAGCCTAGCGCACGCGCCACGTTGCGGTTGCGCGGGGTCTCGACCATTCGCAGCCAGGCGTTTGTGGCATCCGCTACCAGCGCGCCGCAGGCTGGCACGCCGGTGATTGAACGGTTTGGTGTTACGCCAGTTGCCCGTATTGAGCCAGGTGCTGAGCTCAGGTTTGCAGCGACGGGCACGCCCCGTGGACGCGCCCTGCTGACCATTGATGGCGTAGTGCAGGGCGTGGCCATGCCTGAAGTCAGGCCGGGGAGCTACGAAGGCGCATACACCATTCGGCGTAATGACAATTTCCCGCCGTCGCTCAATATCTCGATGGCGCTGGAAGCCAACGGCCAGGTGGTGCGCTCCAGACTCAACCAGGCGTTGCTGGTAGATGCGCGGCCACCGACCATCAAGAACATGGCACCCCGAAACAATGAGGCTGTGGGCGGCAGCCCGGTGTCGGTTTCGGCTACCTTTGATGACATGGGCGGCGTGGGTGTCGACCCAAAAACAGTCAAGCTGATCATTGGCGGGCAGGACCAGACCCGCAATGCAGGCATTACCGCCCAGTTTCTGACCTGGCGCGGCGAACTGCCTGCAGGCACTTACCCGGTAGAAGTTACGGCGGCGGACAACGCAGGCAACGCGGTACTCCAAAACTGGACATTTGTTGTTGCAGGCCCGCAAATGCCTGCCGCTGGTATACCGCTGGACATTACCAGCCATGCCAACAATGCGCAGATGCCAAGCGGCTTGATTGAAGTACGTGGCCGCACGGTGCCCGATGCCAAAGTTGACGTGCAGGTGCAAGCCATTGCCGCGCTGGCCGGTATTTTCGGCATCAACCAGCAGATATTGAACCAATCTATTCGCTCAGACGCTGCAGGTAACTTTGCCTTCAGCTTCCAGCCGCAAATCCCGGTGCCAGGTGCGCGTTTTGAGGCCACTATTACCGCCAGCCGTGGCGACCAGAGCCGCGAAGTCCGGCTGGTGCTGTTCCAGCAGCGTTAAGCCTCTTAAACCGTTTAAGGCTATCAGGCCTGCCGGGCCTGAATATGGTGCGCTGCACAAATGCTGTGCAGCGCATGATTTTGACGATCAGCGCCTTCAAATGCTATAAAGAATATAGCTCTTTGCGCCCGTAATGATTGACCAAAAGTCAGTTTTGATAGTTAAACAAGCCGCTTTTTAGCGCTTCCTGCTGCAGGCAAAGATCCTGGCACAGCTTTTGCTTTATCCCATTCATTGGTAGTTGCTTCAACGGCGAAGCAGCTTGCCATCAAGAACAAAGGCGTTCGTACCCTGCATTCACGCATGACGTGACTGCATCGGTCGAACGCCTTTTTTGTTTTCCGATATGGATTTTGATTTTTGTTTTAAACCTTTCAGGAGTCTTCGAATGACCAGACTGCTCAAACCCTCCCCTACCTCGTCAATTCCGCGCCGCACCGTGCTGCAAGCCGCTGCTGTCGGCGCAGCGGGCATTAGCCCAGCTCTGCGCGCTGTGGTCTACGCCCAAGGCTCCGACGCGCCAGAAAAGAAAGAAGTCAAAGTTGGCTTCATTCCGCTGACCGATTGCGCCAGCATCGTGATGGCATCAGTGCTGGGCATTGACAAAAAGTACGGCGTGACCATCGTGCCAAGCAAGGAAGCTAGCTGGGCCAGCATTCGCGACAAGGTGGTGGCGGGCGAAAACGACTTTACGCACATGCTGCTGGGCCAGGCCTACGGCGTGCATTTGGGCGCAGGCGGCGCTAAAAAAGACATGGCGGTGCTGATGACGCTCAACCACAACGGCCAGGCCATATCGCTGAGTAAAAAGCTGGCCGACAAAGGCGCGGTCGATGGCCCGTCACTGGCCAAACTGATGGCAACCGAAAAACGCGAATACACCTTTGCGCAAACCTTCCCGACCGGCACGCACGCCATGTGGCTGTATTACTGGCTGGCTGCCAACGGCATCAACCCGATGAAAGATGCCAAAGTCATTACCGTGCCGCCGCCGCAAATGGTGGCCAACATGCGTGTTGGCAACATGGACGGCTTTTGCGTTGGCGAGCCGTGGAACCACCGCGCCATCATTGACGGCATTGGCGTGACAGCACAAACCACCCAAGATATCTGGAAAGACCACCCTGAAAAGGTGCTGGCCACCACGGGTGACTTTGCCAAGAAAAACCCCAACACCTGCCGCGCTGTAACCGCCGCAATTCTGGAGGCTGGCAAATGGATTGACGCCAGCCTGAGCAACAAAACCAAGATGGCTGAAACGATTGCCGACAAGAGTTATGTCAATACCAGCGTCGATGCCATCAACCAGCGCATTTTGGGACGCTACCAGAACGGCTTGGGAAAAACCTGGGACGACCCGAACTTCATGAAGTTCTCGGGTGATGGTTTTGTGAACTTCCCTTACCTGTCAGACGGCATGTGGTTTTTAACCCAGCACAAGCGCTGGGGTATCTTGAAAGACCACCCAGACTACCTGGCAGTGGCCAAGCAGGTCAGCCAGATCGATATTTACAAGCAGGCTGCAACGGCCGCCAAAGTAAGCGTTCCGAAAGACCTGATGCGCAGCAGCAAATTGATGGACGGCGTGGTATGGGACGGCAAAGACCCGGCCAGGTACGCCGACAGCTTCAAAGTCAAAGCTTAATGTCAATCACACATGAGGAGCACGCCATGGTTGCTGCTGTTTTTCACCAAGCCAAAGACGTTAGCAGCCCAAACGCTACTGATTCAGGAGCTGCTAGCGCCCAGAAACAGGGCACTAAAGCCTCAAATGGCGTGAAAATCGCCGAAAAGACTACACCGGCAGCAGCCTTCAAGCCAGCAAGAGACATGTCTTTCCTGTGGCTGGGCATCATGCCGCCTGTACTGGGTTTTGGCCTGCTGGTGCTGCTGTGGATGGCTGTCTCCATCACCAGCAAGGGCAGCATTCCATCGCCCAGCGCCACCTTTGCCCAAGCGGTCACGCTGTTCAGCGACCCGTTTTACAGCAAGGGGCCAAACGACCAGGGCATCGGCTGGAACATCCTGTCGTCCCTGCAGCGCGTGGCGCTTGGCTTTGGACTGGCGGCCATCGTCGGCATTCCGGTTGGCTTCATGATTGGTCGCTTCACGTTTTTGAGCAATATGTTCAACCCGCTCATCAGCCTGCTCCGGCCAGTGTCGCCACTGGCCTGGTTGCCAATTGGACTGCTGGTGTTTAAGGGTGCCAACCCAGCCGCCATCTGGACGATTTTTATCTGCTCCATATGGCCCATGATCATCAACACCGCAGTCGGCGTGCAGCGCGTGCCGCAAGACTACATGAACGTGGCGCGGGTGCTAAACCTGAGCGAATGGAAGATCATCACCAAAATTTTGGTCCCCGCTGTGCTGCCGTATATGCTGACCGGCGTACGCCTGGCAGTCGGCACCGCGTGGCTGGTGATTGTGGCGGCTGAAATGCTGACTGGCGGCGTAGGCATTGGCTTTTGGGTGTGGGACGAATGGAACAACCTGAATGTTAAAAACATCATCATCGCGATTTTCATGATTGGTATTGTGGGTTTGGTGCTGGAGTTTGCGCTGATCAAACTTGCAACCGCATTTACTTTTGAAGAGGTGAAATCATGAGCGATAGTTTGAGCACAAAGTACATCGAGATCCAAAACGTTGAACAGACCTTCAAAACCAAAAAAGGCCCTTTTTGTGCACTGAAAGACATCAACCTCACCGTGGCTAAAGGTGAGTTTGTGGCGCTCATTGGGCACTCGGGTTGCGGCAAGTCCACCCTGCTCAATTTGATTGCGGGGCTGACCACACCGACCGAAGGCAGCCTGCTTTGCGCCAACCGCGAAATTGCTGGCCCTGGGCCTGAGCGTGCCGTGGTGTTTCAAAACCACTCGTTGCTGCCTTGGCTGACGTGCTTTGAAAATGTGTACCTGGCGGTTGAACGGGTGTTTTCTGACAAAGAAAACAAAGCCCAGCTCAAGGTACGCACCGATGCGGTGCTGGCCATGGTCGGCTTGACTGCGGCAGCCCAAAAGCGCCCGGGTGAAATATCAGGCGGCATGAAGCAGCGTGTGGGTATTGCGCGCGCCCTGTCGATGGAGCCCAAAGTGCTGTTGCTCGACGAGCCCTTCGGCGCGCTCGACGCGCTTACCCGTGCCAAGCTCCAAGACGAGCTCTTGGCCATCGTGCACAAAACCCAAAGCACTGTGGTGATGGTGACGCACGATGTCGATGAAGCCGTGCTGCTGAGCGACCGCATCGTCATGATGACCAACGGCCCATCAGCCACGATTGGCGAAATCCTGAGCATTGACCTGCCCCGCCCGCGCAATCGGGTTGACCTGGCAGAAAGTACCCAGTACCTCGGCTACCGCAAAGCGGTGATTGACTTTTTGTACACGCGCCAGGCGCATGTAGAAAAGCTGACGGCGTGAGCATCAAAAAAGCAGCAGGTGCGCGCCATGCAAGCCCGGTTTAGCTACTAAATAAATAGCTGCTTACGCCCGTATTCATTGGGCTAAAGCTTAATTTAACATTATTCAACAGCTATTTTCAGTAAATCGAACTTGCATGCCGGCAATCGCCGCCCGTCAGCTTTACGCTGCGCCGGTGCGTGCCGCCAGCTCCCGCTGCATGAGGCTTTCCAGGCGGATGGCAGGCTCACCCATCGGCGGCAGTGCACTGCGTGAGGCGAGCACATCTTCGATGTCGGCTTTGGCACCGTCAATCAATATCAAAATCGCTTTTTCAGCCTTGGCCGGTGAGCGCGCGATCACCGCGTCAAGCACCGCGCGATGCAGGTGCAACGACGACGCTGGGCCATCTGGCCGGGTGGTAGAAATTTCAAAACTTGTTCGCAAAAGCGCGCCAAGTGCCTTGCTCATTTGCACCACCATGCGGTTGTGGCAGGCGCGCAGCAGGCCTTGGTGAAACATCAGGTCGAAGGCCACATAGTCGCCACCGTTTTCGACCGCGTCTTTCATGCCTGCATAAGCCAGCTCAATGTCTGCAATGTCTTGCGGTGTGGCGCGCTCCGCTGCCAGGCGCACCCCGGCAGGCTCCACCACGCGGCGCAGCTCCTGGAGGTCGCGCAAGAACTCGTTGGTCAGGCCGACTTTTGACTGCCATGCCACCACATCGGGATCAAACCAGTTCCAGTTTTCTTCAGGCAGCACGCGAGTGCCCACTTTGGGGCCGGTGACCAGCATGCCTTTGGCAACGAGCGACTTCACCACTTCGCGAATCACGGTGCGGCTGACGCCCAGCTCATTGCAAAGCGACTGCTCAGGCAGCAGCGTGGTGCCGCAGGGGTAGCGGCCAGAGACGATTCTTTGGCCCAACAAATCTAGTGTGTTGCCATGAACGTTTTTGATTTTCATGTATACCAATTCAATTTTGTGCTGGAAGCGCACTGCCGCAAAGTTATGTCGCTATGGCAGAAGCACCAAATGCTGGCGCAAGTTGCAACTGCTGCACCGCCTCCAGCACGATGAGCGGCAGCGGCAAAGAGATGTCCAGCGTAACCGGATTTTCGTCCTGGCCTGGTGGCTCCAGCGTGTCCAGCTGGCTTTGCAACAGCGATGAGGGCATGAAGTGTACGCCGCGCGAATCAAGGCGCTGTGCAATCACGCGCGCCGCGCCTTGCAAAAACACGAACCGCACCGCCGGCACCACTGCGCGTATCAAATCGCGGTAAGCCAGTTTGAGTGCGGAGCACGACACCACCACGCCGCGCGGATGCGTTTGATGGTCTGCCAACTGCTTTGCGATTTCCTGCAGCCAACCCAGTCGGTCAGCATCTGTCAATGGCGTACCAGCAGCCATCGTGACCAGGTTGCCGGGGGGATGCAGTGCGTCGCCCTCAACAAAATCGATGCCGAGCGCGCTCGCAAGCGCCTGGCCGACGGTACTTTTGCCCGAGCCGCTAACGCCCATCACAATGATGCGGTGAGAGTCAGGTGCTGATACCGCAAGCGCAGCCTCTGCGTGTGAAGCTATGGAGTCCATCACCCTTTCACCGCGCCTGCGGTCAGGCCGCTGATGATCTGCCGCGCCGCTACAAAAGTAAAAATCAATGGGGGAATCGCAATCAAACTCCCCATCGCCATGACTTTGCCCCAATCCACGCCCATGTCGGTGATGAAAAGCGATGCCGCCACAGGCAGCGTGCGCGTGTTGCGGTCGGTAAGTACCAGCGCCAGAATAAATTCGTTCCACGCGATGCGAAACGTAAAAATCGACGCGGCTGCCAGCCCCGGCGCCATCAGCGGCAGCAACACTTTGATAAAAATTTGAAACGGGCTGCAGCCGTCAATGGCCGCCGCTTCTTCCAGCTCAATCGGCACTTGCAGCACAAAGCCGTACAGCAGCCAGATCGTGAACGGCAAGTTCACCGCAACGTACAGCAATATCAAGCCCGGCAAGCTGTTGACGAGTTTCCATTCGTTCCAGATCATGAACACAGGAATCGCCATGACAGCCAGCGGCACCGTGCGCAGCAGCAGTGTGGTGTAGGCGATGCTGGTACGGCCGGGAAAGCGAAACCGCGCCAGCCCGTAAGCCGCCATGCAGCCCAAAACCAGCGTGATCGCGGTCGAAGACAGCCCAACGATCAGGCTGTTCACCAGGTACCGGTCAAACTTGTCTTCCTGCAACACCGCGCGGTAGTTCTCCAGCGTGGGCGTGAACAAAAAATTAAGTGGCTCTGAAAATATTTGCACCTGCTGGCGCAAGCTGGTGGCAAAAATCACCACGATGGGCGCCACGCACAGCAGCGCCAGCAGCACCAGCATCAGGTAGTGGCCAGCAACAATCCAGGCAGGTTGTTTCACCGCTCATCCTTCAGGGGGTTAGACAGGCGCAGCGCGCCCCAAGACAGCAGCGCCACCACAACCAGCAACAGCACCGACACAGCGCCCGCCACGCCAAGCTGCTGGCCCACAAAAGCAGTTTTGTAAATATGCAGCGACAAAATCTCCGTTGAGTCGCCCGGCCCGCCAAAGGTAAGTACATAGATAACTTCCAGCACCCGAAACGCATCAATCAACCGCATCATCAGCGTGATGGCAATGACGTGCATGATCATCGGCAGCTTGACCAGAAATGTCATCTGAAACCACGATGCACCGTCGATGCGTGACGCCTCGATCACGGCGCTGTCCACGTTGGCCAGCGCGGCAATGACCATGATGAAAACGAACGGTGTCCATTGCCAGACATCGGCAATCACAATCGATATAAACGCAAGTTGCGGGTCTGCCAGCCAGATCTTGGCGGAAATTCCAAACAGCGCCAATACCGCATTAATCAAGCCGAACTGCGCGTCAAACAAATAGCGCCATGTCAGTCCCACGGCAATGGGCGCAATCATCATTGGCAAAATAAAGAGCGTTCTAAAAAACGCCATGCCGCGAACCGGGTGCTCAAGCGCCAGCGCAAGGCCAATACCCAACGCCATTTCAATACTGACGCACACCGCGGCAAACATTAAGGTGGTCCAGAGAGATGACCAGACCCTGGGGTTTGAGAACGCCGAGACGAAATTGTCTATTCCCACCCAGCGCGCGCTGCTCCAGGGCGTGCCCATGTTCCAGTCAAACAGGCTTAACTGGAAAGCCGACAGCACGGGGTACAAGCAAGCCGCCGCCATCACCAGGACGGCAGGGCCAACGAAAAGGGCTGACGCCCATCTGGAGTTACGCATGCGGGTGGGTCAAGTCAAATTAATTCAAGCAACACATCAGACCTTGTAGCCAGCTTCACGCATGATTTGCGTGACCGGGCCCACCAAACCGTTCAAG
>JANNCT010000053.1:0-5725 GCA_031386895.1 Polaromonas sp.
CTAATTTTGCCCAACGGGCCGAGTCAGTAGCGCGCGAGCACATCTGATTAAACGGCCCGTTGCTACCAGCAGCGGGCCGTTTTTGTTTGTGCTGCTGGTTTTTACTTTAATTGTCAGTGTTTTAAGCAAAATGACGCTCTACCCCAATAAATACGGGCGCAAGCAGCTATTAATTCAGGAGTATTTCAATGACCGACAAACTCATCATTTTCGACACCACCTTGCGTGACGGCGAGCAGTCGCCCGGCGCTTCCATGACGCGCGACGAAAAGCTGCGCATTGCGCGCCAGCTGGAGCGCCTGAAGGTTGATGTTATCGAAGCCGGTTTTGCCGCCAGCTCGAATGGTGACTTTGAATGCGTCAAAGCCATTGCCGAGGTCATCAAAGACTCCACTGTGTGTTCATTGGCCCGAGCTAACGACCGGGACATTGCTCGTGCTGCTGAAGCGCTCAAGCCCGCGAAGTCGGGCCGCCTGCATTTGTTTTTGGCAACCAGCGCTCTGCACATGGAAAAAAAGCTGCGCATGACGCCTGACCAGGTTTTTGAACAATCAAAACTCGCCACCCGGTTCGCGCGCAATTTGATGGATGACATTGAGTTCAGCCCCGAAGACGGTTACCGCTCAGATCCCGACTTTTTGTGCCGTGTTCTGGAAGCCGTGATTGCCGAAGGCGCCACCACCATCAACGTGCCCGACACCGTGGGTTACGCCATTCCCGAGCTGTATGGCAACTTCATTAAAAACCTGCGCGAGCGCATTCCTAATAGCGACAAAGCCGTGTGGTCAGTCCATTGCCACAACGACCTCGGCATGGCTGTGGCCAACTCATTGGCGGGCGTGATGATTGGCGGCGCGCGGCAGGTTGAGTGCACCATCAACGGCCTTGGCGAGCGGGCGGGCAACTGTAGTCTGGAAGAAATTGTGATGGCGGTTAAAACGCGTAAAGACTATTTCAATCTTGACTTGGGCATTGACGCCAAACATATTTTGGCCACCAGCCGAATGGTCGGCCAAACCACCGGTTTTGTGGTGCAGCCAAACAAGGCGGTTGTTGGGGCCAATGCGTTTGCACACGCATCGGGCATTCACCAGGACGGCGTGCTCAAAGCGCGTGACACGTATGAAATCATGCGGGCCGAAGACGTAGGCTGGTCGGCCAACAAGATTGTTCTGGGCAAGCTCAGTGGTCGCAATGCGTTCAAGCAGCGCCTGCAAGAGCTTGGCGTGTCGATGGAAAGCGAAGCCGAAGTCAACAGCGCCTTCGCTAAATTCAAAGAACTGGCCGACCGCAAAAGCGAGATTTTTGACGAAGATATTCTGGCGCTGGTCAGCGACGAAAGCGTGACCCACGCCGCTGAGCAATACGCGTTTGTGTCGCTTGCGCAGCACAGCGAAACGGGCGAACGCCCGCAGGCTAGCGTAGTGTTTACCGTGCAAGGAAATGAGGTCAAAGGCCAGTCAGATGGCAACGGCCCAGTAGATGCTTCTCTGAAAGCCATTGAGTCACACGTCAAAAGCGGTGCGGAGATGGTGCTTTACTCGGTGAACGCCATAAGCGGGTCTACCGAAAGCCAGGGAGAAGTCACCGTGCGATTGCAAAACAGCGGGCGCGTGGTCAACGGCGTGGGGTCTGACCCCGACATCGTGGTGGCGTCTGCCAAGGCCTACATCAGTGCGCTGAACAAGCTGTACAGCAAGGCCGAGCGGGTGGCTGCGCAAGGCTGATTCTGAGGGTGCGCGGAGGCCGCGTTTGATGCGCGGGCTGGGCGATACGGCGGGGTATTTCGCTCGCCCAGTTCGCTGCTCATCAGTTGTTTTGTGCACAGATTGCCGTAACTAATAGTTTGCGGGTTCCCGCGGCGGTTACAAATCCCCCCGGTTTGTTGGTAAGGACCGCATTCGTGTCAGCCTGTACCTACAGCGGCACGTTAAATTGATTCGAAAATAAATATGAAATATGTTTGTGGCAAGTTTGAATTGACCGTCGAAAAATAATTGTTTAAATTCAATGACTTAGCGCAGTTACATGTTAAAAATGCGTTAAGTGCCACGCAAAAGTCAGATTTTTGACAACTAATGAGCTAGTTTCGAAGAAACTCGTGCAAGCTTGCGATATTGCGTGACTTTTTTTATTTGTATACACTCCCGCCATGCTATTTATTGCAACTCTTGGCAAGGCCCACCACGATGTTTGACTCCAGCTTGAATCGCATTTCCAAAATTATTGGTTTTGTTACTCTTTTTTTGGCGCTGTCAGTGCCCCATGCCAACGCTGCAACTGTAAAAAAAGCCTCGTCTAAAAAGCAGCAAGTTACAAAGTCTGTATTTCCCAAAGGTGCAAAGGTCAGCAAGTCTGCTGGCAGTTCTAACGCTTCGAAGGCAGGCATTGCGGCCAACACGTCCGGTACCGTAAAAACTTCCAAAGTTTCTCGAACGTCAAAAGTATTTGCCACTTCCCGCAAAAGTGGTCGAGTGGTGACCAGCATCAAGCGCAAACCAGCCATCGTTGTTGCAGCGCCGCCGCCGAGGTTGTCGTTTGGCCAGGTCGCTGGCCTGCACGATGCGCACGACGAGCTTGAACTTAAAAGCAGCGTGGCCCTTGTCATAGACCAGGACACGCGCGAGGTACTGTTCAGTAAAAACCAAAATGCGGTGTTGCCAATAGCTTCGATTACCAAACTTATGACCGGCGTGATCGTGACGGGTGCCAAACTTCCGATGGATGAAATGATCACCGTCACGCAAGACGACATCGACACCGAAAAAGGCAGCCGTTCAAGGCTCAAAGTAGGCACTTCGCTCACCCGTGGCGAGTTGCTGCACCTGGCGCTGATGTCTAGCGAGAACCGCGCTGCGCATGCACTGGGCCGCACTTACCCAGGAGGTATGGTGACGTTTGTCAGCCTGATGAATGCCAAGGCAAAGATGTTGGGCATGGTTGACACGCGCTACGTGGAGCCCACTGGCTTGTCCAGCCGCAACCAGTCCAGTGCGCAAGATTTGGCCACGCTGGTGGGCGCGGCGCATGCTGATCCCGTGCTGCGTGAGTTGTCGACCTCTAAAGGGTATGAAGTTGCAGTGGATGGCCGCACGCTGCAGTACAACAATACCAACCGTTTGATCAAAAACCCCGAGTGGGATATTGGTCTGCAAAAAACCGGCTACATCTCGGAAGCAGGTCAGTGCCTGGTGATGCAAACCAAAATTGCTGGCCGCAAATTGATCATGGTGTTTCTGGATTCTGCCGGCAAGCTCAGCCGGCTGGGTGACGCCGAGCGCGTGCGCCGATGGGTTGAAGCACTGCCGATTGGCGCTGAACGCAAGATCAACATCAGCGTAAATGCCAAGCCAATCAGCGGCTAAGTCGTCAAGTTAACGCTATATTACTTATAGCTGTTTGCGCCCGTATTTAATGCGCTAGAGCCTGATTCTTTATATAAACCAGATTTATTCAGGGCGCCGCACCTGGTAGCCTAGAGCAGCAGATATCGCATTTGCTGTCGCTTGCAATTTCGGCAGCCAGTGCTCTTCCAGCCGGTCTGCTGGCGCTGAAATCGACAAGCCCGCTACCAGCTGGTTTTGGTCATCGTAAATCACCGCCGCCATGCAGCGCACACCCAGCTCCAGCTCTTCGTTGTCACGCGCAATGCCGTACTGCCGCGCTTTTGACAATTCACGCTCCAGCACTGCAAGCTGCGTAATCGAATTGCGTGTTTGCCCAGCCAGGCCAGTGCGCGTGGCGTAGCTGCGCAGGCGCTGCGGGTCGTCAAACGCTAAAAACAATTTGCCCACTGACGTTAAATGCAGCGGCGCGCGCCCGCCAATGGCGCGCACCACCTGCATGCCTGAGCGCTCGCTAAAGGCGCGTTCAACGTAAATAATTTCATCACCTTGGCGCATGCTCAGGTTCACTGGCTGCTGCGTGAGTTTGTGCAGCTCGCGCATGGGCGCTAGTGCCGCGTCACGCACGTTCAGCCGCGCTTTGACCATGTTGCCCAGCTCCAGCAAACGCATGCCCAGGCGGTAATTGCCAGCCATCGGGCGGTCAACAAAACGGCCTGTGGCGAGGTCATTCAAAATGCGGTGGGCAGTGGACGGGTGCAAGCCAGATTTTTCACTGATTTCTTTCAGCGACATCGCTTCTTCGCGATTTGCCAAAATGTCCAGCAGGCTGAACATGCGTTCAATCACCTGCACAGTGGGCTTTGCGGTAGCAGTGGTTTCCAGCTTTTTCATCGGTACATTTCCTGTCCGAAATTTTACGCTATGAAATCACGGATCGCCTCTTGAAGTTGCGGCTTCACCCGCCGCTGAGCTGACCCACTCGTCATCCACACGCAGCTCGTGGGGTTTAAACCCGGCTTTGTAGCGCATCTTCGGACTTTGCTCAATCCAGTAGCCAAGGTACACATAAGGCAACTTGAGTTGCCTGGCTTGCTCAATTTGCCACAGCACGCCATAGTTGCCATAACTGCTTTTGATGCCCGCAGCGTCTGGCTCGTAAAACGTATACACCGCTGAAATACCGTCTTCCAGCACGTCCAGTATCGCTACCATTTTCAGCTCGCCGACCTCACCCTCTGCTGCATTTGGCAGTGTTTCTCTAAACTCCACCAAGCGTGAGTTCACCCTGCTTTGCAGCAAGAACTGCGTGTACTGGTCAACGCTGTCGTGGTCCATGCCGCCGCCTGCGTGCCGACCGTTTTGGTAGCGCAAATACAGCTGGTAGTGCTCCTGCATAAAGCACAGCTTGAGCACCCGCACGCTTAGGTGCCTATGCGCCGCCCACGCACGGCGCTGGCTCTTGTTGGGCTTGAAGCCGTCAACCGGCACACGCAGAGGAACGCAGGCCTTGCAGCCGTCGCAGTATGGTCGATAGGTAAACATGCCGCTGCGCCGAAAGCCGTTTGCTACGAGGTCAGAATACGCATCGTTGTGAATCAGGTGGCTGGGCGTGGCAACCTGGCTTCTGGCCAGCTTGCCCGGCAAATAACTGCACGGGTAGGGCGCTGTGGCGTAAAACTGCAGAATTTGCAGCGGCAGGTCTTTAAGGTCTGTCACGTCTGGGGTTTGCTGTGGTCGGTGGGTGTTTTTGCGGTGAGCAATTCATTCCAGTATATGGTTTTGAAGTCCCACGCGGGGGCGGTGTGGGCAATGGTTTGCCCCACATGCGCAGTGAAGTCGTCACGGCCAATTTCTGCTGCGCCAAAGCTTGCCAGGTGCGATGTGTTTTGCTGGCAATCAATCATGCGAATATCATGCGCCCGGCAAAACGCCACCAGCGCGCACAGTGCAATTTTGGATGCGTCGGTCACGTGCGCAAACATCGACTCACCAAACACCATGCCGCCTAAATTCACGCAATACAGACCACCAGCCAGGTCGCCATTGATCCACACTTCAACGCTGTGCGCCAGCTCAGCCGCATGCAGCTGCGAATACGCCTTTACCATGCTGGGCAAAATCCACGTGCCAGGCTGGCCATCACGCGGCTTGCTGGCGCAGGCTTGGATGACTTGTTTGAAGGCCGAGTCAAACCGCACCTCACAGAGCGGGTCTTGAATGAAACGCTGCAGAGTTTTACGGTAAGCGCACGGCAAACACACGTTGACACAGTCGGCGCATGTTGCACAGCTGAGGTCAACTGTGCAGAGGCTGCCAGCGATGAGGTAGTAGCGCGGCGATCAGATGGTTTTTTTGCGTGGGCAAACGCTGCAACACAT
>JANNCT010000129.1:0-32518 GCA_031386895.1 Polaromonas sp.
GTTGCGGATTGCTTGCGATGGACATTGAGTATTTGACTGCCTTGCTGCCACGCGAAATACTGGTGCAACACCGAGCGCGTCGGTTTCAAACTACCGCGTCCAACTCAGTTGGGATCGTTCATGCAAAGTATCTGAGCCATGAGATTTTTTGAGCAGCAACGCCAAGCCAAGGCGCAAACCTTGCGCCTTGTGCTGCTGTTTGCGATAACGCTCTTGATATTGGTTGTGGCTCTCAATGCAGCTTTGGCAGCAGCCTGGTGGTTGGTTTCTTGGCAGACCGCATCCTATCCAGCTTAGTTTTTCCAGATCAACACGGCCATGACATTGCTGTTTGTGCTCGGCGGTTGGTGGATTGAAAGCTCTAACTTGGGCGGTGGCGGCGAAAAGCTGGCTCGCCGCGTGGGCGCGCGAGAGGCTCGCGTTTTGGGGCCGTTGTCGCGTGTGGGTGCCTACGACGCTGAGAAAAAGTTCTGCAACATCGTCAGCGAGCTGGCCATTGCCGCCAGCATGAAGCCGCCAACGCCAATGGTGCTTAAAAGGGTCGAGAGCATCAATGCGTTTGCGTGCGGCTGGGACGAAGACGATGCAGTGGTTGCCGTAACGCAGGGTGCGCTGGCATTGCTAACGCGTGACGAGTTGCAAGGCTTGGTGGCGCAGGTATTGAGCTATGTCCGCGAAGGTGACATGCAATTTAACATGCGGCTCGCGGGCATGGTGTCAGGCCTGGAGATGCTTTTCAATTTGGGCAAATCGATGTGCGAGCTCAATGAAAACGGCAGCAGTCCTTTTCTGGCAGTGCCTGGTTTTGCAATCAAGTCAGTCGGCTCCATGGGCTGGCTTGCGGGCCGCGTGCTGAAGACGGCCGTTTCGCGCCAGCGCGAGTATTTGGCAGACGCCAGAGCGGTGCAGTTCACCCGCAGCAAAGACGGTCTGGGTGGTGTGCTGCGCAAAGTCTTGGGGCAGCCGGGCAGCTCGCACAGCGCCCCGCGGCCGTTGCACCCGTCAGTGCAACACATGCTGTTGGTAGGCTCAGCCCTGCATTCGAGCTGGTTTGACACGCACCCGCCGCTGGATGAGCGCATACGCCGCATCTACGGCCGGCCCATGGCGGCTTTGGGCAGCGAAGAACTTCACGCACTGAAGCCCGACGCTATGTTCTGATGGTTCTGATGGCACGAAAGGCATCGGTTTTGCATCAGCAAGTCGTTAACTATTTGATAGCAATTTACTGGCTTTTCCCATCGTGGGCGTCTCAAGTACTGGATACTCCTGATGCAGTTCAAACCGCGCCGCGCTAAATTACAGTCAAACAAACCTCTACGGAAACACCATGAAAATGAAAGCATTGGCTCCAGCAGCCACGTTGTTTGCAGCGTCTTTTTTATGTCTCACAGGCACTGCGCATGCACAGGCCGACGCAGGCAAAGAAGCGTTGTATGTCAAAAGCCTGGCTGCTACTTGCGCCAACTGCCACGGCACCAACGGAAAGGCAATTGAAGGCTCCAGCGTGGTGTCCATCGCCGGGCTGGACAAGGCCTACACGATTGCGCAAATGAACGCGTTCAAGAGCGGCGCCCGTCCGGCCACCATCATGCACCAGCTCAGCAAGGGCTACAGCGACGCGCAGATCGAGCTTCTCGCGACCTACTTTGCAGCACAAAAAAAATAAGTTAAAAAGAACAAGGACGCCACACTATGACCAAAACTCTGCAATCGAATCGCCGCACATTCCTTCAATCATCCGCCGCGCTTGGCCTGCTCGGCGCTACGGGCCTTTCGGGCTGCGCCAGCATGACCGGTGTGCCCTCAAAGGCCAAAGTGGTGGTGATCGGCGGCGGCTACGGCGGCGCAACCGCTGCCAAATATGTTCGTTTGCTGTCTGACTACAAAATTGATGTGGTGCTGATTGAGCCACAAGAAGCATTTATTTCCTGCCCCATGTCCAACCTGGTGGTGAGCGGCGTCAAGCAGATCGATTACTTGACCACGTCCTACGCGGGCCTGTCCAAAAACCACGGCATCACCGTTGTAAAAGACTTTGCAGACAACATCGACACCGCCAAGAAAACCGTAACCCTGCGGGGCGGCAGCGTCATTGCCTATGACAAGCTGGTTGTCTCGCCAGGCGTTGACCTGATGTTTGGCAGCATTGATGGCCTGCAAGCAGCAAACACCAGCGGGCAGATTTTGCAAGCCTGGAAGGCCGGTGCAGAGACCGTTGCCCTGCGCAAGCAGCTCGAAGCCATGCCCGACGGCGGCGTGTTTGCCATTACCGTTCCTGAGGCACCGTACCGCTGCCCGCCTGGCCCGTACGAGCGCGCATCGGTTGCGGCGGGTTACTTCAAGGCCTTCAAGCCCAAGTCAAAAGTGCTGATTCTGGATGCCAACCCGGACGTTACATCCAAAGCGGGTTTGTTCAAAAAAGTATGGGCCGAGCAGTACAAAGACATGGTGGAATACCGCCCCCAGCACAAAGCCGTGGCGGTGGACGCAAAAACCAACACCGTGAAGTTTGACATCCAAGACGACGTGAAGGCCTCGGTCCTCAACGTGTTGCCGCAAATGCGCGCGGGCGCCATTGCCGTCAAAGCTGGGCTGAACAACCAGGCCAACAGCCGCTGGTGCGGCGTCAATTACCTGACGTTTGAATCAACCGCAGCCAAAGACGTGCATGTGCTGGGCGACTCGATTCAAATCGCGCCAGGTATGCCCAAAAGCGGCCATATGGCCAACAGCCACGGCAAAGTGGCCGCCAGTGCCATCGTAGCGCAGCTGGCCGGCTGGGACGTGAACCCCGCACCGATGTTGACCAACACCTGCTACAGCTTTATCGATGCGAAAAACGTCGTGCACGTGGCCAGCGTGCATGAGTACGTGGCGCTTGAGAAGACCTTTAAAACCGTGGCCGGTTCTGGCGGCCTGAGCGCTGCACCCAGCGAGCTCGAAGGCGTGTACGCACTGAATTGGGCCAGCAACATATGGGCGGATACCTTGACGTGATGGCAGTCGTTTCATGCTATAGTATTGGTAGCTGCTTGCGCCCATATTTATTGCGCTAGAGTCTGATTTAATCAATAAAAAGGGTCAAAAAAGCTGTTTTGACCCTTTTTTTATGCCCATCTAGCCCACTGCATGCAAAAACCGCCAATTTCCAGCCCGGCCACGCCCTCAACCCAAATCCCGCTGTGGCGCCAATTGCAGGGCTCTGCGTCTTTGCTGTTGGCGGTACGAGACGGCCAGTCGCTGACCGCAGCGCTGCTCGATGTCGATGCCAGCCTGCGCCCTGGCGTGCAGGCGCTGGGCTTTCATGCGTTGCGCTGGCTGGGCCGCGCTGAGGCACTGCGCCAGCAGCTGGCCAAGCGCCCTCCGCCGCCGGAAGCGGACGCGCTGCTCTGCGTTGCCTTGGCTTTGATCTGGAGTGAGAGAAGTACGGCCCCCACGCTTGTCGCTTCGCGAGCCTTCGGCGATTCGCTGCCCCTTTCACAGGAAAAAGGGGCTAATTTTCCTAGCGGCGGCCCGTCGGAAAGTTGCTGGCCCCCACGCTCGTTCGCTGCGCGTAACTCGCTGCCCCCCGAGGGGGCTGCTTTTCCTAGGGGCGGCCCGTCGGAAAATTGGGTATCCCTGTATAGCGACTACACCCTGGTCGACCAAGCCGTTGAAGCCGCCAAACGCAGCGAGGCAACCACCCACCAGGCCAGCTTTATCAACGGTTGCCTGCGCCGGTTTTTGCGCGAGCGGGAGGCTCTGGTCGCCAAAACCGACCAAAACCCGCAAGCCATCTGGAACCACCCCCAGTGGTGGATAGACCGGCTACGCAAAGACCACCCCGAGCAGTGGCAGTCTATTTTGCGTGCCAGCAATGCCAAAGCACCTCTCGTACTGCGCATTAATAGGCAAAAAACGAACGTAGCGCAATATATACAGGCGCTAGCAGCTATTAATATAGTAGCAAATAGGGTGGGCGATGATGGTGTGATTCTGGCGACTGCCCACCCTGTGCCGTCGCTTCCCGGGTACGCCGATGGGCATTTTTCGGTGCAAGATGCGGCGGCGCAAATCGCCGCACCGCTTTTGCTGAACCATCTGCTGGCTGCGGGCAACACCCATTTGAACGTGCTGGACGCTTGCGCCGCACCGGGTGGCAAAACCGGGCATCTGCTGGAGCTGCTTAACGGCCAAGGCAAAGTCACTGCCATCGATATCAATGCCCAGCGCTGCAAAACCGTCACGCAAAATTTGGCCCGGCTGGGCCTGGCGGCCAATGTAGTGGTGGGCGACGCCTCCCAGCCCGGTGACTGGTGGGATGGTGCGCTGTTTGATGCCATTTTGCTGGACGCACCGTGTACGGCATCAGGCATCGTGCGCCGCCACCCTGATGTGCGCTGGCTGCGCCGCCCCGGCGATATTGCCCAACTGGCGCAAGAACAGGCAAAACTGCTGAACACGCTGTGGGCGCTGCTCAAACCAGGGGGCCGCCTGGTGTACTGCACCTGCTCGATTTTCAGGGCGGAGGGCGATTTACAGGCCCAAACGTTTGTTGCAAACCACAATGATGCAGTTTTAATGCCCTCACCAGGCCATATGCTGCCCCAAAGTAGCCCGCTGGGCGAGGTCTTCCCGGACAATTTACTGCGTGAACACGACGGTTTTTACTACGCACTTTTCGAAAAACAACCCGCTTGAGCGGTGGGCACAGCGCGTGCTGTGTGTGCTGGTCATTGCGCTGTCGGGGTTGGCAGGCCAAAGCGTTGTGGCAGCTGAGCTGACCCAGCTCAAGGTTGAGCGCGCTGAAGATGGTGTTTACCTGTCAGTGCTGGTCAAATTTGACTTGCCGATGGTTGTAGAAGACGCATTGATGAAGGGCATTCCGTTATTTTTCGTGGCAGAAGCCGACTTTTATCAAAACCGCTGGTATTGGACAGACCGGCGGGCCAGCAGCGCCACCCGCACGATTCGGTTAGCGTTTCAGCCGCTCAGCCGGCGGTGGCGCATCAATATTTACAACGGCTCAGCAAGCAGTGCCAACACTTCCCTCGGTTTGCGCTCCACATTAAGCCAAAGCTACGACACGCTGGCTGATGCGCTAGCGTCGATGCAGCGCTTTTCGCGCTGGAAAATCGCAGACGGCGCAGATATTGAGCCAGACGCCATTTACAAGTTTGAGTTCAGATTCAATCTGGATTTGGCACAACTTCCCAGACCGTTTCAAATCGGCGTCGTCGGGCAAAAAGACTGGACTGTCTCGATTGCGCAGGACGAGCGGATGCAAATCGGGCCTTATCGCGCTACGCCCACCACGCCTGAAAAGCCGAAGGCCGCAACGCCATGAAGCCATGCGGGCAAAAAGCTGGACCCAAGTGACAGGCACGCCAAATCGCGTGACCAGCGTCAAGAGCAGCGCAGCATTTCGCTGGACAGTCGGTGTCGGCGCTGGCGCGGCGGCTGCGCTCGGACTGGTGTTGCTCTTTTTGTTGACGCAAGCCACCGGCAATCGAGAGTTGTACGAGAGAAATTACCCGCTGCTTTTGGCGCTCAATGTGGTGGTCGCGGTGCTGCTGGCTCTGGTGATTGGCTGGATCGTGGTGCGCCTGGCACTGCGCTTGCGTCGTGGCCGCTTTGGCAGTCGCTTGCTGGTCAAGCTGGCAGCCATATTTGCGCTGGTGGGGCTGGTGCCCGGCCTGATGATTTACGTGGTGTCTTACCAGTTTGTTTCGCGCTCCATTGAAAGCTGGTTTGACGTGAAGGTGGAGGGTGCACTTGACGCGGGGTTGAATTTGGGCCGCGCCACGCTCGATGGCCTGTCGCTCGACCTCGCCAACAAAACGCGGCAAGCCGCCAATCAAATCTCTGACACCCCCGAGGCTGTGGCGGGCCTGGCGCTGGAGCGGCTGCGTGACCAGCTTTCGGCCATTGATGTGGTGCTGTGGAGTGCGTCAGGCCAGGTGATAGCCAGCGTGGGTGACTCTCGTTTTTCAATCAGTCCCGAACGGCCCGCAGCGCAGCAGTTTCGATCTGCAAGGTCACAGCGGGTCGTAACGCAAATTGAAGGGCTTGACGAGCTGTTGCCAGCGGTTGGCGAAGCGCCGTCGGGCCTGCAGCCAGGGGCTGGCCTGGCCGCGCCGCCGGGTTCACCGGCGGCCCGAATCAAAGCGATTGCACTGGTCAGCTCGGCGGGTGTCGGCTTGGCCAATGACGTTCGATTTTTGCAGGTAACGCAGGCCATTCCAGTTGCATTGGCTGCAAATGCAATCGCGGTACAGGAAGCGTACCGCGAGTATCAAGAGCGGGCCTTGGCACGAGGTGGCCTGCGCAAAATGTACATCGGCACACTGACCTTGAGTTTGTTCCTTGCGGTGTTCGGCGCTGTCTTGCTGGCCGTAGTTTTAGGCAACCAGCTGGCCAAACCGTTGCTGCTGCTGGCTGAAGGCGTGCGGCAGGTTGCACTTGGCGACCTGACGCCCAAAGCCGCGCTGATGGGCAAAGACGAGCTGGGCGGCTTGACCCGTTCGTTTGCCGACATGACGCAGCAGCTGGGCGATGCGCGCAACGCGGTGCAGTTAAGCATGAGCGAGGTTGACGCCTCGCGCGCTAACCTGCAGACCATTCTTGACAATTTGACCGCTGGCGTGGTGGTACTGGACGAAGCGGGGCATATCCAATCGAGTAACCCAGGCGCGACGCGCATTTTGCGCGTACCGCTTGCGGCCTATCAGGGCAAGCTGCTTGCCGAAGTGCCTGGCCTGGAGGCTTTCGCCAAAGAGGTCAAAGTACAGTTCGATGACTTTTTGACGGACGACCACAGTGCGCACGGTGAGCAGTGGCAGCAATCGTTCGAGCTTGATGCAGCTGAGTTGGGCGCCCTTGACAACGCGACGACGCTGATAGCGCGAGGTGCAAAAATGCCCGGCACGCAAGAATTCTTGCTGGTGTTTGACGACGTATCTGAAATGGTATCTGCCCAGCGCGCACAGGCGTGGGGTGAAGTCGCACGCAGGCTGGCGCATGAAATCAAAAATCCGCTCACGCCGATTCAATTGTCTGCAGAGCGGCTGGAGATGAAGCTGACCGGCAAGCTTGGCGAGATCGATCAAAAGTTATTGACCAAATCAGTTAAAACCATTGTTGACCAGGTTGATGCAATGAAGCGACTGGTCAATGAGTTCAGGGATTACGCACGCCTGCCAGCGGCGCAATTGATGCCGGTGGATTTGAATGCGCTGGTCAGCGACGTGATGCAGCTTTATGCCGCAGACTCTGCTGGGGCTTCAGCGATTGATGTTGAGCTTGACCCCAATGCGCCGCGTATCAATGGAGACGAGCAGCAGTTGCGGCAGGTCATTCATAACTTGCTGCAAAACGCGCAGGACGCACAAGAAGGCAGGGCTGTCGGGCAAGTCAGCATCGCCACCGAATTTTCGGAAACTTCAAAACGGGTCCGCTTGATTGTGCGAGACCATGGCAGCGGGTTTGCAGAGCACATCCTCAAACGCGCTTTTGAGCCGTACGTCACGACCAAGCTCAAAGGCACTGGCTTGGGCTTGGCCGTGGTCAAAAAAATTGCGGACGAGCACGGTGCGCGCGTTGACATTTCCAATCGCGTGGTTGAAGGTCAAATGCAGGGTGCCCAAGTGTCGTTATCATTCGCGGTGGCAACGTAAACGAATCGCAGCACTAACTGGCGGGGCATTATTTAAATCATGGCAAATATTCTGGTGGTCGACGATGAGTTGGGTATTCGCGACCTCTTGTCAGAAATCCTCAATGACGAAGGCCACCAGGTGGAACTTGCCGAAAATGCTGCGGAGGCGAGGGCCGCGCGAACGCGTAGTAAACCGGATCTTGTACTGCTCGATATCTGGATGCCCGATACGGACGGTGTCACTCTTCTTAAAGAGTGGTCTGCTTCCGGGCTGTTGAGCATGCCGGTCATCATGATGAGCGGTCACGCCACGATTGATACAGCGGTCGAGGCAACCAAGATCGGCGCAATTGCATTTCTCGAAAAACCGATCACGCTGCAAAAACTTCTCAAGGCGGTCGAGTTGGGACTGACGAAGTCCGTAGGCAAAAAGGCCGTCAGCATAAGTCCGCTTGTTGCGCCCGCCGACTTGACAGTGGAGGCGGCCATGACGGGGAGCAGCCTTCCCGTTGCTGTCGAAATGGGCCCCCAACCGCAACAAACTTTTTTGCTCGAAAAACCGCTGCGTGACGCCAGAGATGAGTTTGAAAAAGCCTACTTTGAATTTCATCTCGCCAAAGAGGGTGGCTCCATGACGCGCGTGGCTGAAAAGACCGGACTTGAGCGTACCCATCTTTATCGCAAGCTCAAGCAGCTTGGAGTAGACCTGACCCGAGGAAAACGAGGCGTTTGAAACTCTTGTTTGGTATATACTGCGAGGCTTGGCCCGGTAGCTCAGTCGGTAGAGCAGAGGATTGAAAATCCTTGTGTCGGTGGTTCGATTCCGCCCCAGGCCACCATTTTTTGACCCATCGGGCCTGCTCCCGACTTTGGTCACTATCGATGCACCGTCCGGGTTGCATATTGGGTTTTGAGTTTTTTTTGGCTCCACTTCTGCCTTGTCAGCGCTACATGGCGACTCTCGGTAGAGCTGCAACCTGTGCCCCTGGCGGGGCAGATCCGACTCGTTCGCCGACATTGCAGCTCGTGGCAAGAGCTGGGTTGGGCTCTAAAGCGCAGTCTCGCCCGAATCTGTTGTAAAAAACACGAAAATATAGCGTTAGCGCAGTGCATTGGCTTCAAGGTCCCGGGGCCGTGATGCAATGCGGTCGCAAGGCACTATTGCGCTGCGATTAACGCACTTTTTAGTGGGTCAGATGGGGCTTAATCATTGGCGATTTAAATGTAAAGCAAACAAATATTGCAAGTGATTTTCTCTTCACCTTCAGTTTGAGTTTGAATCTGAGTCAACGTTTTGCCGCGTTCACTTCGTGATTTTTTGCGCGTCGCTCAGGTTTAAGGGGCAGTAATCGAAATAGATTGTTACCGAAGTGTGACGTTCTCTTAGAATATGATGGGTTTGTAATGTTGCAGACTCGCAATAAGGTTTGTTTAAGCGGGCTAATTAGTTGCATTTCCTCAAGGCTTTCGGCCTTTATGACTTTCTGCCTCGATCCGTGCATTGCGCTCGCTGTTTAGTGTTGCGCGTCGCTTTGACGTTTTTGTTTCTTTTTGTTGCCTCATCGGCAAGCGCTCAAACCCAGGTGACCAACACAGCCGTCATCTCCCCTCCATCAAGCGTTACCAACACGAACACGTCTACCTCATGCAGTAGCGGCGTTTGTTCCGCGGCGGACAACGATTCAGTCACGCCGTCAACACCAGTAATTTCCAAGAATTTCTTCCCCGCGAGTATTGCCGCTGGTGGGACGGCTTTGCTGACGATCACAATCACCAACACGCATGCACTGGTATCGGCAACCTTGTCTTCGACCTTGACCGATGTGTATCCTCTTGCCTCTGGAATAGTCAATTCTGGTTCGGTCGCTTCCACAACGTGCAGTCCAGGTACTGCCAGCGCCACCATAGGGTTGGGTACGGTAACCTTGGCGCAGGGGACGGTGATTCCTCCTAATTCCTCGTGCGCCTTGAGCGTTGTCGTGACCAGCCCAGTGGCTGGGACTTGGACAAATACCATCCCCGCCGGGTCGTTAACCACCTCAGTGGGTTCAAACGGCACAACCGCATCTGCGGTTTTGAGCGTCGTGGGTAGCGCCGACCTGAGGGTCAGTAAAACGATCAACGCTAGTCCTGCGGTGCAAGGTTCAATAGTTAGTTACACCGTCACGCTGGTCAACCTGGGCCCGAGTGTTGCGCAAAACGTCACCATCACTGACATTTTGAGCGCTGGGCTGAGCTTGATAAGCTCCAGCTCCAACCAAACCACTGCTACCGGAGCCGCCGTGGGCGGTACTGTCGGCGCCACGACTGCGAGCTTGGCTGTCAATCAAACGCTGACCCTGGTGGTCAATGCCAGCGTTACTGCGTCCACTGGTAATGTCACTAACAGCGCAGCTGGCAACAGCACCACTGCGGACCCCGACACGTCCAACAATACCGCCACAGTCCCTACTCCAGTTGCGGCGCAAGCCGACGTCGTGATCGACATCAGCACCCCGGCCAGCGGCACGCCAGGCCAGAGCATCACGGTGAGCGTGACGATCAGCAACAACGGCCCGGGCACCGCCACTGGGGTTGCCGCGACGATCACGCTGCCCAACGGCGTGGTCCAGGTGATCCCGGGCGTGCCAGCCAGTTTGCCCTCGGGCGGCACCTACACCACCACCATCAGCTACAGCGTGCCGCTGGGCAGCACCACAGTGCAGAGCTTCAGCGGCGTAGCGACGACCACGACGGCGGACAGCAATCTGGCCAACAACCTAGATACCGCCACCACCACCTTGAGCGCGCTGCAAGCCGACGTCGTGACACAAATAACCATTCCTGCAACGGCTTCTGCGAGCGTAGTTGTTTCAGGTAGTGTGACGTTTGGCAATGTGGGAGCCTCGTCAGCAGCTAACGTTGGCGGCACTGTAACGTTCGCCCTTGGCGTCCAAATTCAAACGGTTCCGCTGGGAGCTGCAACCGCAACGGTTGCCGGCTTGCCAGCAATCATTTTCCCGAGCACATTACCCGGATTGGGTACGGTCAATCCAGGTATCAGCACATCCTTTGCTTTCACACTACGCACACCTGGTTTGGTTGGCAGTTACGGTGCCACCAGTACCGTCGCCACCACTACACCGGAAGTCAACATCGCGAATAACATCGCAGCAGCGCCATTGGTTGTCGGTCAGGTGCAAAACAATGCAGTTTTGAGTGGCCGTGTTTATCAAGACCTTCTCAGAAACAAGGTGTTTGATCTGGGCGTCGATCTTCCTATTGCTAATTTCAGGGTGGAGCTGGTTCGCGTCACTGGCACGAGTACGGTGGTGGTTGCATCAGCAACCACAGCTGCAGACGGCGCCTACCGTATCACTGACCTCACGCCGGGCACTGGTTACGCTGTGCGCTTCTTTGATGGCTCTGGAAACATTATTTTCGGAACGCCTTTCAATCAGCAAGGTTTGACGCAGCTAGGCAATGTCTCTACCGGCTCAAATGCCTTGAGCAGTGCAGTTACGCCTGACGCCAGCATTCCCCTGTCTACGCTCATTGAAAACATTACCCTCTATGCAGGCGACAACGTTCAGCAACAGAACCTCCCGCTTGATCCAAGCGGCGTAGTTTATGACTCAGTCACCCGCAAACCACTGGCAGGTGCCACTGTCAAGCTTGTGTACGAAGGATCTGGTGTCTTTAACCCGGCCAATCAGACGTTGGAAGGCACAGACACAATTGTCACTGGTATCAATGGCATGTACCAGTATCTGTTTATCAATAGTCCGCCGGCAGGTATTTATCGTCTTGAGGTGACACCTCCGCCTGGGTATCAGCCACCCCAAGCCGCTCTCGGCGGCGTCGTATCAGCGCAGGGCTTGCTTAACGCGAGTCTAGGCGTCACGGTGGTGCAACCTTTAGGCACTGCTCCCGCTTTGGGTGTCAACGGCGGGACTCCAGTGACTGGTCTGATTGGCGCCACCGGAACCCAATACTACTTGCGCCTGCAACTGAACTTCCCTGGCTTCTATGAGGTCATCAACAACCACATTCCTTTGGACCAATTGAACCCTGGTGCCTTGTTGATCAGCAAAACAGGTAATAAGACAGTGGCTGAGGTCGGGGATTCGGTTCAATACACAATACGAATCAGAAACACGACGTCAACTCCAATCGGTAACGTCAAGCTGAGTGATTTGCTGCCAGCCGGCTTCAGATATATTCTGGGCACTACACAGCTTGGTGGCGTGTCGCAAGCCAATCCTGCAGGCGGCGTGGGCAGAGAATTGACGTTTGATATTGGTGCAATCGCAAGTCAGGCGACTGCAGAGTTGACCTACTTTGTACGACTCGGTGTCGGATCCCAGCAAGGTGATGGAGTCAACCGCGCTACGGTAGTTGCCCCCATGCGATCAAACACTACGGCTTTCAAAGTTAATGTGCAAGGCGGTGTGTTTAGCAACGAAGGCTGCATCATCGGAAAGGTGTACGTTGATTGCGACGGGAATGCTGTTCAGAATAACGTTGGTAGCAGCCGGGAATTTGGCATCCCGGGTGTTCGTCTCGTAATGCTTGATGGCACCTTCGCGATTACCGATTCAGAAGGCAAATACAGTCTATGCCGCGTTAAGTCCCAGACGCACGTTGTCAAAGTAGACCGCACTACCTTGCCAACAGGTTCGCGACTGGTACCTTCAAGCAATCGCAACGCGGGCGTGGGTGGTAGCTTGTTCGTCGATTTGAAGGGTGGAGAGCTGGCTCGTGCCGACTTTATTGAAGGATCATGCAGTCCTGAAGTTTTAGATCAGGTCAAGGCGAGACGTGCGCAAGGTGGTGTCTTGGCACCGGATGTCGAACGAATTACGCCACTGACAATTGACACCCGGACGAACAATGCCCAACAGAATGTCGCGCCCACTGATGCACGGGGCGTGAAATGAGATTCATGAAACACGATAGCTTCTTCGCTGCTGTCAGTTTCCGACGAACACCCGTGGCTTTTGTGGTTGTGCTGTTGCAGAGCGTGGCCTTGGCACAACCAGCCGCCAACATCACCAGCGCCGACTTGCCAGAGGCCAACATCACCAGCGCCGACTTGCCAGAGGCCAAAACCCTCTTTGAAACTGGCGGACAACAGGGCATTGGCCCAAGGGCTTTTTCGTCCTTTCTTGAGCGCCTTGCGTCTCCAGTGAACAAAATCGAGTTAAAAGTCACCGGCGAAAACCTTCCAGCTGATGGCATCACCGCAGCTGAAGTCAAACTTCGCCTGCTTGATCCAAAAGGGCAGAGCGTATCAGAAGACATTGAAGTAACCATCGAGGTTGATGGGGGCGCCAGAATACTCTTGCCGGGCCGTTTAACTTCGGAATCTGGGGCCGATCGCGGAGACATAAACCGCATTTCTCCAGGCATCCAACAGACCGTCAAAAATGGATTGCTTTCTTTTAAGTTGATTGCCCCGTTTAAGCCTGATCCTGTGACGTTGCGCGTTTCGGTTAAAGGTGTGGTCGAAAAAGTGGTCGTTCGCTACGTGCCAGATTTACGTGAATTTTTTGCCGTTGGCTTGATTGAAGGCCGGTTGCGTTCCGACAAGTTTGACCCCAAACAGATAACACCCACACGCGAAAACGACGGCTTCGACAACGAGCTAAAGGGTTTCACCAAAGAATTTAGTGGTGGGAGCACCCGATTCGGAGCCCGAGCCGCGGTCTACTTAAAAGGCAAGGTCAAGGGCGAATATCTTTTAACCCTCGCTTACGATTCTGACAAAGACACGCGCAAGCAGCTTTTCCAGGACGTTGATCCCAACGCGTTTTACCCTGTGTACGGCGACTCCAGCATTCGCGGTGTAGACGCGCAAAGCTCTGGAAAGCTGTATGTGCGCATTGACAACAAACTCAGCTACTTCCTGTTTGGCGACTACGCAACGGCAGACACCAACCCGGCAAGAAGCCTGAGCCAGTACAGCCGGTCGCTCAATGGTGTTCGTGGGCGCTATGAGGCGGATAACGTAACTGCCAACGCCTTTGCGGCCCAACAAAACTATCGCCAGATAACCGATGAGTTTCCAGCCCGAGGTGTCTCTGGTCCGTACTCGGTTTCCAATCCGAATGGAGTCACTGGTTCTGAAAAAATAGAAGTGCTGACGAGAGATCGCTTCAGGCCAACCAACATCATCAAGGTCACGCCGGTCAGCAGAAACCTGGATTACGAATTCGAGCCATTCTCCGGCCAGATTCTTTTTCGCGCCCCGGTGCCAAGCTTTGATGATCAGCTCAATCCCGTCTCCATCCGCGTCACCTACGAGGTAGAGCAGAGCGGCGAGAAATACCTGGTGTATGGCGGCGACGTCAGTTTGAAATTAAATGAATCCCTCACAGTTGGAGTTGCTGCAGCGCGCGACGCAAATCCTGCAGCACCGTACGACGTATTGGGCGCAAACCTCTCGCTCAAAATCTTTAACAATACCGAGTTAATCGCTGAAGTTGCGCGGACAAACAGCGTGGTCAACAGTCCCGCGAGCGGTTTTAACAGCAACGTCAGTTCAAACTTCAACGGTAAATCAGGCGAGTTCCAGGGCAGTGCTGCAAGAGTTGAGATCCGGCATGGTGATGAAGACTTGCGTTACCGTGCCTACGGGCTGCGGTCGAGTACAGACTTTAACAACCCGTCAGCGGGTGTGACTGGCGGTAAAACCGAAATCGGACTGACAGGCGCTTACCGCGCGACCGACAAGCTGAGTTTCACTGGCGAAGTGTTGAGCTCCAAAGACAGCATAGCAGGCAGCGTGAATGAGCAAGGCGCAGCAGGCCTTGACCTAAAGGTAACTGATCGCCTCACCATCGGCGGTGGCGTTCGCCGCATTGTTCAAAACAACGTCAGTCTGGCGCAATCAACCTTAACAAATTGCTCTAGCGGTATTGGAGCCTCAGGCACTTTGCCAGGCGCTGTTTCCGGGTACAACACCGGGTTCGGTATCAGCCAGGTTGGCAACCAGTCGATTGATCCTGCAACCGGGTTGCCTGTTTTGTGCAACGTGGGAACTAACGCAGTAGCCGCCGCAGCGCCCACCAGCCTTGACCGCACATCGGTTTTTGCGCGCGCCTCTTACAAATTGACTGACGATTTAACGGTTGACGGTGAACTGCAAAACGTCACAGGCACTGATTCTGCATCGCTCTATAAATTGGGGATGCGATGGGCCGCAACTGACAAGTTAAACATTTCCGCAGAAACCCAACGCGAATTTGGCTCTAACAACAACAGCATGTACCGTGTTGGTGCGGACCTGCGTGTGGCAGAAAAAACCCGGCTTTACGGACGCTATGAACGCAGTACAGAGTACAACAGCGCTTACGGTTTGGGCACTGGCCCGGTCAGCAATTCATTCGCTGTTGGTTTTGACACCCAGTACATGGAAGACGGCTCACTGTATTCTGAGTACCGCCTTCGCGACGCAGCGTCTGGCAAAGAAATTCAGCGCGCCTTGGGTTTGCGCAACGGTTGGCGCGTAGCCGAAGGGCTACGCTTGACGACAAACATTGAGCGCCTATCAAGCAGCACCGGTAATGCCAGTGCAGTGGGCTTGGGCATTGAATACACCGCGAGTGAAATCTGGAAGTCCTCCGGCCGCGTGGAATGGCGCCAAGACACCAACAATGCCAATTATCTGGTAACGGCCGGTGTTGCCCGCAAGCTCGACAGCGACTGGACCCTGCTCGCCAGGGAATACGCTAGCGTCATCAAACCGAGAAACGCCTTGGGTTCAGACAAGTTCCAAAGCCGTTTCCAGGTCGGGTTTGCTTACCGCCCGGTAGACAACAACAAGTTTGATGCGTTGGGCCTGTACGAGCGCAAAAATGAGCGCGACAGTACCCCCGGTACACGAATCGACAGCCAGACCGACATCATCAGTGTTCGCGGCAATTACCACCCCAGCCGCGTCTGGTGGCTTTCCGGGCGTTATGCCTATAAAAATGTCAATGAAGTATTGCTTGGCACAATCAACGACAGCTATCGCGCGCAGCTTGTCGGTGCACGAGTAACTTACGACGTGACCAATAAATGGTCCGTCGGCGGCATCTTCTCAGTGCTGCAGGGCTCTGGTGGCGACAAACAGTTTGCTTACGGCCTTGAAGTGGGCTACATCGTCATGGACAACCTGTACGCTACGCTTGGCTACAACTGGCGCGGGTTTGCGTCGTCTGGTACGGCCGCTGGCCTGACTGGTAACGACTACACCAACCGCGGTTGGGTGCTGGGTTTGCGGTACAAGTTTGACGAAGACATCTTCCGCAAAAACGACGCAGCTACCAACAAGACGATTAATCCAAGCGTCGTTCCGCCCGCACCTTGATGAGGATGACCATGAACCCTTTTTACGCACAGTCCAAGCGCGCAGCCCTTGCGATGGCGGTCACTTTCGCATTGGTGGGCTGCGGCTCAACCACCTCGAAAAGTGAAGCACCCGGCCCCGCTGCTCAGGCCACTGGTTTGAACACCCAGCAGGGCAGAATCACCGATGAACGCATCCTGGCCGACCGCCGCACCATCGAAGCCATTCAGCTCCGTCTGCGCAGGCTCAATGAGTCTGGTGTTGCTCAAAATTCGTATTCGCTGGCCAAAGCCCAGTGCTGGCTGGACACCGCCAAAACGCAATACCACGAGAACGACCGCACCGGCTATATCGAAGAATCGTTAACCGAGGCCACCAAAATAGCCCAAGCGCTAGAAGTTGACAAGAACGCCAAAGCTGGCCTTGACACTCCACTGGTGGCACGCAGCACCAAGCTGAGAGATGACCTGTGGGCACAGCTTGGCGCGTACAAAAACCAACCTTCCATGATGGTCTGCATCGCCAAAACCGTCGCCTGCGCAGAAGTACGCCTGGTACGCGCCGGCCATGCCGAGCAGCAAACCGGCTGGCGCCAAGCCACCCCACACGTGCAAATGGTGGAAGACGCTCTGCGCCAAGCCAAGCTTGAGGCAGACACCTGCGCTGCGCCGAAAGCACCGGTGCAAAACGCGGCTGCAGCGCCAGCGAAACCGTTCGCCGCCGCCGCCGCGCAACCAGCAGCAGTTACCCGTGAAACCTACGTTTTGTTAACCGACACGCTCTTCAAATTCGACAAGTCTGGCCGCCAAGACATGACAACCGGCGGCTTGCAGCGCCTGGCCGATGTGGCCAAGCTGCTGAACGCCTACCAGTCAATTCAAACCCTGCGCGTTGTCGGTTTCACCGATAGATTGGGCTCGGGCGATTACAACTACAAGCTGTCACTCGAACGCGCAAAAACCGTTCGAACCTACCTCGAGTCACGGGGTGTGAAATCCAGCGCATTCACCGCAGCAGGCAAAGGCAAGCTTGAGCCGGTCAGCCAAGGTTGTAGTGCGAAAGCCAACCGCGCGGCGCTGATTCAGTGCCTGCAGCCTGATCGCAGGGTAACGATTGAAGTAACAGGTGTTGCCCGGTAGTTTTTCGGCAGAAACGATTTGCTATTTATTTAGTAGCTGCTCGCGCCCGTATTGATTGCGTATTTGCCACTAGTGCTTGAATTATGGCTGATAGGCGTTAGACGCACGAATGTAAGGCCACAACTAATCGAAAAATCGTTTGCAGTGCTCTGTGAAGTGCACATACACCGTCAGCTTAACTTCGCAGCGAAAGACCATGCAACTGATATCGCCGCCATTTGTCACTGGCTGCTTCGATACGATCGAAAGTCCTCGAGGTTTTAATGTTCACCACGCAACCAAGAGGCAGATCGCCACGAAGGCTGCAGCGGAAAATAGGTGGCCAATATGGCATCCTGATCTGCACTTCATATTTGCCTCGCTCGCCTTGTCCAATTGGCTGAAGCGCGGGACCCAACCGAGTTACCGCGCTTCAGGTCACCAGAAGTAGTCAGCTTTTTGAACTGGCCGAGGCGGGTTGCAAAGCCGGAATAATCGCCGGTACCGGTGTAGCCGTTGATGTGGCCGGGGTGGCCGCAGTGGTGCCCACGCCACAGCGCTTTTCGATTGCTGTTTTCTGCACAGCTTCTGTCTCGCCCTTTAGGCGTCCAAACTCAGCTTCCTGGGACTTGGTCCCTCCAAGGGCAAACAAAACTGGCCAGAACAAGATGATCCCCACGCCCGCAATTGCTTTGTCGTTTGATGCCGCTTGGTCGAGGCGGCCGCCGAGTTCCACGACCCGGGTTTGAATGCGTTGGGATTCGGCTGCAAGCTGCCCGCAGTCGTAGGTTTGATATTGCAAAGGCGATACGTAGCTTGAGGCAACGTCTTTGGAGGCAGTAGCGCAACCAGAAATGGCCATTGTGGATGATAGGAAAATAGCAAGGGTTTTTTTCATGAGGTGTTGAGCGGCGACAGCTTGAAACTCTGCCGAAAATACAGCAGTAATTAATTCTAATTGTTAAATCATCGTTAATTGTGTAACAACAAAACGGCAGATTGATCCTGAAATTCAATGAAAAGCATTCAGCTTAGTCAAACGGCCAAATGCTGCCTGCCCCGTTTTTATTGATAAAAACAATAAAGTCTTGCAAGAGTAAGCTGAGCCAGACTTAGCTATCCCTTCAGCAATCAATCAGGCAAGACCGCCGTCACCTCAATCTCAATCTTCGCGCGCTCTTCAACGAGGCCCGCTACTTCTACGCAAGTCATGGCTGGGAAGTTTTTGCCCATCACTTCACGGTAAACGCCGCCCAGCTCTTTTAGCCGGGCGCTGTATTCAACCCGGTCGGTGACATACCAGGTCATGCGCACCATGTGCTCTGGCCCTGCGCCGCCTGCTTTGAGGACTGCTGCAATATTTAGCAGTGCCTGCCGCGTTTGGGCGATGAAGTCATCGCTTTCAAACACCTGCGCGGCATTCCAGCCGATTTGACCGCCGATAAAAATCAATGCGCCGCGGGCAAGCACACCGTTGGCGTAGCCTTTGGGTTCTGCCCAGTCGGGCGGTTGAAGCCTCATCATTTTTTCAGTACCGTATCTGCGGGCTTGTTGGCGAGTGGATTGCGTAATTTAAAGCGTTGCAGCTTGCCGGTTTCTGTGCGCGGCAGGCTGGGCAAAAATTCAATTTGGCGGGGATATTTGAACGGCGCAAGCACAGCTTTTACGTGGTCTTGCAGCCGCTTTACGCAGGCCTCGTTGGCATCAACGCCTGGCTTTAAAACCACAAACGCTTTGACGATCATGCCTCGCTCTTCATCAGGCAGGCCGATTACGCCGCATTCGGCTACAGCCGCGTGCTGCATCAATGCGTCTTCAACCTCGGGCCCGCCAACGTTGTAGCCTGACGTGATGATCATGTCGTCGTCACGCGCCTGGTAAAAAAAGTAGCCGTCAGCGTCTTGCGTGAATGCGTCGCCAGGGTAATTCCAGCCACCTTTCACGTAGTTGGCCTGCCGGGGGTCGTCCAGATATTTGCAACCTGTCGGCCCAATTACTGCCAGCTTGCCGACTGTCCCGTGGGGTAATTCTTCGCCTGCGTCGTTGACCACTTTGGCGGTATAGCCGGGCACCACTTTGCCAATTGCGCCGCGCCGCACGTCGGCTGGCTTGCAGGATATGAAGATGTGAAACATCTCGGTCGCGCCAATGCCGTCCAGCATTTCAATACCGGTGGCGGCCTTCCAGAGCTGGCGAGTTGCGTCTGGCAGAGCCTCTCCAGCGCTTACGCATATGCGCAATGTTGGCGTGCCAATTTTTTTGGCAAACGGTTCCATTTGCCTGTAAAAAGTGGGCGCGGTGTACACAATGGTTGCGCCCACCTGGTTGACCAGCTTGACCATTGCTTCGGGCGTGTACGGTACTGAAGGGAAGTAACTTGAGGCGCCCGCCCAAAACGGAAACAGCAACAAGCCGCCCAAGCCAAACGTAAACGCCAGCGGGGGCGAGCCCATCACGATGTCATCGGCCGTTGCCTGCAGGCAGTGGCGCGGCCAGGCTTCGCATGCGGCCAGCACATCGCGGTGCGTGTGCACCGCCGCTTTGGGCTTGCCGGTGGTACCCGAGGTAAATGCCATCATTGCAACGTCGTCACTGGCGGTAAGACACGGAGTGAACACGCCGCTTTTTTGCAAGGCCAGCGCTTCAAGTAAGCCAGTTGCCGACGGCGCATTAAACGGTAAAACAGTTTTCAAAGTACCGGTTTGCAATTTGGCCGCTTGCAGTTCATCAAGCAGATTAGCGTCGCATAGCGCCACCGATATTTGCGCTTTCTCGACAATCTCACCCAGCTCTTTAGCTCTTAGCAGCGGCATGGTGGCCACAGCAATCAAGCCCGCTTTGACAACCCCCAACCAAGCCAGCGCCATGCCAATTGAGTTGCCGCCGCGCAGCAGCACGCGGCTGCCGGGCACCAAACCGAAGTCTTCTGTCAATACCTGCGCGATGCGGTTGATGCGCTCGCTGGCCTTAAAGTAAGTCAGGTTCAAGCTGTCGGAGCGCAGAAAAATCCTGTCGTCAAACCCCCGCGCAGCAACTCCCGCAAACAACACGTCCACCAGATTGGCCTGCGATGCAATCTGCAGCTCGGGAAGGTCGTACCGCAGCTCGGCGCGGCCCCCAAGCGGTGGCAAACGGTTGTGTACAAAGCGGTCTGTTTGAATGGACATTGAAGTGGTGGAGGGCGTCATGACTTCAGCAGTGCTTTCCCAATAATCAGTTGCTGCACTTCAGTTGCGCCTTCATAAATGCGCAGCGAGCGAATGTCACGGTACAGGCTTTCAACTTTGGTGCCAACTTTTACGCCCAGGCCGCCATGCATTTGCAGCGCCATGTCGATCACGCGCTGCGCGTTTTCAGTGGCCGTCATTTTGGCCATCGCTGCCTCGGAAGTGACTTTTGCAGTGCTGCCATTTCGTTCACCCTCGTCCCGCAGCCACGCCGCGCGGTAGGTCAGCAGTGCGGCGGCATCTACCAGCGCTGCCATTTCGCCAATTTTTGCCTGCGTGAGTTGAAAGTCCGCCAGCTTGCCGCCAAACATGCTGCGCTGTTTTGAAAAGCTCACCGCTTCAGCCAACGCCCGCCTGGCCATGCCCAGCGCCGCTGCAGCGACTGATGCACGAAAAATATCCAGCGTTTGCATGGCCAGTTTGAAGCCGCCGTTCAGCTCGCCCAACTGGCTTGTGCTTGCCACGTGGCAATTTCTAAATTCAAGCGTGGCCAGCGGGTGTGGGGCCATCACGGCGATGTGGGCGCTGCTGTCCAGGCCCGGTGCAGTGGCGTCAATGATGAATGGCGTGATGCCGCGCGTGCCAGCGTCTGCATTGGTCTTGGCAAACGTCACATAGAAGTCGGCAATGCCGCCATTGCTGATCCAGGTTTTGCTGCCGTTGATGGCCCAGCCTTGGTCAGTTGGCACTGCGCTGGTTTGCATGGCACCTGCGTCAGAGCCTGCATCAGCCTCGCTCAAGGCAAAGGCAGCAATTTTTTTTCCGCTCGCAACATGCGGCAGATAGGCTGCTTTCTGAGCGGGTGTGCCCGCCAAGGTAATTGCGCCGCTGCCCAAGCCCTGCATGGCAAAGGCAAAGTCAGCCAGTGGCGAGTAAAACGCCAGCGTTTCACGCAGTACCACCAGCGCGCGTGAGTCCAGTTTGGGCAGGGCACCGCCGAATTCTGCAGGCACACAGTAGCGTAACCAGCCATCGCTGCCAAGCCGTTTGACCCATTCGCGGCATTCTGCGCGGTCGTCGGTTTCATCCACATTTTGGGCAGCTGCCCAATCCGCCAAACCAGCGCCCAGCGCTCGGTGGGCATCGTCAAAAAACGGCAGCGCTAAATGGTGTGTGTCGGGCGTCATTCAGTTGCCCTCGAATACGGGTTTTTGCTTCGCAGAAAAAGCGTCGTATGCCCGCGTAAAGTCTTGCGTCTGCATGCAAATGGCTTGGGCCTGTGCCTCGGCTTCAATGGCTTGGTCGAGTGTCATGGCCCACTCTTGGTGCAGCATGGTTTTGGTCATGGCGTGGCCGAATGTCGGGCCACTGGCAATGTCACGCGCCAGTTGTTGCGCTGCGTTGAGCAAGTCGCCTGGCGCATGCAGCGCGTTAAAAAATCCCCACTGCAAACCTTCTTGCGCGGTCATGGCGCGGCCAGTAAATAGCAACTCTGAAGTGCGGCCCTGCCCAATCATGCGGGGCAACAAAGCGCACGCGCCCATGTCGGCACCGGCCAAGCCAACGCGTGTAAACAAGAACGCAGTTTTTGTTTGCGCCGTGCCCAGCCGCATGTCAGCGGCCAGCGCCATCATGGCACCTGCACCTGCGCAAATGCCGTCAACCGCCGCAATGATGGGCTGCGGGCATAGCCGCATTTGTTTGACCAAATCGCCCGTCATGCGGGTGAATTCCAACATTTCAGGCATGCTCATTTTTGTCAAGGGGCCAATGATTTCATGCACGTCACCGCCCGAGCAAAAATTGCCGCCCGCGCCAGTCAACACCACAGCCTTGACATCGGTTGCGTGGTTAAGCGCCACGAATAAATTGCGCAGCTCGTGGTACGACTCAAACGTCAACGGATTTTTGCGCTCGGGCCGATTGAGCGTGAGCGTTGCTACGCCCGCATCAAACGCGTACGAAAAATGCGTGGCGCTGTACCCAGCCAGTGCATTGAACTGCTCGCGCATCGGGTTCGTCATGGTAATGTAGTGCTTCATGCAGTCTCCAGCGCGGCGCTGTGTTGGTGTTGTTTTACTTTACCGAGCAAGGCGTGCAGCGCATTGAGCTCGCGCGGGCTCAACACGTCAAAGGCCGACACAATCCACGCCTCGTGTTGCTGGGCCATCTCATTGAAGGTGGTGCGGCCCAATTTGGTCAGCCGCACGCGGTAAGCGCGGCGGTCTCCGTCCACTTCCATGCGCTCGACCAGGCCCTCCAGTACCAGCTGGTCAGTGATGCCAGTGATGTTGCCGCTGGTCACCATCATGCGGCGTGAAAGCTCGTTCATCTTCAGGCCATCAGGGTGGCGCTGGAGTTGCGCCATCAAGTCAAAGCGCGGCAGTGTGGTGTCGAATTGCTCGCGCAGGTTATTGCGCACGCGCTTTTCAATCAGCTGTGAGCAGGTCAGCATGCGCAGCCACAAGCGCAGTGCACCTGAATGTTCGCTGTGGCTTTGTGCCTCCATATCCATAACATTCTCCTTTTGCTATACATTTAATAGCTGCTTGCGCCTTATTTTATTGGGCTACAGGCACTTTTTGTTTAAAAATGTCGCGGTACAGCTGGTCCCGGCCGCTTTCGTAGGGTTTGGGCCAAACCACGTGGCGGCTTTGCATTTTGGCCGCCTCGTGCAGCGTCCATGCAGGGTCAGCCAAATGCGGGCGCGCCACGGCGCACAGGTCGGCACGGCCTGCGGCAATGATGCTGTTGACCTGGTCACTGTCTGAAATAGCACCAACAGCAATGGTTTGAATACCCACTTCATTGCGGATGCGGTCGGCAAAGGGCGTTTGGTACATGCGCCCATACACCGGCTTGGCGGCGCGTGTGGTTTGGCCGGAAGACACGTCAATAAAGTCGCAACCTGCAGCTTTAAACAGGCGTGCAATCTGCACCGCGTCATCGTCCGCATTGCCGCCGGGAGCCCAGTCGTGCGCGGAAATGCGTACGCTCATTGGCAAGTGGGCGGGCCACACCGCTCGTACGGCGGCAAAAACTTCCAGCGGGTAGCGGCAACGGTTTTCCAGGCTGCCACCGTAGTCGTCGGTGCGCACATTGGTCAGCGGCGTGATGAAGCTTGACAGCAGATACCCATGCGCGCAGTGCAGCTCCAGCCAATCAAAACCTGCCTCAATGGCGTATCGAGAGGATCGCACAAACTCAGCGGTGACGCGATCCATGTCTGCCCGTGTCATGGCGGTGGGGGTTTGATTAGTAGGGCCGAATGAAACGGCACTCGCGGCAGTCAATGGCCAGTTGCCTGCTGGCAGCGGTTCATCGGTTTGTTCCCAGCCAACCTGGGTGGAGCCTTTGGGGCCGCTGTGGCCTAGCTGCAAGCCCATTTTTGAGCCGCCGCCCGACGCGTGCGCAAATTCAACAATGCGTTTAAGCGCTTTCATCTGCACATCGTTCCACAAGCCGGTGCAGCCCGGCGTGATTCGGCCTTCAGGGGATGGCGATGTCATTTCAACAAACACCAAAGCTGCACCGCCCAATGCGCGCGCACCCAAATGCACCAGATGAAAGTCTTGTACGACTCCATCAATTGCGCTGTAAGTAGCCATGGGCGAGACCACAACGCGGTTTTTAAGCTGAACGTCTCGCACCTTGAGAGGCAACAGCATAGGCGCCGGGGTGCATTTGCCAGACGCGGACTTTGCCAGCCACTGCTCATAGCCCGCCAGCCAATCGGCGTCGCGTACCCGCAAGTTTTCATGGCTGATGCGTTGAGAGCGCGTCATCATCGAATAGAAAAATTGCTCAGCTTCCAGGCCGCTGTAACGCTCAACGTTTTCAAACCACTCGGTTGAATTGCGCGCTGCGTTTTGGATTTTGAGCACCTCCACCGAACGCACCGCTTCGTACGCTTGAAACGCTTCATCGGTGTTGCTGGTCTTGCCAAAGCAGCGCGCCAACTCAATCGCGTCTTCAAGCGCCAGCTTGGTTCCGCTGCCAATAGAGAAATGCGCCGTGTGTGCGGCATCACCCATAAGAACAATCGGAACTTGCCGCCCAGCCACTTCTGCGTGGTGTACCCACCGCTCGCACACCACACGCGGAAAGCGAATCCAGATCGCCGAGCCGCGCACATGTGTGGCGTTGTTCATCAGCGGGTTGCCGTCCAGATACTTTGCAAACAGCTTTTCGCAAAACGCAATGCCGTCTTCCTGGGTCATTTTGTCCAGGCCGTGGGCCTCCCATACGGCTTGGGGTGTTTCAACAATAAACGTCGAGGTGTCAGCATCAAACTTATACGCGTGGGCTGCAAACCAGCCGTGCTCGGTCTTCTCAAAGGCGAAGGTAAACGCATCAAAGGTTTTCTTGGTGCCCAGCCACACAAAGCGGCAGTCGCGCAGTTCAACGTCAGGTTTGTACGTGGCTTCATAGCGGGTACGCACGCGGCTGTTTAGCCCGTCGCAGGCAATTACGATGTCGGCGTTGTACTGCGCGGCCAGCGCCTGGTCGTCTTGCACATCGGCCTCAAACACCAAGTCCACACCAAGCGCCAGGCAACGCTCCTGCAGAATATTCAACAGCTTTTTGCGCCCAATGCCGCAAAAGCCGTGGCCGCCTGAGCGCACGCTTTTGCCCTTGAAAAACATCTCGACGTCGCCCCAATGGTTGAACGCATCGCCAATCAGCTGCGCACTGACGGGGTCAGCAGCGCGCAGGTTACCGAGGGTTTGGTCAGACAAAACGACACCCCAGCCGAAGGTGTCAAACGGCCGGTTGCGCTCAACCACCGTCACCACGTGGGCCGGGTCTTGCAGTTTCATCAGCAGTGAAAAGTACAACCCCGCGGGGCCGCCGCCCAAACAAACAATACGCATGTGCCACCTGATTCGAGGAATGTTTTTCTATTCTGTCCTTTAATTGTTTAGACTTAAATTAATTTTGTCAAGCGCAGCAAACCACGATTCGGTGGGCCGCGATTGGGCTACTCAATGACGGGTATTTGCGTGGCAGGCGGCGTGTTGCGGCTTCGGTGGCAGCGCACCAGCCCATCGATCATCACCATACCGATGCCAGGAATATCGCCACGTTGGATGCTGTCCAGCATGTCGCTTCCAGCTGAGTGTTGGGCCTTGTCCAAAAACATAAAATCAGCAACTCTGCCAACTTCAATCAGGCCGCAGTTCAGGCCGCGAATGCGGGCTGTGTTGCCGGCAGCAAAGCAAAACACCAGCTCTGGCGCAATGTTGCCAAGCGCTGACAAGAGCGAAATCATGCGCAATATGCCAAGTGGCTGCACCCCCGAGCCCGCAGGCCCGTCAGTGCCCAAAATTACGCGGTGCGGGCACTTGAGCTGTAGCGCGGCCTGTGCAGCTGCAATGGCTACTTTTTCATTTCCGTTGTGCACAATTTCAATAGCGCGCGATGATTTTTCACACAGCTCACACACATGCTGCTCAGACAGCGACGTGTGCCCGCCGTTAATGTGGCCAATCACGTCGGCATCGGCTTCCAGGACCACATCTTTGTCGATGTAGCCAGACCCCGGAACCGACGGGCCGCCTGTGTGAATCGTGCTTTGAATGCCGTATTTGCGTGCCCATGCCACCATTTCTTTGGCCTCGGACCCCGCCTTGACGGAGCCAAGCCCGACCTCACCCAGCAGCGTCACGCCTGCATCTGCCAGCTCTTTGAAGTCTTGCTCCACCATTCCTTTTTCAATGATGGGCGCACCCGCAATGACCTTGACTCCGCCGGGGCGAAAGTTGTCAAACGCCCGCTGCGCAGTAATCGCCAGTGCCTTCAAGCCCACAATGTCTTTGGGCCTGCCCGGCAGGTGAACTTCGCCCGCTGAGATCATGGTGGTAACGCCGCCATGCATCGTGGATTCAATCCAGCCCAACTGGTTTTGCCGAGGCGTCCAGTCGCCAAACACGGGGTGAACATGGCTGTCTATCAACCCGGGACATACGCACGTTTGCCTGCAGTCAATCACGGTTTGGGCATGCGACACGTCGCACTCTTTGGCCTTGCCTACCGCTGTTATCACGCCGTCAATCACGACAATCGTGTCGGCATCCAGGATAGGCCGATCAATATCGCCAGACAGCAGCAGGCCGATGTTTTTGATAACGACCTTGCCGGACTTTCCGCTTGCTTGTGCTTCTGACATGGAGTTCTTTCTGAATGGTGGGTGTAAAGATCTAACCCACGCGGGCGACCGCTTTTAAGACCGTGCTCACAATAAATTCTTGCCAATGCTCCACAGCCGCCGGGTTTTTCACATCCTCACCTAAAAATGCAGACAGTGTGTACCTGTTTGAAATATAAAAATAGGCGGTAGCGGCGATCAAAAGATAGACGTCACGTGCTGCAACATCGCTGCGAAACAAACGCTGCCGCACCCCGCTTTGCAAAATTTCGCCGATGACAGCAATTGCAGGTGAAGAAAACTCCCTGGCGTGCTGTGATTTACCAATGTGTTTGCCGCGATGCAAATTTTCAATGTTCAAAAGCGTGATGAACTCGGGGTTCTTTTTGTAATACGCCAAAACAAACCGGATGACTGCCTTGATCGATTCAACTGGCTGCGCCGTGTCCAGTTTGAGCTTGAGCTCCGCCTGATTCATCTTGTCATACATGCTTTCCAGCACGGCAATGAAGAGCCCTTCCTTGCTCCCGAAATAGTAGTAAATCATCCGGTCAACTGACTTCGCGGCGATGGAGATTTTTTCGACGCTCCCGCCCTCGTAGCCGTAACGTGCAAACACTTTGGTTGCAGCGCAAAGTATTTTGTCCCGAGTGGCGACTGAATTGGTCTTGGAGGCCATTGATTATTTGATTTGTACCAAACGCTGTTGCAACGCTGGTCAGGATACGCTACATTCAAAATAAATGTAGTGATTGCTACATATTTTTGCCCCACTTGTTCATCAATATCAATTTAGACCAGCGCACTTAAAAACTCTGATGGTGGAACACACAAAGACCGACGGCATGCCAGGATTGGACGTGACGATCATTGCCTCCAGACTGGACAGGTCGCAGCCTCGCAGTGACCGTATGGACACGGTAAAAATCGAGTGCAATGCCTGTCCGGTGCTGTGTCAGATTTCTGAAGGGCGCAGCGGTGCTTGCGACAGATACGCCAACGAGGGCGGCGCACTGGTTCGCGTGGACCCGGTGGTGTTGTTGCGACGCACGCTCGGTAGCGACCATTCCCAGCTTGTACCGTTTGGTTCGTCCAAAGAGTGGGACGGCAATCTCCTGGCTGGCGACGAGGTATTTGTCACTGGGGTCGGCTCGTCCACCACCTACCCAGACTACAAGCCCGCGCCATTTATCGTGTCTTCGCAAATAGCGGGCGTGGATGTCGTTACCGTGGTGACTGAAGGAATTTTCAGCTACTGCAGCTTGAAGGTGAAAATTGATACGGATCGATTTTTGGGTGAAGAGTGTGCCCGCGTGCTCTGTAAAGGTGAAGTGGTAGGCCACGTCACCACGGCTGAGTACGGCTCGCAAATGCTCTCGCTCGGCGGTGTGCATCACCTGACTGGCGGCAGTAAAAAAGAAGGGCGCATCACGGTAGAAATGATGCAGGCGCTGGGCAACAAGCAGCCGGTTCAAATAACGATTGATGGTGGCGCGCAGCTGGTCATTCAGGCCGGAAAAGCGCCAATAGTCAACGGCGTTGAAGAAAAACGAATGCGTGTTGGGTGTGGCTCTGCTGCGGTGGGCATTTTTGCCAGGCAGTTTCTGGACTTGGCCGATGAAGTCGTGGTGGTGGACGATCACATCACCGGCGTGCTGACCGAGCACCAGGCCGGGCGCTGCCTTGACATGCAGGCATCGGGCATCAAAATGCGTGGCCGTAAATCAACACCCGGGCGCTACTATCAGGTCGCCAACCCGGGCACCGGCTGGGGCGGTACGGACATCAGTGATCCGCTTTCGATTATTGAAGGTTGGGACGTAAAAGCCGCCTGGCCCGGGCTCAGGCTGTTGATGACCTCCACTACTGGCGAGCACGCTTGCTGGTATGTGCTCAATGACGCGCTGCTGCCCGTGTCCCAGCCGATGCCCGAAGACCTGCAAAAGGTGGTTGACCGCATTGGCGAGAACTGCGAGCCTTCGTTGACAACCGTGTTGTTTTTGGCGGGGGCTGGCGGCAGCTTGCGCGCGGGCGCAACTGAAAACCCGGTGCAGCTGACTCGCGCCATCAATCAGGCGCTCGTCAACGTCACTTGCGGTGGTGCACCCGCTTATGTGTGGCCCGGAGGCGGCATTACGGTAATGGTGGATGTCATGTCCATGCCTGACAACAGCTTCGGCACGGTGCCAACACCGGCAATAGTGGCCCCAATAGAGTTCAGCATGTCGCTGCAAAACTACCAGGAACTTGGTGGGCATATGGAATATGTGCGTTCATTGGCTGAAACCCTAAACTCCGGCGCACTGCACCAGGATGGCGCGCCGCGGGCTTTGCAGTGGTCCGCACATCAAACTTCCAACCCTTGGCCCCTTGCAGGCTTTGGCAAACCATTGGCAAGAGGGTGAGCGTCAGTATTGGTCCATGCCGCGCAAAACTCCCCGACGGCCGCTGGCATTTTCAGCATGGCCCAATCGATATTGTGGTGGGCGCTATCGGTGCAAGAGATGAGGTCAACCTTGCCCACCATCGCGCGTGGCACCGGTTCACCACCGTTCTTGATGAACTGGTGAGCGAGTTGCCCAACTTGCGCCGCCCGGTAGGTTCGGAGTGTGTGCTGCAAGGAGTTATTGCGAAGCGGATGTGGAATGCATGCGCGCCTTTTAACTCCGGTTTTATTACCGCGATGGCCGCAGTGGCTGGGTCGGTTGCGCAGGAATTGGTAGGCCAATACGAAGCGCCGGGTATCGAGCGTGCCTGGGTTAATAACGGTGGCGACATCGCGCTGTTGATCGCGCCCTCGCAGTCGATCAGCGTGGGACTTTACGCAGATCTTGGTCGGTTAGACGAAAGGCAGCTAAAGCGAGGCTCTAGTGTTGATGGGAAATTTGAAGTGCACGCGTCCTCGGAGGTTCGAGGTGTTGCTACCAGCGGCTGGAGAGGCAGAAGCCTCTCGCTCGGGATTGCCGACAGCGTTACCGTATTGGCCAGAACCGCATCTGAGGCCGACGCCGCTGCAACGGTAATTGCAAACGCGGTGAATATCGATGACCCACGAATAGTTCGGCGCCCGGCGGTAGAGGTGAAGGACTGCTCTGACTTGGGGCTGGTGCCAGTCACCACTTTCGTTCCCCAGGTCGGGGCCAAAGCCGTTCAATCGGCGCTGCAAGCCGGGCTTGCCTGCGCTATTGCCCTGAGAAATAAGGGCTTGATCAGCTCGGCTGTTTTGGTCTGTCAGAATCAATATGTGACTACCAATCCTTTTGAGATTTCATTGCCCGCCATACCCACCGGGATGGAAGCGGCCACAGCACAGCAATGGGTTTGTTATGAAAATTAAGCAACTTTTGGCTCAAGCGAAATGATTGAGATTCGCCGCATCATTACGCAGGTTGAAACGATCCACCATGAGTTTGGCCCTGCACCCGAACACGCTTTGATTCGCGGTGCTATCGCCGCAGTGCTCACCAACCCATTTGCAGGCCGGTATGAGGCCAACCTGCTGCCCATGATGGATGCGCTAGGCGCCGTCGGCATCGACATGGCACAGCGGTTGCGCGCAGCTATGAGCGTTCCTGCTTCGGCAATTGAGGGTTACGGCAAGGGAGCGATCGTGGGCGCTAGCGGGGAGCTGGAACACGGCGCGATGTGGCACGTTCCTGGTGGCTATGCCATGCGTGAATTGCTTGGCTGGAAGGGTGACCGCAATGCGTATGCCAAGGGCAGTGCTGGCGGCAGTGCACCAGACATTTCCGCCGAGGCTGCACAAACTGCTAATGCGTTGTCCATAGTGCCATCGACCAAAAAAGTCGCTGGCCCTGGCGCAACACTGGATGTACCCATGACGCACATCAATGCGAGTTACGTCCGCAGCCACTTTGACGCGATTGAAGTTCGGGTGCCCGGTGCGCCCAGGGCTGACGAGATTGTTTTTATTCTTGCCATGAGTACGGGAGCGCGCATCCATGCGCGGGTTGGTGGCCTGGCCGCCAGCGCGATCAGCAAATGGGACGGGCTGCGGTAGGCTCAGGCCTGAAGCTGGCATGTAAACGCAACGCACCACCTCAAGGAAAACATGAAAGCCAGCATTCGAAAAATAGTGGTTCAAATCGATGAGCTTCACATTGAAATGGGCCGCACCATCAGCCCGCCAACGCGCAGGGCCTTGGCTATGGCAGTGATTGACAACCCGTACGCAGGCCGATACTCCGAAAACCTGGATGCGCTGATCGCTATTGGTGAAGAGTTGGGCGGGTTGTTGGGCGACAAGTGTGTTCAGGCGCTGGGCATTGCACCGGCTAGCGCGCACAGTTACGGTAAAGCTGCAATCGTTGGCGAAGCTGGCGAAATTGAACATGCCGCTGCTGTGCTGCACCCCAAGCTGGGCGCGCCGCTGCGGGTGGCGGTCGAAAAAGGTGCGGCTTTGGTGCCGTCCAGCAAGAAGTTGGGTGCGCTGGGCACCGCTATCGATGTGCCGCTTGGCCACAAAGATGCAGCGTTTGTCAGAAGCCACTTTGACGCAATGGAGGCGCGTATTTCAGATGCTCCGCGCGCCAATGAAATTTTGGTCGCTGTTGTCGTCACTGACAACGGAAGACCCTTGGCGCGCGTTGGTGGCTTGCCGGTAAAAGACATTGTTGGTGTCGACGGTTTGCGCTAGTTGTTCGTCACTCATTTTTTTAATCTGGTTCATTCAGGTCAACCCAGTTTTGTAGGTTTAAAAAGGGAATCATTATGAAAATGCAACGCAGAACAGTCAGTGCTTTGGTGCTTGCCACCTTGATCGCTGCAGGCGCAGGAGCGCAGGCGCAAAGCGTCATCAAAATTGGCGAGATAAATAGCTATAAAGCGCAGCCCGCGTTTCTGGAGCCCTACAAAAAGGGCATGGAGCTGGCCGTGGAGCAAATCAACGCCGCTGGCGGTGTGAACGGCAAGAAAATCGAGCTGATTGTTCGCGACGACAACGCCAACCCGGGCGACGCAGTGCGCGCCGCTGAAGAGCTGATCTCGCGTGAGAAGGTCGATGTGCTGACAGGCTCGTTTTTGTCTAATATTGGATTGGCGCTGACCGATTTTGCCAAGCAAAAGAAATTTTTCTTTTTAGCTGCTGAGCCATTGACGGACAAAATCGTCTGGCAAAACGGCAATCGCTACACCTTCCGTTTGCGCGCATCGACCTACATGCAAACCGCAATGCTCGTGCCCGAGGCTGCAGCGATGAAGAAAAAGCGCTGGGCCATCATCTACCCCAATTACGAGTACGGCCAGTCAGCGGCGGCCAGCTTCAAGGCGCTGATGAAAGCGGCGCAACCCGATGTGGAGTTTGTTGCTGAACAGGCTACCCCACTGGGCCGGATTGATTCGGGTAGCGTTGCGCAAGCAGTCGCTGATGCCAAACCTGACGCCATTTTCAATGTGCTGTTTGGTGCTGACCTGTCCAAGTTTGTGCGTGAAGGCAATACGCGGGGGTTGTTTCAAGGGCGTGAAGTGGTCAGCTTGCTGACGGGCGAGCCCGAGTACCTCGACCCCTTGAAAGAAGAAACGCCCAACGGCTGGCTGGTCACGGGCTACCCTTGGTACGGCATACAAACGCCTGAGCACAAAGCGTTTTTTCTGGCTTACCAAGCCAAATTCAAGGACCACCCACGCCTGGGTTCAGTCGTAGGTTACAGCGCCATTGTTTCGTTGGCTGAGGGCATGAAAAAAGCCAAATCGACAGACACTGAAAAAATGATTGCAGCGTTTCGTGGCTTAAAGGTCACGACTCCGTTTGGCCCAGTGGTGTACCGCACGCAAGACCACCAGTCCACCATGGGCGCCTATGTGGGGCGCACCAAAAACCAGGGCGGCAAGGGCGTGATGGTCGACTACCGTTACGTTGATGGCTCAAAAATGCAGCCGAGCGATGCCGAAGTCAAAAAGCTGCGCCCGCCTGAAGCCAACAATTGAAGCTGACTGGTACCGCATGGATTTCTCCGGCTTTGTTGTACAGCTACTGAACGGCCTGGCCGGAGCGTCATCACTTTTTTTGGTTGCTGCGGGCCTGTCGCTGATTTTTGGCGTGACCCGCATCGTCAATTTTGCGCATGGCTCGTTCTTCATGGTCGGCATTTATGTCGCCTATTCACTGGTGGC
>JANNCT010000152.1:0-10107 GCA_031386895.1 Polaromonas sp.
AGCTCAAACCCAGCCCGCTACCTTCTATGCCGCGGTTGTGGGACGGATCGGCCCGGTAGAAGCGGTCAAAAAAACGCGCCCGGTCTGCGTCGTTAATCACGCGGCTCGAGTTGGCCAGCACGATCTCAATGCCGCCTTCCCGCGCGCTTGCAGTCAGCTTGATCTTGCCGCCCACACGGCAATAACGCACCGCATTGCTGATCAAATTGTTCATCAGTTGTTGCAGCAACACCTTGTCGCCCATCACAAACAAGCGGCGGTCGATGTTGCATTGCAGGGTTTGGCCGCTGAGCAACATTTGCGCGTCGCTCGCCAGCTCGTCGAGCAGGCGGCTCATGTCAATGGCTGAGCGCTGCAGGGGCATGGCGCCCGCATCAGCTTGTGACAACAACAGCAACTTGCGCGTGATCTCAGCCAGGCGGCTCACCTCATCTTGCAGTCCCATCAGGTCGGCTTGCAGGGCTGTAGATTTTGAGATGCTTAGTGCCTGCTCTATGCGGCCTTGCAAAATGGTGAGTGGCGTTTTAAGCTCATGCGCTGCATCGCTTGAAAACCGCGAGGCCTGCTGGAAACTTTTCTCCAGGCGCGCCAGCATGGTGTTGTAAGCGTCAATCAGCACGACAAACTCGTGGTCTTCGCCTTGGGTGGGCAGGCGAGTGTTGAGCGCTTTTTGCGTGACGCCGGCCATAGCGCGCCGCATTCGATTGACAGGGCGCATCGTCAGCGACGACATGAACCACGCCCCAAGTGCGGTCAGCACCAGTGCTACTGGCAACACAATTTCCAGAGCTTGTTTAAAAGCGCTCTGCAACTCGGCCTTGGTTGCAGCCAGATCCGCTGCCACCACACTGCGGGTAGAGCCGCTGGTAAATCGCGCGGCGCGCCACTGCTGCTGTTGCGCCTCAAATGTGGTCAGCGCGCAGGCTCCCCGCTCAGCAGGCTTTGGTAGTTTTGGTGTTTTTAGTGTTTTTGTTGGCTCTTTCGGGTTCACCGGCTTTAGTGGTTTGGCATCGGCCGGCACCGGGCGGTTGTTTATTGGGCTGTTGGCTGAATCATCTGGCGTGGCTATATTGAAGACTGCTGGCGTCCAATGTTCGCCGTCAAGCACCAATGCGTCGCGCCAATTGTTTGATTGCAGATTTTGGGCTGGGCGACCCGGTGATGAGCCGTTAGAACGACCGCTTCCCGACTCAAGCTTGATCATCAATTGCGCAGCCTCGGTCAGCCGAAGCTTGGCCAGCAAGTCAGGCTCCAGCCGCTCAAAGTTTTCACCTTCCAGTGGTTGCGTGGTCATGCGCCGCGATTCCAGGCACAGGCGGTCGTCGAGCCGCTCAACTTCAAACGCCAGCACACGTACGTAGCCTACCGTCATTACCGCGCCGAGCGACAGGCCCACAATTGCTCCTGCGGTGGCAAACAGCCGGGTGCGAAACGATACCGTCATGAATTTCTGAATCGGTAACCGGTGCCGCGCACAGATTCAATACTGATCAATGCGTCGCTGGCGCTGGGAAGCGCGGCCATCTTGGTCCGGATGCGCTTGACGCACACATCCACTACGTTGGTACTGGGGTCAAAGTCGTAGCCCCACACATGCTGCAATATCTGACCGCGGGTGAACACCTGGCCCGCAGAGCGCATCAGGTATTCAAGCAAACTGAATTCGCGCGTGGTCAGCTCAATGGTGACGCCGCCGCAACTTGCCTCGCGGGTAATACGGTCAAGCCTGAGGTTGCCGACCTGCAACAAATTTTGCCGGTCGCCATCCAGTCTGCGCCGAAGCGCCTGCAAGCGCGCTGCCAGTTCCTCGACAAAAAAAGGCTTGGCCAAATAGTCATCTGCACCCAGATTCAAGCCTTCAACGCGGTCGCCCAGCTCGTTGCGTGCGGTCAGCAAAACAACAGGCGTGGTGATGCCGCTGCTCCGCATGGCCCTGAGCACTGACAAACCGTCCCGGCCCGGCAGCATGATGTCTAGCACCACAACATCAAAGTTGCCTTGGCTCGCCTCGGCAAAGCCAGCATTGCCGTCAGTGCAGTGCATGACGGTGAAACCGCGTGTAGCCAACCCAGAGCAAACGAAGTCAGCAATTTGTTGCTCGTCTTCGACCAGCAGAACTCTCACAGAAGATTACTTTTTAGGTGGCATGGACGGCGCACCGCCGTCGGCCGGGCGCGGCGGCGGTGGATCAAGCTGGTCGAGCCTGGCAGGGCTGAAGCCAGCAGCGTTGAGCGCGGCGTCCAGCTCCGGGCTGCGCGGCAGGCCTGAATCTCGCAGGGTACGCTTGATAAGCTTCGCATCATCGGAAGTCAGACTGGCTGGCTTGTACGGCGCCAATACTTTTGTAACGATTGCCAGCTGAGCCGCAGTGAGTGCTTGCGCGACCATGCCGCTAGTTGAGCCTGGTCCAATGGCACCGCTGGCCGGGCGTGCGGGCGGCGATGTTTGGCTGTAAGCAGCACCCGCAAGCAGTGCGCTACCGAGCAAAATGGGTGTGCTGAGTGCGATAAGCGCGACTAATTTGGAAACCATCGGGATATCCTTTCTTTCGCCGAAACAGGCGGACCATAAGCAATGAACAAGTATTCAGCGGGGCGCCACATTCATGATACTGCCGTCGTTCGCGCTGGCTGGCACGCGATAAATTAAAACGGCGCATCTGGGATGGGTGCGTTTTGCGCAATCTTGATGCGGCGCGGTTTTGCGGTCAGCGTGGGCTTGGCTGCTACAAAAGCAGCCTCAACGGTGGGGTTTTCTGGTGTGTCCAGCACTGGCCGGCCAATAGATGTTTTTTTCGCTTTTTGTGGTGCTTCAAACTGGCTGTATTTGCTGAGGGTGGTCACCATTTGCCCGTAAACACGCGGGTTGGCGGCAACGCATTCGCCGACGTGCAGAAAGTCTGAATCGCCGGTGTAGTTACCGACCAGCCCGCCTGCCTCGCTCACCAAGAGTGAGCCTGCGGCCACGTCCCAGGGCTTGAGGCCAGTTTCAAAAAAGCCGTCGCTGAAACCGGCGGCCACATAGGCCAGATCAAGCGCGGCAGCTCCGGGGCGGCGCACGCCTGCAGTTTGCGTGATGATTTCGCCCAGCATGGCCAGGTGCTGCTTGAGCTTGTTGCCGGGCTGGTAAGGAAAGCCGGTAGATATCAAACAGTCTTGCAGACGCGTGCGCTTGGACACGCGAATGCGGCGGTCGTTCATGTACGAGCCGCGGCCTTTGGTGGCGCAAAAAATATCGTTGCGGGTCGGGTCATAGACCACTGCTTGCTCGACCTTGCCATTGACCGCCAAGGCGATGCTGACGCAGTAGATCGGAAAGCCGTGAATGAAGTTGGTGGTGCCGTCCAGCGGGTCAATAATCCAGACAAAATCAGAGCCCTGCACGCCGTGCTCGCTGCCAGATTCTTCGGCCAGTATGCCGTGGGCAGGGTAAGCGGTGAGAAGCGTTTCAATAATCGCAGCTTCGGCTTTTTGATCAATGTCGGTGACGAAGTCGTTGATTTGCTTGGTCGAGATACGGACCGATTCAACGTCAAGCGCGGCGCGGTTGATGATGGCGCCAGCGGCGCGTGCAGCTTTAATAGCCACGTTGAGCATGGGATGTAAGTTGGCGGACATAAAGGTGGGAAAGAACGGGGAAGGCTGTAATCCGACAATCGGGGGCAGCGACAATGTTGATTTTACCTTGCCACTTTCAATTAGCCGCTTTGAAAACCCGTTTCATTCTCATCAACACCAGCCACGCCGGTAACGTGGGCGCTGCGGCACGTGCCATGAAGGTCATGGGCTTTGACGACCTGGTGCTGGTTGCCCCGCGCTGGGCCAACGTGCTGCGGCGTGAAGAAACCATCCAGCGGGCCAGTGGGGCGCTGGATGTTTTGAAGAACGCGCAGATTGTTGACACGCTCGATGAAGCGCTTGATGGCATGACGCACTTGTGCGCCACTGCCATGACCCCGCGTGACTTTGGCCCGCCGACGCGCGCGCCACGTGCACATTTCAAGTTGCTATTAAATCAGGAGCTTCTCGCGCCCGTATCTATTGCGCAAGGGGCCAATTTGGCAATAAAACCAGAGGGTGTGGCGTTTCTTTTCGGATCTGAGCGCTTTGGTATGCAAAATGAAGATGTGTACCGCTGCCACGTGTGTCTGAGCATTCCGACCGACCCGCAATTTGGCTCGCTGAATTTAGGTGCTGCGGTGCAATTGATAGCGTATGACTGGCGTGAGGCGCTCGGTGGTTTTGCGGTGCAAAGCGCAGCCATCGAGCCGGCATTGGCCGATGCAAAATCTGTGGCCGGCATGTTAGAGCACCTGCAAGAAGCCCTGGTAGCGATTGATTTTTTAGACCCCGCTGCACCCAAAAAACTCATGCCGCGCCTGAACCAGCTGGTCAATCGCGCCCAACTCAGCCCGGAGGAAATCCACATTCTGCGCGGCATCGCCAAGATGATGATGTTGACCAAAAAAGCACTACCCGCACCACCAGCACCACCACCAGCGCCATCTGTGGCTGACCACTAAACTAGCCCCATGTTTTCACGCCTTCGATCCGACATCGCCTGCATCCTTGACCGCGACCCGGCCGCCCGTACCACCTGGGAGGTGCTGACCTGCTACCCCGGCCTGCATGCGCTGGTGTTGCACCGGCGCGCGCACTGGTGCTGGCACAACGGTTTCAAGTGGCTGGGGCGCTTTATTTCGCATATTGCGCGCGGGCTCACCGGCATTGAAATCCACCCCGGCGCAAAAATTGGCAGCTGCGTGTTCTTCGACCACGCGATGGGCGTGGTGGTGGGTGAAACCGCTGAAATTGGCGACGGCTGCACCATTTACCAGGGCGTGACGCTGGGCGGAACGTCGCTCTACAAAGGCAGCAAACGCCACCCAACACTGGGTAAAAACGTGGTGGTGAGTGCTGGGGCAAAAGTACTCGGCGGATTTCTGGTGGGCGATGGCGCCAAGATTGGCAGCAACGCAGTTGTCATCAAACCTGTGCCCGCGGGTGCAACGGCTGTAGGCATTCCGGCGCGGATTATTCCGGCAAAAACCGATGGCGACAACGGTGTTTCAGCAGACGTCACACCGGCGACATTTTCAGCCTACGGCATCACGCTGGAGGACGACCCGGTGTCCCTTGCAATGAAGGGCTTGATTGACAGCGCATCGACCCAGGAACAACAAATTGCGCTGCTTTGGCAGGCAATTGAAAAGCTGTCTGCAAACGAGAAGTACCACGAATCGGGCAAAGACTGCGTGCCCGACAACGCAGCGCTTGAATGCACCTTCGAGGCTGACAAGCTCAATCAGCTGATGGGCAAATAACTACCGCACAGGCTGCAACGCTGAGCTTTGTGCAAACACCGTTTGCCCCCAGTTGCCTGAGAGTTCAAACCGGTAAGTCTGGCTGCTGAGCCCTTTGTTCGGGCCCGTACTGCTTTGAAGGCGAATGTAGTATGCGCCGGGTTTCAAGTCCCCCAAAACCACTGAAGCTTGAGCGGCAGGGCCATCCAGCCTGGTCACGTTTTGGCTCAAAGCAGCGTCGCTTGCCAATACCGCGGTAAAGCCATCCGCCGACATCGTCTGGCCGCTTGCAAGCTGGCCAGCCCAGCGCAGCACTGCCTTGCCATCCACCACGCTGATAGTGGAATCCGTCACGCGCCATTCGCCATCTTTCACCGCAATCAGTTTGATGCTGTCAAAGCCTTCCAGGCCCGCCGCGTCAATGCCGCGCACCCGTGCAAACCAGCTGCCGTTAGGCAAGGTGCTCAAGTCAGCGGCGGCCGTGTTTACTTTCAGGTCACGCACGATTTTGTCGAACTTGTCGTCGCTTGACACCTGCAGGCGGTACGCGGTGGCACCGGCCAGGGTGGGCATCACAAAACTTGCCAGCGGCTTGAGAACATCATTTGAAATAGCCGACAAATCAGGCGCGGGCAACAGCAGAGCAACCTTGACTTCTTTTTCAAGTGGTTTGATGACCGCGCCCGTGCCCAGTGGCAAGTCTGCGCCGTTGCCTTGTGCGGGGTTGTCGGCGCGCACCTTGCCTTCAATGACTTCAGTGCGTGCGCTTTTGCTTATGGGGTCGTCAAAGGCAACCCTGAACGCCGTGCCGCGCACGCCAACCACAGACGTCGGCGTTTCAATTTGCAGCGGTGTGGCGCGTTGCACCAGCCTGGTTGCCACCGCCTCGAGTGTGCCTTGGCTCAAGCGCAGCAGCCCTGAAAACCAGTTGCTGGAACTGCCTGCGCCGCTTTTGAGAGCGTAGTTGCGGTTCACCACCACTTCGGCCAATGAGTTTGGCAAAATTTTGATGCGGCTGCCGTCACCCATTTCAATGACGGCCGAGCTGTTGGCTGCGGTTTGAATGGTGCTGCCATCAGCAATGGCGCTGCCCACTTCAAGCATGCCGTTTTTAGACCGGACACTGCCTTCTGTGCTGATGACTTTGCCATTGGCGGGACTGGATCTGAGCAGACGCAGCGGGATGTTGAGTTGCTGCCCAATACTGAGCACATTGGCATTTTTGAGCTGGTTGAGTCTGGCCACTTCTTGCCAGGCTTGCGGGCTGACCAGCACTTCGCGGCCAAACCTGCTCATGGTGTCGGTGGACTTGACGGTGTAGGGCAGGCTGGGCTCTCTGGCTGTTTGTGCAAGCGCCATCCCGCTCTGCCACGATGCAAGAATAGCTATAAATATAATAGCTGTCTTCGCCCGTATATATTGGGCTGGAAGGCTATTTTTACCGAAGTGGGGGCGCGCTTGGCTGGGCATCATGGTCGGGCTCTTATTTTCAACGCTTGCAATGTCGCTTGACTGACCGGGTGGTCCATCTTCTGCTTTCACCAGCGTAATCGAATTCTGCAAGCTGGCCGACCTGGGTTGCCAGGTCAAGCCGCAGATTTGGCTAATTAATCGCAGCGGTGTTGCTAAAGTACGAAATGAATACGCTGGCAGTACACCGCCGGATTCAACCAGCTTACTTCTGGCCTGCAGGCACCACGGTTTGCAATGTACTTTCAGCCCAGCCCCAGCCGCCAAGGCTGCTAAACCGGTAGGCCAGCGGAATAACTTTTGCGCCATCGCTTTGCACGACAGTCAGGTTTACAAGCAACTCGGTGCCGGGTGCCAGGTACCCAAGGTTCAGCACAATTTTTGCACTGTCGCCCTTGGCAGTGGCCTTGCCCAAAACAGTAAACGGTGGGCTGCTTGAGGCGACTTCAGCCGTGATGGTGTGGCTTGCATCCAGGCCAAGCTGGTTGAACTGCAAGATATGCGCGCCACCGTACACGTCAAGCCGGTCGCCGCTGATGGTCCATTGCTTTGGCGCTACATAAGGCGGCGGGGGCAACACGACCTGCACCGCTTTTGCGGTGTCGTAGCCTCCAATACCAGCTGCATCAATGCCGCGAACGCGGGCAAACCAGCCGCCATTGGGCAGGTTGGCAAAGCTTGCATTTGCACCGGTAACCACAACGTCACGCACGATTTTATTGAAGCTGTCGTCAACTGCAATTTGCACGCGAAACGCTTTTGCCCCGGTCAATGCCGGCATGGGCCACAACGCTTCGGGCTTGACGATATCGCCCGGCACGGCTGCCAAATCTGGTGCTTTGAGCAAGTCGACCACCGCAATGTCTTTGACCGCCGGGTTGAGTACCGCGCCCTTGCCCTGTGGCAAGTCTGCGCTGCTGCGCTGGGCGGGGTTGTCGGCCCTGACCAGGCCTTCAAGCACTTCGGTGCGGGCGTTTTGGCTTGCAGCGCCGTCGTACGCAACCCTGAATTGCGTGCCGCGTACGCCGACCAGCGATGTGGGCGTTTCAATTTGTAGTGGCGTTGCGCGGCGGGTTGTTTTGCTGGCCAGCGTATCCAGCGCGCCTTGTACCAGGCGAATCAAGCCCGAAAACGCAGTGCTGTCGGCCTCGGCACTGCGTGTGGCGTAACTGCGGCTGGTGGCAATCTCGGCCAGCGTTCCAGGCAGCAGCGTCACGCGGCTGCCATCGGCCAATTCCACCACGGCCGAACTGTTGGCTGCAGTTTGCAGTTTTGCGCCTTCACCCACGGCAGCGCCTACTGCTGCTGGTTGACCGGCAATTTGTACATCGCCAAAAGTGCTGACGACTTTGGCATTGACCGGCTGCGACCTCATCAGCCGCGTCGGGATGTTGATCACCTGGCCTGGGCTGATCCGGTTTGGATTCTTCAACCGGTTAAAACGCGCAACCTCAGGCCAATCGGCGGGTGTCTTCAGCAAGTCGGCTGTGAGCACAATCAGTTTATCTTGCGGCCTGACGGTGTAGGGCAGGCTGGCTTCCGGGGCGGCCGCTTTTGTCGTTAATGTTTGCGCCTGAGCGCTGAACACGCTGCCAAAAATAAGCGGAGACGCTACTAAAATAATAGCTGCTTGCGCCCGTATTAATTGCGCTGAATGGCGATATTTGCAATAACTCATAGGTGATCCAACTAGCCTGCCAAGCTGGCCAGAGCAGCTTTCACGGCGCTTGAAATCTGGCCCATTTCGGCTTTGCCCGCCAGTTTGGCTTTGGCCGCCGCCATGACTTTGCCCATGTCGCCTGGCCCGCTGGCACCAATCTCCAGAACGATGGCTTTGACTTCAGCCAGCACTTCGTCAGCTCCAAGGCGGGCGGGCAGGTAGGCGGTCAGTACCAGCAGTTCGGCGCTTTCAATGTCGGCCAGGTCCATGCGGGCGGCTTTGGTAAACGCTTCAATTGAGTCTTTGCGCTGCTTGATAAGTTTGTCAACAATGGCAATTACGGCGACGTCATCGAGCACCACCCGCTCATCAACTTCTTTTTGCTTGATGGCCGCCAGCAGCAGGCGAATGGTGCCCAGGCGCTGCGCGTCTTTGGCACGCATGGCGGTTTTCATGTCGTCGGTGATTTGGTCTTTTAGCAGCATGGCGGGCGTCTCTTTAAAAAGGCGGATTTAACAGCGGGAAAATTATCTAGGCTTTAAATGTGCAAAAGCCCGCAGAGTTGAGTCTTGCGGGCTTTTACGCGGTGGCTAGAGAAACTGTTTAGAACAGTTTTTTCGGCAACTGCATGGAGCGAATGCGTTTGTAGTTGCGCTTGACCGCAGCAGCTTTTTTACGCTTGCGCTCAGCGGTTGGCTTTTCATAGAACTCGCGTGCACGCAGGTCTGTGAGCAGGCCGAGTTTTTCAATGGTGCGTTTGAAGCGGCGCAGCGCTACATCAAATGGCTCGTTGTCTTTTACGCGAATGGTCGTCATGGGTCTTGGGATTCCAAAGTATGCATCTTTAAAGCCGGCGATTTGATCAGAATCAAGCCAGATGCGGGTTTGCTAGCAAAGCCTGCGAGTATACAACACGCCCCCACGTTCGCCCACTGCGTGCGGCTCTCTGCCCCCCGCGGGGGCGCTGCGCCAGCGGCCTGGCAAAGCCAGTTCCGCGGCCCCTGCTTGGTAAATCGGGGGCCGCACACTATTTGCAAACCAGGAGCGAGCGGTATGCCCGAGTGTTCTGCTACGTGTCCCCCGGCCCGTTGGGCCTCCTCCTTGACCTCCGCAGAACACTCAGGCACACCGCTCTTGTGATTTTGCCTTGGACCTATCAAAGCCTTCTGTCTAGCAATGGGCATGGCGCGTCTGCCGCAGCGAAATCAAGGAGGAGCCCCAATGGGGCGGGGGACATTCGCGGAGGCAGATGCGCCGTGGCCATTGCGGGTAAAGGCTTACACGCGCAAAGATGCGCCATGGCCGTTGCGGGTAAAGGCTCACACGCGCAAATCGGACGTCATGTGCTCTTACTCAGCGCATTCCCACAAGCAAACCCACTAGCCCAAGCCCATTGAAAGTTGTATCCACCCAGCCAGCCCGTTACGTCGACCACTTCCCCAATGAAATACAGGCCTGGCTGCTTCGATTCCATGGTTCGGGACGACAAATCGCGGGTGTCTACGCCGCCAGCTGTGACTTCGGCTTTTTTGTAGCCTTCGCTGCCGTTGGGGGTAATTTGCCAGTCGGCCAAGCGCTCGGCCAGGCCTAGCAGCGCCTTATCAGTCGCGTCACAAATCGGGCGTTGCAAGGCGGCATCTGTACTTGCCCAGGCGTCTGCCAGGCGGCTGGGCAC
>JANNCT010000201.1:0-4312 GCA_031386895.1 Polaromonas sp.
ATTGATGAGGTGTACAAGGCTTCGATTCTTGCCGCCAGGACCTTGATTGAAAAAGACCCCGACTACACCTACGCCACGGCGCGACTCTTGATGCACACCATCCGCCGGGAAGTGCTGGGTGAAGAAGTTACGCACGAGGAAATGGTCAAGCGTTACGCTGAATACTTTCCGGGGTTCATCGCCAAGGGCGTTCAAAACGAATTGTTAGACGAGAAATTGCAGCAATTTGACCTGGCAAGACTGGGTGCAGCACTCAAACCAGAACGCGACTTGCAATTTGATTATCTTGGGTTGCAAACACTGTTTGACCGCTACTTCTTGCATGTACGCAAGCAACGCATCGAACTGCCGCAGGCATTTTTCATGCGGGTCGCCATGGGTTTGTCGCTCAACGAGGTTAACCGGGAAGAGCGAGCGATTGAGTTTTATGAAATATTGTCGTCGTTCGACTTTATGTCCAGCACGCCAACGCTGTTTAACGCCGGCACTTTGCGATCCCAGCTGTCGTCTTGCTACCTCACAACGGTCGCTGACGATTTGGGTGGAATTTACGACGCCATCAAAGAAAACGCGCTGCTTTCCAAATTTGCAGGCGGCCTTGGTAACGACTGGACGCCAGTGCGTGCGCTGGGCGCCCACATCAAAGGTACCAACGGCGAGTCACAGGGCGTTGTGCCTTTCCTCAAGGTAGTTAACGATACTGCAGTGGCCGTGAATCAGGGCGGCAAGCGAAAAGGCGCTGTGTGCGCTTACCTGGAGACTTGGCACCTGGACATCGAGGAGTTCCTGGAGCTGCGCAAGAACACCGGCGATGACCGACGCCGTACCCACGACATGAACACGGCCAACTGGATTCCAGATCTGTTCATGCGCAGGGTCATGGAAAAAGGCAGCTGGACTTTGTTTTCACCCTCAGATACGCCTGACTTGCACGACAAGTTCGGCAAGGAATTTGAACAAATCTACACCGCTTACGAAGCCAAGGCTGAACGAGGCGAAGTAAAGCCTTCCAGAAAATTGCAAGCCACTGATATGTGGCGCAAGATGTTGTCGATGTTGTTTGAAACTGGCCATCCATGGATTACTTTCAAAGACGTCTGCAACATCCGCTCTCCGCAGCAGCATGCTGGCGTGGTTCACTCGTCCAACCTGTGCACTGAAATTACGCTGAACACCAGTGACACCGAGACCGCGGTTTGCAATCTTGGTTCGGTCAATCTCGTCCAGCATTTGAAAGACGGTGCAAACGGCGCTAAGGTGCTTGACCATGCAAAGCTGCAGAAAACCATCACTACCGCGATGCGGATGTTGGACAACGTAATTGACATCAACTACTACGCGGTCAAAAAAGCGCGCGACTCGAACATGCGGCACCGGCCCGTTGGGCTCGGCATTATGGGTTTTCAGGATTGCCTGTATGAGCTGCGTGTGCCGTATGCTTCACAAGCAGCAGTTGATTTTGCTGACACATCGATGGAAGCTGTCTGCTACCACGCGTACTGGGCATCTACCGAACTAGCCAAAGAGCGCGGCAAGTACGCTAGCTACAAAGACTCGCTCTGGGATAAAGGAGTGTTGCCGCTCGATACTATCGACATGCTCGCCAAGGAGCGGGGAGGCTATGTAGAAGTTGACCGTTCAGTAACTCTTGACTGGGAAGCACTGCGCAAAAAAATCGCATTGGATGGCATGCGCAATTCAAACTGTGTGGCCATCGCACCAACAGCCACTATTTCCAACATCATTGGGGTCGATGCTTGTATTGAGCCGTGCTTTGGAAACCTGTCGGTCAAGTCGAATTTATCCGGAGAATTCACGGTGATCAACCACTACCTGGTCCGCGACCTCAAGCGCCTGGGCTTGTGGGACGACGTGATGGTGGTCGATCTCAAGCACTTCGATGGTTCATTGCGCCCGATAGATCGCGTGCCACAAGATATCAAAGCCTTGTACGCAACAGCGTTTGAGGTGGAGACCTCCTGGATTGTTGAGGCAGCTTCCCGCCGCCAGAAGTGGATTGACCAAGCGCAGTCACTCAACATTTATATGGCGGGCGCATCCGGTAAAAAATTGGATGAGACTTATAAGCTGGCCTGGTTGCGTGGTTTGAAGACGACCTACTATCTGCGCACACAGAGCGCAACGCATGTGGAGAAGTCAACAGTAACTGCCGGCAAGATGAACTCAGTGGCGTCCAGTACAGCGACCGCGGCCAGCGCACCGAGTGCGTTAGACGCTGCAGCGGCGGCGGCGCAAATTCAAATGAATGCAGTGCCCGCAACCGATATCAAGTTTTGCGCAATTGATGATCCAGGATGCGAAGCTTGTCAGTAGAACTTGATGCAACCAAAAAAAACTGCCATGTTGATCGATGCAATTGAGCAACACTAATTCACGGTGATATGAATGAAAACTTTTCATTTCTCACCACTGCTTTGATAATCTTGAAATATTGGAACAATTTATGTTGACCTGGGACGAAGAAGTCAAACCATCACAGCAAAATTCTTTAAATAGCGGTATGCTTAACGGCCGCTTGGAAGAATTTTTGTCTGTAAATTCCAACGAAGTTGAGGCAACGCCGGTCAGTGGTGCGCGTATGCTCAACGACGGGCCTTTCTCGCCCGCTGTTGTCGTTCAGCCTGCGCCTATGTCACAAGCCTCGTCTGACAACGCTGCCCCAGCGGTAATGAAGCGTGTTAAGGCGTCGGACAAGCGAATCATCAATGGTCAAACCGATGTGAACCAGCTTGTGCCCTTCAAGTACAAATGGGCGTGGGAAAAATACCTTGCCACTTGCGCCAACCACTGGATGCCGCAAGAAGTCAACATGACGCGTGATATTGCGCTGTGGAAAGACCCGAATGGTTTGACCGAAGATGAGCGCCGTTTAGTAAAGCGCAATCTCGGTTTTTTCGTAACGGCTGATTCACTGGCAGCTAACAACATTGTGCTGGGGACTTACCGGCACATTACTGCACCAGAATGCCGCCAGTTCCTGCTGAGACAGGCTTTTGAAGAAGCGATTCATACGCATGCTTATCAGTACATCACCGAGTCGCTGGGTCTGGATGAGGCTGAAATTTTTAACGCCTATAACGAAGTCCAGTCGATCAAAGACAAAGACCAGTTTTTGATTCCATTTATTGAAGTCATTTCAAATCCGCACTTCAAGACTGGCACACATGAAGCTGACCAGACGTTGCTTAAATCGCTGATTGTTTTTGCTTGCCTGATGGAGGGCTTGTTCTTCTACGTCGGCTTCACACAAATTCTGGCGCTTGGTCGGCAAAATAAAATGACCGGTGCAGCTGAGCAATATCAGTACATCTTGCGTGACGAGTCCATGCATTGCAATTTTGGCATTGACCTGATCAACCAGCTCAAGCTTGAAAACCCGGGCCTGTGGACCGCAGAGTTCAAGGCTGAAATCAAGGCGTTGTTTTTGCAAGCCGTTGAGCTGGAGTACCGTTACGCGGAAGACACCATGCCGCGGGGCGTCTTGGGACTGAATGCTTCGATGTTCAAAGGCTACTTGCGCTACATTGCAAACCGCCGCGCAACCCAAATTGGTTTGGAGACTCTGTTTCCGAATGAAGAAAATCCGTTTCCCTGGATGAGCGAGATGATTGACTTGAAGAAAGAGCGCAATTTCTTTGAAACCCGAGTAATTGAATACCAATCAGGCGGCGCGCTTTCCTGGGACTGATCTGAAGTTACTTTCGATATAAAAACCGTGAAAGCATGATTTTTAGAATTGCAATGTCCAATAGTTTCGCCACAGAGCAAACATTGGATTTTGTTCCTGTGTTCGCAGTGTTGGGCCAGACAAGTTGCTGGCCCAACACCTCGAATCGCTTTGCGTACTCCAGACGCGAAGTGCTACTTGCAACGTGAAAAGGAGAAATCTATGGCAACTGCAAAAAAACCAGCGGCAAAAAAAGCTGCTCCAAAGACGGCCCCGGCTAAAAAAGTAGCGGCGAAAAAAGTGGCAGCTAAAAAGGCGCCGGCTAAAAAAGCCCCAGCCAAGAAAGCGCCAGCGAAAAAAGTAGCTGATAAAAAAGCACCGGCTAAAAAAGCTGCTGCCAAAAAAGCGCCGGCCAAGAAAGCGCCAGCGAAAAAAGTAGCTGCGAAAAAAGCACCGGTCAAAAAAGCTGCTGCCAAAAAAGCACCAGCCAAGAAAGCCGCAGCAAAAAAAGTAGCGAAGAAACCCGCTGCCAAGAAAGCCGCGAAAAAACCTGCTGCGAAGAAAGCTGCGAAAAAACCTGCTGCCAAAGCACCCGCTGCACCGGCTGCACCTGCGGCTCAGACA
>JANNCT010000002.1:0-5453 GCA_031386895.1 Polaromonas sp.
GAAGTCATCACGCCGTGGATGGTGCTTTGCGCGGCAATCATTGTGTGCGGCACCGCGCTGGCGACTGGGCTGGTGAAACTTAAAGCAAGCCCGCCACCACATTGATACTCAGCGCCAGTATCAGCATATTGAAGCCAAAAGACAGCACGCCATGCAGCATGGTTAAACGGCGCATTTCACGCGACGTGACTTGCACGTCAGACACCTGAGACGTCATGCCCACCACGAAAGCGTAGTACAAAAAGTCAAAATAATCCGGGTCCAAACCACCCGGAAATTTCAGGCCCGCACCATCAGACTCGGCTTGCTTTTCTTCAAAGTAATAGCGGTGCGCATAACGAAAAGTAAACATGGTTTGAATAAACAGCCACGACGCCGCCAGCGCCAGCACCGACAAGCCAATATGCAGCCCGCGCTGCAGGCCCGACAAATCCTGGCTTTGCTGCATCAGCACCGTGATAGCCGCCACGCAAACTACATTGGCCAACAGCAGCACCAAAAACAACACTGCGCTTGGCTCGTCTTGCGCCTGCGCCCTCGCGCGAGTGCGCGCGGCGTCAAAGCCCACACACAGCCACCAGGCGAGGCCCAAATACACCGCCAACCCGGCGCACCACGCCAGCAGCGCCCGAAATTCCCCGCCCATAGGCAAAGGCAGTGCGGCTACTGCCACGGCGGTAACCAGGCCGTAGGCCAAACGCTGCGGACCAGTGGTTTCAGAAAAGTGTTTTTTCATGCAAACGATTGTGGGACAAACTTTGCTGAGCTTGAGTAAGCAAAAAGCCTTGTTACTCAAAGAGCAACAAGGCTTTTAAACTGGCGGAGCGGACGGGACTCGAACCCGCGACCCCCGGCGTGACAGGCCGGTATTCTAACCAACTGAACTACCACTCCTGGTAATTGCCAGCCGATTACTCAGCTTGACAACTTTTTCGCAGCCTTTGCTCTTTCGAGCCAAGTGCCTTCATTGCTGAAGGCCGCTGCCTGCTTGTGCCGTTTTACTTTTCAGTAAAAACCTGGCGACCCCACGGGGATTCGAACCCCGGTACTCACCGTGAAAGGGTGATGTCCTAGGCCTCTAGACGATGGGGTCAAAGCCTTGGAACTTGCCAAGCAGAATTGTGATTTCACGCATCCGCCTGACAAAACCTCTAAAAACTACCTCAAAAATTCTTCTCAACAAATCAGCCAAAAATCCAGAACCTGAAATTTTGGTGGAGGTAAACGGGATCGAACCGATGACCTCTTGCATGCCATGCAAGCGCTCTCCCAGCTGAGCTATACCCCCTGAAAAGAAGCTGCATTGCTGCAATTTCTGTCAAGCCTTGAATTATAGCCCGAAAAGAGCGGGTAAATCAACCGACCCAACTCCGTAAACGATCCATCACCTCGCTACGATCCATTATTTCAAGAACCGCATCAACTGAAGGAGTTTGCGGCGTACCCAGCACCAAGACACGCAAGGGCATCGCTAATTGAGGCATTTTTAAGCCCGTATCGCTCAACACTTGTTTTATGACCCCAGAAATTCCTGCCTTGCTCCATTCGCAGCCTGCTAAAGCATCGGTCAGCTTTTCAAGTGCTAGCCGCGCAGAAGGACTTAAATGGGCGTCAACATCTTCAACTCGAGGCTGTACAGGCAACACCAAAACTCCGATCCAAGCGGCAAGTTCCACCAGGGTTGCGCATCGATCCTTGAACACGCTGCAGCCACGCGTTAGCGTTGCGTTGTCCAAAACTTGAGCCACTTCACGAACAAGAAAGGGTTTAACGAGTTCAGCCAGCGTGGTGTCGCTCAGAGCTTTCAAATGTTGCGCGTTCACCCAGCGCAGCTTGGCTTCGTCAAACTGCGCAGCGCTTTTACCGAGGTGGTCCAGATTGAACCAGCTGACGAACTGCTCACGGCTGAAAATTTCATCGTCACCGTGGCTCCATCCCAAACGGGCGAGGTAATTCACCACGGCATCGGGCAGGAAACCTTCAGCTGCGAATTGCGTGACGGGCTTGGCACCGCTGCGCTTGCTCATCTTTTCACCAAGCGCATTCAGCACCGTCGGAAGGTGCGCATAAACAGGCACTTCTTTTCCAAGTGCCCGAAAAATATTGATCTGGCGCGGCGTGTTGTTGACGTGGTCATCACCGCGAATCACGTGCGTAATCGCCATGTCCATATCGTCTACCACCACGCAAAAGTTGTACGTTGGTGTGCCATCGGGCCGGGCAATTACCAGGTCGTCCAGCTCGTCGTTGCTGATTTCAATGCGGCCTTTGACTTTGTCTTCCCACACCACCGAACCGCCCTGCGGATTTTTAAAACGCAGCACCGGCTGCACGCCCTCTGGCACGGCGGGCAAAGTTTTGCCTGGCTCGGGCCGCCAGGTACCGTCGTAGCGAGGCTTTTGTTTCGCGGCGGTTTGCGCTTCACGCAGCGCGTCAAGCTCGGCCATGCTCATGTAGCAGGGGTAGACGTGGCCAGCGGTCTGCAAGTCGGACAACACCTCTTTGTAGCGCGCCATGCGCTGCATTTGAAAGAACGGCCCTTCGTCATGGTCCAGCCCCAACCAGCGCATGCCCTCAATGATGACATCGACTGCCTCCTGGCTGGAGCGTTCAACATCGGTGTCTTCAATCCGCAGAACAAAAACGCCGCCGGTGGAGCGTGCAAAAGCCCACGGGTACAGCGCCGAACGAATATTGCCAAGGTGAATAAAACCTGTCGGTGAAGGCGCAAATCGCGTGCGCGTTTGGGTTGTTGGTGTCATTTCAAGCTGTCCAGGCCGCGTCGTAAATCGGCCTTGATGTCTTCAATATGGTCGAGGCCAACTGCCAGCCGAATCAACCCCTGGCTGATGCCTGCGGCTTGGCGCTGCTCTTCCGTCAAGCGGCCATGCGATGTGGTGACGGGGTGGCAGATGATGGTTTTGGTGTCACCCAGGTTGGTGGCAATACTCACCACCTGCGTGCTATTAATGACATGAAACGCATTGGCTCGCGCAGCATCAACCGTGTCTCCACGCAGTTCAAACGACAGCACCGGCCCGCCAACGCCTGACTGCTGATGCATCGCCAATTCGTGCTGCGGATGCGACGCCAAGCCAGGGTAATAGACACGCGCAACCGCACTTTGGCTTTCAAGCCACTGCGCAATCGCCAGTGCGTTGGCACTTTGCGCCTGCAGGCGTATGCTTAATGTTTCGAGCCCTTTGAGTACGACCCAAGCATTAAAAGGCGCTAGCGTCATACCTGCAGTGCGAACGATGGGGCCAAACACATCAACAATCAACTTGGTTGGCCCGCAAATCGCGCCCGCCATCACGCGCCCTTGGCCGTCGAGGTATTTGGTGCCTGAATGCATGACCAAATCAGCACCAAATTCAATCGGACGTTGCAAAGCCGGTGTGCAAAAACAGTTGTCAACTGCCAGCAAAGCGCCTGCGCCGTGCGCCAGGTCGGCCAGCGCCGCAATGTCGCATACCTCCGTCAATGGATTGGTGGGGGTTTCGGCAAACAGCAGTTTGGTATTGGGGCGCAGCGCGGCCTTCCATTCAGCAATGTTGGTTTGTGACACAAAGCTGGTTTGAACGCCGAACTTGCCGAACTCACGGCCAATCAGGTTGATGGTGGAGCCAAACATGGAGCGCGAGCAAATCACGTGGTCGCCAGACTTGAGCAAGCCCATGCACATCATCAAAATCGCGCCCATGCCGGTTGAAGCGCCTATGGCCGCTTCGGTGCCTTCCATGGCGGCAAGACGACGCTCAAAACTGGTCACAGTGGGGTTGGATGTGCGGCCGTAGGTGTAGCCGTCTTCAGTACCCGCAAAGCGACGCGCCGAGGTTTCGGCATCGGGCTGCAAGAAGCCGCTGGTCAGGTACAACGCTTCTGAGTTTTCGCCATACTGGCTGGGCTCAATGGCAACGCGCACGGCCAGCGTGTCGCGGTGCAGGTTATCGGGTAATTTTTTAATCGTCATGTCACACTTCTTGGGGATTGGGCAACGCCAACCGCGACACATCGATGCCGCCGTCTTCACTGGCGTCGATCCGGCCTGCGTTCATTTTGGCAATCGATTCGGGCGTGATGTCGCCCGTTACGTAAACGCCGTCAAAACACGACGCATCAAAACCGTCCAGTTTAAGATTTAACGAGCCGATGGCGCGCTTCATGCCTTCAACGTCCTGGTAAATCAAGGCGTCGCAGCCAATTGCCACGCGAATCTGCTCTACCGTGCGGTCGTGCGCGACCAGCTCGGCAGACGTTGGCATGTCAATGCCGTACACATTGGGGAAGCGCACCGGTGGCGCAGCGCTGGCCAGGTAGACTTTTTTGGCGCCTGCGTCCCGCGCCATTTGCACTATTTCTCGGGACGTGGTGCCGCGCACAATTGAGTCGTCTACCAGCAGCACATTGCGGCCCTTGAATTCGCTGGCAATCACATTAAGTTTTTGGCGCACCGATTTTTTACGCACGCCCTGCCCCGGCATGATGAAGGTGCGGCCTACATAGCGGTTTTTAACAAACCCTTCACGGTACGGAATGCCCAGCAAATGCGCCAGCTGCGTTGCGCTGGGGCGACTGGATTCGGGGATGGGGATGATGACGTCAATCTCGTTCGGCGGCACAGTCGAGATGACGCGTTTGGCCAGCGTTTCACCCAAATTCAAACGCGCCTGGTAGACCGAAATACCGCTCAGCACAGAGTCGGGTCGGGCCAGATACACAAATTCAAAAATACAAGGTTTTAGAACCGCGTTTACAGCACATTGGTGGGCGTGTACATTGCCGTCCAAATTTACAAACACCGCCTCGCCGGGTGCAATATCGCGGTCAAACTGGTGGCCCGTGCCGTCAAGCGCGACGGATTCGCTGGCGACCATCACGGTGCGCGCGCCGTCTACCGTCGTGCTACCCATGCACAGTGGCCGAATGCCGAACGGGTCACGAAACGCGAGCAAGCCGTGCCCAGCGATGAGCGCAACCACGGCGTAAGAGCCCTTCACGCGTTGGTGCACACCGCGCACTGCGGCAAACACGTCAGCTGCTTTTAAAGGCAGGCCGCGCGTGGTTTTTTCAAGCTCATGGGCCAGCACATTGAGCAGCACTTCAGAGTCGCTGTCGGTATTGATATGCCGATGGTCGGTGTTGAACAGCTCGGCTTTGAGCTCAGCCGCGTTGGTCAAATTTCCGTTGTGCGACAGCACCAGGCCGAACGGCGCGTTAACGTAAAACGGCTGCGCCTCGTCCTCACTGAAAGCATTGCCTGCGGTGGGGTAACGCACTTGCCCCAAGCCAACATTGCCGGGCAACGCACGCATGTTGCGGGTACGGAAAACGTCGCGCACCATGCCTTTGGCTTTGTGCATGAAAAACTTGCGGTCTAGCTGCGTGACGATGCCTGCCGCGTCTTGCCCACGGTGCTGCAAAAGCAGCAGGCCGTCGTAGATTAACTGGTT
>JANNCT010000008.1:0-8031 GCA_031386895.1 Polaromonas sp.
ACCCGCTGACGTGGTGCACGAGTGGTTTGTGATTGACGCGACCGACAAGGTCCTCGGACGAGTAGCCAGCGAAGTTGCTCTCCGTTTACGCGGCAAACACAAGGCCATTTACACGCCTCACGTCGACACGGGTGACTTCATTGTCATCATCAACGCGGCCCAGCTCAAAGTCACTGGTGCCAAAGCGATCGATAAAATTTACTACCGCCACTCGGGTTACCCAGGCGGCATCACGGCGACCAATTTCCGTGACATGCAGGCCAAACACCCTGGTCGCGCGCTTGAAAAAGCCGTCAAAGGCATGTTGCCAAAAGGCCCATTGGGCTACGCCATGATCAAAAAGCTCAAGGTGTACGGTGGTGCAGAGCATCCGCACACCGCGCAGCAGCCGAAGGTTCTGGACATTCCAGGCATCTCCATTAACGCGCAGAAAGCTATTCAAGGGGCCGCCAAATGATCGGTGAATGGAACAACGGCACCGGCCGCCGCAAATCAAGCGTCGCCCGCGTGTTTATCAAAAAAGGCACTGGCCAGATCATGATCAATGAGAAAGACATTCGTGTGTTTTTCGGTCGTGAAACGTCCATCATGATTTGCCGCCAGCCCCTGTTTTTGACCAACCACGTTGAAACGTTTGACATCATGGTCAACGTGCACGGCGGCGGTGAGTCTGGCCAGGCAGGTGCAGTGCGCCACGGCATTACACGTGCCCTGATTGATTATGACGCTGCCTTGAAGCCGGCGCTCAGCCAGGCCGGTTTTGTGACCCGTGATGCACGTGAAGTTGAACGCAAAAAGGTCGGTTTCCGCTCAGCGCGCCGCCGCAAGCAGTTCAGCAAGCGTTAATCTTGCAAGCGGTCTTTACCGCTCCCTCAAAAAGCCGCCCGGTATCTTCCCGGCGGCTTTTTTAATGCGTGCACAATGCGGGTTCTGCCTAATAAGCGCTTAACCCATTGTTTTGAAATTTCGACTTTTCCGCCGCCGCCTCACCATCAGCTCTCCGCGCATGGCCGTACGCAGCGCCATGCCGTGGCCGATTCGCTGGATTCTGGGCGCCATCATGCTGGGTTTTTCCGCCGCCATTGCGCTGTGGGCCTTTGAAATTGGCAAGGGAATTACCGGGTTTGATGGCAAAGCCAAAGACGAGCTGATCGCCCTGCGCTCTGAAGTGCTGGCGCTGCGCGGTGACCGCGACAAAGCGCTGACTATTTCCAACACATCGGGCAGCTTGCTCACCGCCGAAAAAGCAGCGCTTGAGAAAATATCCGGTCAGGTCAAGCAACTCGAATCTGAAAACCGCCAGCTGCGTGATGACCTTGGTTTTTTTGAAAAACTGTTGCCCGCTGCAAATGCCGATGGCGTGTCGATCCGCAGTGTGCAGGCCGATTTGGTGTCGGCTTCGCAGCTGCGCTGGCAGGTGCTGGTGATTCAGCCGGTCAAGAACGCGCCCGACTTCAACGGCAAGCTGGACGTGACCATCAACGGCACACTTGCCGGTAAACCGTGGACAGCGACTTTGCCCGGCGGCGCACAGGCGCTGAAGTTCAAGCAGTATTTGCGCATAGAGGGCGTGCTGGATTTACCACCGCAAGCCGTGGTAAAAACTGTCACCGCCAAAGTGGTCGAAGGCGCAGCCACCCGGTCTGTTCAAACCTTCAAGCTATAACCGCAATTTTGGGCTCAGCGCCCCACTGGCTCACCAAAGGATTTAAGATGTTTGGCAAGAAAAAACAACCCCCCATTAAAAGCCTGATTGCACTTGGCAGTTGTATTGAAGGCAATTTGCGGTTCACGGACGGCCTGCGGGTGGATGGCGAAGTGATCGGCGACATCCGCGCGGCTGAAGGCTCGCCCAGTATTTTGGTCATCAGCGAATCGGCCTCGGTGACGGGTCAAATATTTGCCGACCACGTCATCATCAATGGGCGTGTGGTGGGGCCGGTGCATGCTTTTGAGCTGCTGGAATTGCAACCCAAAGCCAAAATTGTGGGCGACGTTTCGTACAAAGCACTTGAAATGCACCAAGGCGCTGCCATTTCTGGTTTGCTACGGCCAAACATTGTAGAGGTGGAAGAAAAGCCAATTCTGAAGTTGGCTGCCAACAACGGTTAACAACGGCTAACAACGGAAGGCTTCCGGGGCAATGAGTCTGTTGGCGCTTATTGCCAGTGAGCGCTAACAATCGCCGGTAGTTTGATGCCACATAGGCGTTGTGGTTAGCCTGAATGCGTTAACATACAACTTAGTTCGAAGATTGGAGTTCCTCATGAGTGCAGTCGCTGAAGTAATCCAGGCCCCAATGGCCCAAATGCCGGATCCGTTTGTTTTCACCGACAGCGCAGCTGGCAAAGTCGCTGAGTTGATCGCCGAAGAAGGCAACCCGGATTTGAAGCTGCGCGTGTTTGTGCAGGGCGGCGGTTGCTCCGGGTTTTCATACGGCTTTACGTTTGATGAAATCACCAATGACGATGACACCACCATGACGAAAAATGGCGTGTCGCTGTTGATAGACGCGATGAGCTACCAGTACCTGGTGGGCGCTGAGATTGACTACAAAGACGACCTGGAGGGTGCGCAGTTTGTAATTAAAAATCCAAACGCGACCAGCACGTGTGGCTGCGGTTCGAGCTTTTCAGCCTGAGCTTTTCGCAGTCCATAAAAAACCGCCCTCGGGGCGGTTTTTTGTTGCCACTCGAATGGGTTGGCGCAGAAAACTATCGCGGATAGACGGCGCCCAGTACGCGCAGGCCAGCAGCGCCTGTGACTGATGGCAAGTTGCCCGGCAAGCGGTGGGTGGTTTGGCGGGCAAGCCATGCAAAGGCAGCCGCCTCGACCTGCAATGGGCCCAGGCCGTGCGCGCTGGACGGCACCACTTTGAGAGACGGCAACCCAGATTGCAAGCGCTGCATCAGGTGCGTGTTGAATGCGCCACCACCGCAAACAACAAGCTCTTTGCTATTATTTAAATAGCTGCTTGCGCCCGTAATACAAGCGCTAGAGGTCAATTCGGTCAATGTAAATTGAATATCCTGTGGGCGCGCTGTTGAAAACGGCGCAAGTTTGGCTTCAAGCCAGTCCATGCTGAACAAATCGCGCCCGGTGCTTTTCGGCGGCGGTTTTGCAAAGTAGGGCTCGTCCAGCAAGCTGGCCAGCAAGGCGTCAATGCACTGGCCGCTGGCAGCCCATTCGCCGCCGTTGTCAAAGGCCTGGCCGGTGTGTTTTTGGCACCAGGCATCCATCAGGGCATTGCCTGGCCCACAATCAAAACCAAGAACACTGCCGTGCGCGGGTAACACGCTGATGTTCGAGATGCCGCCGATGTTAAGGACTAAAGTTGTTGCGTTGGCGGTTTCAAACACGCTGTGGTGAAACGCCGGCACCAGCGGCGCTCCCTGGCCACCAGCAGCCACGTCGCGGCTTCTAAAGTCCGCAACTACATCGATGCCCGTGCGCTCGGCCAGCAAAGCCGGGTTGTTGAGTTGCAACGTGTAGCTGGTCTCACTGCGATACTGCTGGGGCTGGTGCCTCACCGTCTGGCCGTGTGCGCCAATGGCGGTGATATCTTTTGCGGTGAGGTCCGCCATCGTCAGCAATTTGGCTACGACCTGGCTGTAGATGCTGGCCAGTTGGTTGGCGGCCAGTGCGGCTCGGTGCAGTTCGTTGTGGGCGGGGCTGTTCAGCGCCAGCAGTTCGGCTCGAAATTCGTCGGTAAAAGCTTCGGTTGCGCTGGCCAGCACATAGAGTCGCGGCCCTGAAAAATCCACCAGCACGCCATCTGCACCGTCAAGCGATGTACCTGACATCAGGCCGATGTAAAACCCGGCCATGGCAGTTATTCTGCGCGGCTTTGGCCCATCGTGGCTGCCGCCTGGAGCTGGCTGCCGATGACGGTTGACAACTGCCTGAACTGCCCCATCGCAGCTTGCGGCACTTCAATGGTGTTGCTTTGCTTGGCAATGGTCATCGGGTCCTGGTGCACGCCGTTGACGCGGAACTCAAAATGCAAATGCGGCCCAGTGGACCAACCGGTGGAGCCGACCAGCCCAATGGTGTCGCTCTGGCTGACCTTTTGGCCAACCCGAACATTGATTTTGCTGAGGTGGGCGTACAAAGTTTCGTGGCCGTTGCGGTGGGTAATCGTCACCACATTGCCGTAGCCGCCTTGAACTCCTGCAAATGAGACAACGCCGTCGCCTACCGTACGTGCTGGCGTGCCGGTGGGCGCTGCAAAGTCGGTTCCCAAATGCGCGCGCCACTTTTGCAAAATCGGATGAAAGCGCATGGAAAATCCGCTGGTCACGCGTGAAAACTCAAGTGGCGAGCTGAGGTAGCCACGGCGCAGGCTTTTGCCGTCGAGCGTGTAGTAGCCGCCTTTGTGGGCCATGCCGTTTGAATCTGCTCCTGGCGCCTGGTACCACATGGCCTGGTGCGCCTTGCCTGCATTGACAAACTCTGCCGACAGCACGCGGCCCGCACGCATGGGCTCGCCATCGGCTTCCAACGTTTCGTAGACAACATTGAAACGGTCCCCCTTGCGCAGCGCTTTGCGAAAGTCAATGTCTGTTGAAAACACCTCGGCAATTTGGGTGGCAACGTGGTCTGGAATACCGGCGTCGTCGGTTGCGGCAAACAAAGAGGTTTGAACCACGCCGCTGGCCAAGCGCGCGTTGGCGGTGTAGGGAGCGGTTTCGATACGCGAGGAAAGGCCCGCAGCTGTGCGCTCGACCACCAGGCGTTTGAAGTGGCCGTCGTCTTCAGCGGGCCAACGCACAGTGAGCTTTTGCAGCTCCTGAGTGTCAGTGGCTTCGGCGTTGACGTTTTTACCGGCGCGGCCAGCCAGAAGAACTTTCGCGTTGGCGTCCTTGCGCAAAAACGCAGCGGCAACGGGGTCGTTGATGTTCAGGCGCTTGAGCAGCGTGTCAAAGGTGTCACTGCTGCGAATGCTGTCGGTGCGGTAAAGTTTGAATTTGTGGTCAGCCAGCGCGTCGAGCTGGGTTTGCACCTGCGGTGTCTGCACAGCCTCAAGAACCTGGCGCACTGGTAAATCAGCTGCGTCGGGGGCCAGCGGCGCAACGCCAAACGCTGTAACACCCGTGCCCAGCAAAAGTGCAGCCAAGCTACCAGCCAGGCGCTTTGGGTGTCGGCGCAGGCTCGATGCGATGGAATGCGGAACGGAAATCAGATCAGCAAAGATTGAAGCGAGAGTCAAAGTATGGGGTCCCAGCGAAAGCGAATCTTCAGGGCAGGCTACCGGACACTTAAAATAGTGCCATCTGTAGGGTGTGCGTGAGTATATCTGTCAGCAGATGCCTGAAAGTGTAAAAAACCCCTTATGAATCATCAAGTTTCAAATTCGCAAGTTACAAATTATCCGGTGACGGACAGTGTTGAAAACGCCCTGGCGGTGTCGTTGCGCGGCTGCGAAGAGCTGATTCCGAAAGACGAATGGGTCAAAAAGCTGGCTAAATCAGCAGCAACTGGCATGCCACTGCGGATTAAATTTGGCATGGACCCTACCGCACCTGATCTGCACTTGGGGCACACCGTGGTGTTGAACAAAATGCGCCAGTTTCAGGACATGGGCCATGTGGTTATTCCATTGATAGGCGACTTCACCACGACGATTGGCGACCCGTCCGGACGAAACAGCACGCGCCCACCGCTGAGCCGAGAGCAAATTGAAGCCAACGCACAGACTTACTTTGACCAGATTCGGTTGGTGCTTGACATGGGCACCGCCGAAGTTCGTTACAACAGCGAATGGTCAGACCCGCTGGGCGCACGCGGCATGATTCAATTGGCTGCCAAATACAACGTGGCCCGCATGATGGAGCGCGACGACTTCAACAAGCGCTTTAAGTCCGGGCAAGCCATCAGCGTGCATGAGTTTTTGTACCCGCTGATGCAGGGCTATGACTCGGTGGCACTGAAAAGCGACCTGGAACTGGGCGGCACCGACCAAAAGTTCAACTTGCTGGTTGGCAGGCATCTGCAAACCGAATACGGCCAGGAGCCGCAATGCATTTTGACCATGCCGCTGCTCGAAGGCCTGGACGGCGTCGAAAAGATGTCGAAAAGCAAGAACAACTACATCGGCATTTCAGAAAACGCCAACACCATGTATGCCAAGGTGCTGAGCATTTCAGATGTATTGATGTGGAAGTGGTTCACGCTGCTGTCCTTCAAAAGCGAAGCGGATATTGCGGCGCTCAAAGCCGAGATCGACGGCGGGCGCAACCCGAAAGATGCCAAAGTGATGTTGGCCAAAGAGATCACGGCGCGTTTTCATTCAGCCGCGCTGGCCAACGCCGCAGAGCAGGATTTCATCAACCGCAGCAAAGGCGGCGTGCCGGATGAAATCGAAGAGCGCACCATTTCAGGCGCTCCGATGGGCATAGGCGCAGTGCTCAAAGCCGTGGGGCTGGCGTCGTCAGGCGGCGATGCTACGCGGCTGATCGACGGCGGCGGTGTGCGGGTGGATTCAAGTGTGGTCAGCGACAAAGGCTTGAAGCTGGAGGCGGGCACTTACGTGGTGCAAGTGGGCAAGCGCAAGTTCGTGCGGGTGATATTGGACTAAACAACAAGGTTTTATTTTGTACATTGGATGTACAATATTTACCATGATCACCAACATAGACATCGACGAAACCATCGTCGCTCAAGCCATGCAGCTTTCGGGTGCGCGTACCAAGCGCGAGGTGGTTGACCGCGCCCTGCGCGAAATGGTTGCGCGTGCTACCAGGCCTTCGGTTCGCGAACTGTTTGGTATTGGCGGCGTAGAGGCCGACTATGACCCCAAAGCGCCCTGGGCCACAGGCGCTGATTCAGGCCAAGGCCGTGTTCAGCGCAGCGTGCATGAACCTGCAGCTGCATATGACGTAACACTTAAAAAGCCCGCATCGACCTTACAACGCAAGAAGACTTGATGCTGCTGGTTGATTCGTCCGTCTGGATAGACTGGCTGCGCGGCGCGCCCACTGATGCGGTGCGATTTGTTCAAGCACGAGAGGCGGTCGAAGAGATCACCTTAACCCAGATGATTTACCTGGAAGTGCTGCAAGGCGTCAGCTCTGATCGTCAATTCGCTGAGTGCCAGCGCGTGTTAGGTGCGCAAACCATGTTGCAACCGCTCGATGCGCTTGAAACCTTCGAGTTGGCCGCGCAGCTGTACCGCAAAGCGCGTAAAAAAGGCCTGACAGTGCGCAAGTCAACAGATTGTTTGATTGCCGCCATTGCGCTGGAGCAAGGCGCGATGCTGGTGCATAACGACCGCGATTTTTTGGGATTGGCGCAAGCTGAGCCTGCTCTGGCAATTTTCCCTAGCCAGCCCTTTTCAGGTCACCCGCTAACGACTTAGTGATGCCCTGATTTACTGTAGTGATGCGTAAATTGCTATATATTTAAGAGCTGCTTGCGCCCGTATTTATTGCGCTATAGGCCGATTTGATGCCTGAAAAACGCCAAAAACCTCATAAATAAGGGTTTTTTATACCAAGGCCCAACAGCACTTTAGCTTCACGCGCTTCCATCGCGTCTGCATCTTTTGCGCTGGTCTCATGGTCATAGCCCTGCGCATGCAACGTGCCGTGCACTAGCAGGTGTGCGTAATGTGCAGTTAGCGTCTTTTTGTTTTCTTTCGCTTCTTGCGCGACAACTGGCGCGCACAGCACCAAATCAGCTGTGACCAGCGGGGCTCGGCTGTAGTCAAACGTCAGCACGTTGGTGGCGTAGTCTTTTTGCCGGTAATCGCGGTTGAGTGCCTGGCCTTCCTCGGCATCCACAATCCGCACGGTGATCTCTGCATCGTCTTCAAGCGCATGGCGAATCCATCGTGCAACGCTGTGCCTGGGCAACGCGGCGCGGTGGCGCGCAGCATTTTTAATATCGCCAAATTGCAGCGATAAAGACAGGTTTTTAAGAGCCATTTCGGCTTCCTAAACCCGTTTTACACTTGTTTTACGGGCGCGAGCAGCTACTGTATTTGTAGCGTCTGTTGCGTCGCTTATGCTCCCGGGCGTCTTGTCCACGGCG
>JANNCT010000072.1:0-33766 GCA_031386895.1 Polaromonas sp.
CAGCGCGTTTTCCTTGATGGCATCGTAAATACCGCCCAGGTCGTCAGCCACTGTGGTCAGGTAGCACGATGACAGTTGCGAACGCAGCGTTCCGGCATTAAACAGCGTTGGCGTACTCGACATGAAGTCAAACGACGACAAGATTTCGTAAAACTCAATGGCACGCTCTTCGCGGTTGATTTCATTGAGCGACAGGCCCATGGCCACGCGCATGAAAAAAGCTTGCGGCAACTCGATGCGCTGCTTGCGCACGTGCAAAAAGTAACGGTCAAACAGGGTCTGCAGTCCCAGGTAGTCAAACTGCAAATCGCGCTCGGGTTTGAGGGCCGCGCCGAGACGGGCCAGGTCAAACTGCTCCAGCTTTTCATCGAGCAGTTCGTTTTGCACGCCCTTGGCGATGAAGCCCGGAAAGTATTCGGCGTAACGCTTGACCATTTCCTCGTGCGTAACCTCTTCACCCAGCACTTCCCGGCGGATGGTGTGCATCAAGAGTCGCGCCGTGGCGTAAGTGTAGTCGGGGTCTTTTTCAATCAGGGTCCTGGCGGCAAGAATCGAAGCCTTGTACACCTCATCAATAGGTACGCCGTCGTACAGGTTACGCATAGTCTCTGAAACGATCGGCGCCGCCTTGACATCAGCCCCAAGGTTTGCGCATGACGCTTCAATCAATGCCTGCAAATTCCGAACATCGAGCGCCACTTTCCTGCCGCCATCGATAACGTGCAAGATCACGGCTTCAACTGCCTGGGCCTGAGGCTGGCGGGCGCGCTCTTGCGTTCGTTTTTCACGGTACAGCACATAAGCTCGGGCGATTTCATGGTGGCCGCCACGCATCAACCCAAGCTCTACCTGGTCCTGTACGTCTTCAATATGAAAAGTGCCGCCACCAGGGCGCGACCGCATCATGGCCCGCATCACCGCCTGAGTAAGCTCATCCACCGTCTGGCGCACGCTCGCGGAGGCCGCCCCCTGCGTGCCGTGCACCGCAAGAAACGCCTTCATCATCGCCACCGCTATTTTGTTAGGGGCGAAGGGCACAACGGAGCCATTGCGCCGAATGATTTGGTAGCTGCTGGCAGGATTGGCCTGGCTGGTTTCACCGCTGTTGGGCGGTGCAAAATTTGTAGCGCTAATGAAAGCGCTTGCGTGTTGGGCGATCTGCATGGGTTTCCTCTTAATCTATTTTTGGGGCTGTACGGTGCGAACGTCTGGAACTGCAAACTTCTTGGATTCAGTTACCTCCAACGAAAGCCTTGCATATTTTTTTGGTCCATCGTCAAGCACTCAGGCTGGTACTAGCATGGTTGCATTTGCCTGGCATTTTGGCAACCGGACTAAACCAACGGTATGGAGCTCAATTATTCTTGTTGTGCGCGACGTTTCTCAGCTAGGGCTCTCCAACCATTTGCCGCTTACACACTATACCTAGGGTCTTTGGGGAACTCAAGCACTACCGGTAGTGTTTTTTCAATTAATCAGGAAAAACTTTATTTTACGATTTCCCGATCGCATTGCCCACTGCTTCCAGGAAGACACACAGAAAATTCGAATAAAGCCTACCCGCACTCCTGGAGGCCACAAGGCAAGCGCTAGTTGCGGCAAACGCCCATTGTTTATGGCCTTTTCAACGGTCTTTGGTCTGAGCAGGCCCGCCAAATTTGACTAGCGAACGCTGGTCGGAAGCCAATCGCTCGACAACCCCAGGCTTTGCTCAAGGCGGCGCCAATCAAACCCTGGACCCGGGTCTGACTTGCGGCCGGGAGCAATGTGCTCGTGGCCTGCAAAGTGCCTGACAGGATAGTTGGACAGAATCGCCGCGCACAGTGCGGTCAAGGTTTCATATTGCTGCGGCTCAAAACAGCCACCTTCCAGGCCCTCCAGTTCGATACCAATGGAATGGTTATTGCAATCGTCCCTGCCAAGATAAGAGGACGATCCGGCGTGCCATGCGCGCCGATCACAACTTACGAACTGCCACAAGTCGCCGGTGCGATCAATCAAAAAATGGGCGGACACCTGCAAGTTTCGGATGGACTGAAAGTACGGATGCGCTTCCCAATCCAGCTGATTGGTAAACAATTTTTGAACATTGCCGGTGCCAAATTCACCCGGCGGCAAACTGATGGAATGGATAACCAAGAGGTCGATAGTTGCATCGACTGGTCGCGAGCCAAAATTGGGGGACTGTGACGATTTGGCGTATCGGTACCATCCCGCACTCCACGCCGGAATGTCAAACGACTCAGACATTCTGGTCTGCCGCATCAAATGGAGGATCACCGTCCGGCACGGCGATATTTAAACGCGCAATTCGATATCGGATCTGCCGCAAACTCAGCCCCAGCTTCGCCGCAGCTAAAGTGCGATTAAAGCGGCACTGACCCAACACCTGGCACAAAATTGCCCGCTCTATTTCATCGAGATGATCCTGCAGGTTTTCCGGGATTTCGGACGCAGTCGAACCTGCAATCTCTGGACCAGCTTCAATTGAAGTCGCCGACGCAGCCATCTGGGTGGAAAGTGGGCCACTTTCCGCCAACGAGTCGTCAAACTGCAGCTCGCCGCCATCGCTGAGCGCAACCGAACGATGCAAAATATTTTCAAGCTCCCTGACGTTACCGTCAAACGCATATCCACCAAGTTGCGACAGCAAATCCGGACTTAGCAATGGGATGCTCAATCCTGATTCTGCGCAGATGCGATTTAAAAGCGCAGCGCACAAATCAGGCAAGTCCTCCGGTCTATCGCGAAGTGGCGGAACTTTGATCACGATAACGTTCAGGCGGTAGTACAGATCCTGCCTGAAACTGTTGGTTGCCACTTCGGCGGCCAGGTCTTTATGGGATGCGCTTACCACCCTGACGTCCACTGCGTCTTCTTGCGATGAGCCAAGGGGGCGCACCATCCGCTCCTGAATTGCCCTCAATAGTTTGGATTGCATTGCCAATGGCAAATCACCGATTTCGTCTAGAAACAGGGTGCCTCCCTCAGCGGCCTGAAAGTAGCCTTCCCTATCCTGATTTGACCCTGTGTATGCACCCTTACGGGCACCAAAAAATTCTGCCTCTACCAAGTTTTCTGGGATGGCGCCGCAATTGACAGCGACAAAAGGGCCACCGCTGCGATGGCTGCAACTGTGTACCGCGCGCGCAACCAGTTCTTTGCCTGTGCCGGACTCCCCTTGAATCAGCACCGGCGCCATGCTACCGGCCACCTTGATGATCCGCGCTTTTACAGCCAGCATGCTGGCCGACTGCCCCACCAAGCGATCTAAAGCAGGCAGATCACCAGCTTGCATCGCCTTGTCGCCGACCCGTTTTTCGTTGCCGGACCCCGCCTTCCCCGCCACCGCAGAAGTTGGTACCTGTGCGAAGAGTGCTCGGGTCCCTTGAACCGCGGATGCCACAACGCTTCGGAACTGTTTGAGGTCAACTGGCTTGGTAAGGTAGTCAAAAGCACCAGCCTTCAGTGCTTCCACGGCGTTCTCGGCTGAACCGTGCGCGGTAATGACAACACACCGCTCTTTGCGCTGGTGATTGACCAACTCCCGCAGTAGCTCCAGGCCCAACCCGTCTGGCAGGCGCATGTCGGTAATAACGGCGTCGAAGCCGTGGCTCTCCAGAAGTTGACGCGCTTGTGCAAGATCGCCAGCAGCCTCGACGCGATAGCCTTCCCGCAAGAGCGTCAGTTCATACAAAGTGCGCAAATCGGGCTCATCGTCAATCACCAGGATTCGTGCTGGCTGGCTAGTAACCGTGCTGTCGTTGGAAGTCATACTGTCTATGAAAACAAATCGTCGTGTTGCAGCGCAGGGCTGGCAACACTTGAATCTGCGGATTTAAAGATAACGAAAAACTCGTTTCCCTGGACCAGCCGGCGCGAAATGCGCTGGTATCCAATGATTGCGCCGTACCGCTCACACAATTCTCGGCAAATATACAGGCCCAAACCGCTTGACCGGCTTTCAGAGGAAAAAAACGGTTCAAACAGGTGTGATTTAACCGACTCCTCGAGCGGGTCTCCATTGCTCCAGACTGTCAACCGCGCTGCACCGCCCGGCGGTTGTAGCGTCTCGATTTGGATCGCCTGAGCAGAAGGACTAACGTAGCGCAGTGCGTTGTCCAGCAGGTTCACCAGAACCCGCCGCAAGTGTTCCGGATCAAAAACGATGTCACTGGTTCGCATACCTAACGACATGTAGACGAGGTTTGCCGACGCAGTCTGACCGATCCAGTCAGAGGCAACGCGTGCAGTGACATCGTTCAACGAAAGCGCCAGGCCGGATTGCTCTGGCTCGGAAGTCTGCGCGCGTGATATGTTTAAAACATCATCAACAATCTTGGCAAGCCGTTGGACGTTTTGCTGCACCATCTCGGTCAGGCGCTTTTGGCTGGCATCCACCAAATCTTCGTCAAGTAGTGCGTTGGCCTGCGAAATAGCTGCAAGTGGATTGCGAATCTCATGCGCCACAGCAGCCGACATCCGGCCCATAGCTGCCATTTTTTCTACCCGCACTCTTGCCTCCAGCTCACGCAAGTCCTCCAAAAACATAACGCACAGCACGCCGCCGGAGTTTCCTTGCGCACCCGCGAGCCGGGTGCGTACGCGCAAACGTCTTGCATTGCGCCCGGCATGCAGCAATGTAACGTCAACTTCCAGCGGCAAACGCTCAGCGATGGTCCTGCGCATGATCTCAACCAGTGGCTGCCATGCAGCATCAGTTGCCAAAACAAACGGGGCCACCCGCGCAATGTCTCGCGTGGCAAGCAAACGGCGGGCAGCGGGGTTTGCCGAACGGACAATTCCATTGGCATCGATGACGAGCACGCCATCGGTAAGGGCTTCAACGACCAGCTCATTGACTGCTGTTTGCGTGCGCGCCACTGCTTGACTGGCCCTGGCAGTTTGCTCTTCTTTTGCAAGGCGCAATGCCAATTGATTGGCCAGCAGTGCCACTGCAAAAAACCCGGTTCCGCTCAGGCCCGCTTGTAAAAAACGGGCGGCTGTGTCCCCGGGAATTTGCGTTGAAAGCCACCAGGCGTCTGCAAGCAAGAAAATCGTGACAGAAGCTGCAGTCCCTAACGCCAGCAATATCGGCCCTAAAACAGACGCCAGCAAGACTGGTAGCGCAAAAAGCGGTGTATAGAAAATGGCACTGGATTGAAGAAAATTCAGGGCAGTAAACGCCAAAACATCAACGCCAATCGTTGAAAGCCATTGCACGCCAAACACATTACCTGGTGGATGGGGCTTCGCAAAAATCCGCACTGCAAGTGTGGCGCAAAGGTAGCCAATGCAAACCGCAATCGACCAGCGATCTGCGGAGTTTCCAAGGAAGTAAATAAAGCCCTGGAGCAGCATAAGCACTGCAGCAATCAACACACGGGCGGTCATGAAGGCGCGCCAGAGCCTGCCAAAGGACGCATACTTGCGCTCCTCTCCCACACCCATGAGCTTCGCTTGCGGTGGGATATCCGACTGACCCTGCAACTCTGGCATGGGCGCTCCGATGGAATTAATCGCCAACTTGGCGTTGGTGAGCTTCACAGCAATACGAGCCACGCTTGCCTATACGGGCTTCAGCGCTCGGCAAATGGAGTCCGCAGACGCTGCACGATACGACTTGCATTGCAGCTTTGCTCTTCACTGAAGATTCTGCTTGGGGGGGTCGTAATTCGTTTTGCGTTCTTGCGTTCCGGTTTCTCAGCCACAGCCAAAAACCTGCAGCGACGACCAGAAATACCAGCGCGTACTTCATGAGCGAGCCAACATGACTTCCAGAACAAACCGGGATCCCACATAGCCCAGCAGCAGCAAACCGCAACCAACGTACATCACACGAACGGCTTTAAGGCCGCGCCAGCCAAGGCGCGCCCGGCCAATCAATAGCCCGGCAAATACCAGCCAGGCCAGCACAGAAAATATCGTTTTATGGTTCCAGTTCCATAAAAGACCGGGGCCGTAGAGTTGTTCACTGAAGAGCCAGCCCACCAGGAGCGTGGCCGATAAAAGCACAAAACCCGCTTCAACAAAACGGAACGTAAGGCGCTCCAGCGTCATCAAAGGCAATCCAGCATCGCTTTGTGCCGCTTCGCGCATGGCGCGCTCCGTGCGCCGCATCATCCCGCCATGGACAACGGCGGCGGCAAATAATCCATACGAAGCTATGCCAAGCGCCCAGTGCAGCGGCAACCAGATGGACGCCACCTTCAAATAACTCGAACCCGGAAAAACGCTTGCGAGAACCACCGACGCAGCGCCCAGCCCAGCCAGGGCCCAGTGCGATTTCATCTGCGGAAACAATCGGCTTTGCACAGCGTAGACCGCCAACACCAGCCACATTGTCATCGACAGCGCAGGGGCGAATCCAAAGCGCGGTGGGCTGCCCAGCAGGCCTTCTGCGAGCATCAAGCCCTGCAAAACCCAAGCCGCAAACAACATCAGGCGCAGCATGTCTGGGGCCATGCGGCGGTGCGCAATAACGGCCACAACGTAAAACACGAACGAGCCGAAAGCAAGAATGTGGCCCCACCAGTGGCCCATAGCTAAAATCATGCCTAGAGTTTAGCCTTTGCGCAAAAACCCATTTAACTTTTTGGTTCTAACTGCTCCACTGCCCCGGAGCCCACTCATGGCCTCAGCCCTTACCGACAAACTCTCCCGCCTGGTTAAAGAAATGCGCGGCCAGGCCCGCATCACAGAGGCCAATGTGCAAGACATGCTGCGGGAAGTCCGAATGGCGCTTTTAGAAGCCGACGTAGCTTTACCTGTGGTGCGGGACTTTATTGCCAAGGTCAAGGACAAAGCGCTTGGCTCGGAAGTCATGGGCTCATTGCAGCCAGGCCAGGTTTTGGTGAGCATCGTCAGCAAAGAACTGGCAGCCACCATGGGCGAAGGGGTGAGCGACATCAACCTGGCAGCTCAGCCGCCCGCCGTGATTTTGATGGCAGGTTTGCAAGGTGCCGGAAAAACGACCACTACTGCCAAACTTGCAAAACACCTGATTGAAAAACGCAAAAAGAAGGTGCTTACAGTGTCAGGCGACGTGTACCGCCCCGCTGCTATCGAGCAGCTAAAAACCGTGACAGCGCAAGCTGGCGCCGAGTGGTTTCCGAGCTCGCCCGACCAAAAGCCGGTCGACATTGCTCGCGCTGCCATCGACTATGCCAAAAGGCACTTTTTCGACGTTTTACTGGTCGACACCGCAGGGCGCCTGGCGATTGACGAGGCGTTGATGGCCGAAATCAAGCAGTTGCATGCCGTTTTAAACCCGGTAGAAACATTGTTTGTAGTCGACGCGATGCAGGGCCAGGACGCCGTCAACACGGCCAAAGCATTCAAAGATGCCCTGCCACTGACCGGCATCATCCTGACCAAACTCGACGGCGACTCTCGCGGCGGCGCAGCGCTGAGCGTACGGCAAATCACCGGTGCGCCAATCAAGTTTGCCGGTACCAGTGAAAAACTCGATGGCCTGGAAGTCTTTGATGCCGAACGCCATGCTGGCCGTATTCTGGGCATGGGTGACATCGTGGCGCTGGTTGAGCAAGTAACCGCTGGCGTCGATGTAGCAGCGGCCCAAAAGCTGGCGGCCAAACTTAAATCTGGCAGTGGCTTTGACCTGGAAGACTTCTTGGGCCAGTTGCAGCAAATGAAAAGTATGGGAGGCCTGTCCAGCCTGATGGACAAGCTGCCGGCACAAATGACGGCAAAAGCCGGTCAAGTTGACATGGACAAGGCGGAAAAAGACATCAAGCGCAAAGAAGGCATCATTCAGAGCATGACGCCATTGGAGCGCCGCAGGCCTGAGCTGATTAAAGCCACCCGCAAACGCCGCATTGCTGCGGGCTCTGGCGTTCACGTTCAGGAAGTCAACCGGCTGCTCAACGAATTTGAGCAAATGCAGGGCATGATGAAGAAAATGAAGGGCAGCGGAATGATGAAAATGATGAAGAAGATGGGCGGAATGAAGGGCATGCCAAAATTCTAGGCAGCTATTGCCGAGGCGCCAGATTTATATAAAAACCGCCACTGGCGCAATAAATACGGGCGCAAGCAGCTACTATTTTTATAGCACTTCTACTGCTTGCAGCTCACCGCTTAATCTTCTCGTGCAGGATCAGCGTTTTCGCCTTCTGCAGGTGCGGCAGCCGCTTTTCTGGGTGGTTTGGGTCTGACGGGCGCACTGGTATGAATCATCATCGTGGCTTTGTCCATTTCACCGGCCAGCAACGCAGGCACGCTCTTGAGCGAACGCGTAATGCACTCTTCAATGGCTAACCGGTGCTCCTGCGCAGGCTTTCTGAGGACCCAATCCACCACCTCGTCTTTATTGCCCGGGTGCCCTACTCCCAAACGAAGCCGCCAGTAGTTGCCAGTTGCAAGCTGCGCGTGAATGTCGCGTAGCCCGTTGTGCCCCGCATGGCTGCCGCCAAATTTCAGCTTGACCTGGCCGGGCGCGATATCGAGCTCGTCGTGCGCCACCAGAACTTCTTCAGGCTTGATTTTGAAGAACCGCGCGAGCGCACCCACTGATTTGCCCGACAAATTCATAAACGTCTGTGGTGCAAGCAGCCACACGGTTTGCCCATCGACGGCTGTTCTGGCCACTTGCCCAAAATAGCTCTTATCAAACGTAAGTGGCGCTTTCAGCTCGTGCGACAGCGCTTGTATCCACCAAAAACCCGCGTTATGGCGGGTTGCCTCGTACTCAGCGCCTGGATTGCCAAGGCCAACAAACAGTTTGATCATGCTAAAAATTCCATGCAGTAAATTTTAAAGCCCAATAAAAAGGCTCCTGCATTCTTGCGAATGCAGGAGCCAGAAAGCACAGTAACTGTTTGAATTAAGAAGTGGGCTTACTTTTTAGCAGCAGGCTTGGCTGCAGTTTTGGCTGCTGGCTTAGCAGCATCTTTTGCGGCAGCAGCGGCTTTGCCAGCAGCAGCTTTAGCATCTTTGCCGCCCGAGGCGTCAGCCACTGGGGCTGCTGCTTCGACTTCTTCGACGATTGCCGTGACAGAAACCAGCACAGGGTTGACCTGGCCTTTGGTGACAAACTTCACGCCTTTTGGCAGGGTGATGTCTTTAACGTGCAAAGAGGAACCCTTTTTCAAGTTGCTCAAATCAACGTCGATCGACTCAGGGATATCGGCCGGGAAGCACGATACGGTCAACTCGGTCAGCACGTGGTTGGCAAGGCAGTTTTCGGTTTTTACCGCAGGTGAGTTTTCTTCACCGCTGTAATGCAGAGGCACTTTGACGGTCATGCGGGTTTTGGCTTCTACGCGCTGAAAGTCAATATGCAAAATTTGCTGCTTGAACGGGTGCATCTGCAAATCGCGCAGAAGAACCTTGTGCTCTTTACCGCCAAGTTCCATCTCAAGAATGGAGGCGTGAAAAGCTTCTTTTTTAATGGCATGGAAAAGCGCGTTGTGATCGATTTCAATCAGCGCTGGCTCACCAGTACCACCATAAACGATACCGGGCGTGCGGCCCGTAATGCGGAGACGGCGGCTCGCACCCGTACCCTGCTTGGCGCGCTCAAAAGCAACGAATTTCATAGATTTCTCCTTAATGGGGTAGGCCGCGACCAGCTTTCCCCGACATAAAAAGGCTGCATTGACTAAAAAGTCGTTACAGCCGCTTTTTGCTTCAAAGCAAAACCGCTTGGTCCTGGTCCGAAAACAAACTCATCACCGACTCTCCCTTGGCGATACGCTGAATGGTTTCAGCAATCAACGGCCCCACAGAGAGCTGGCGGATTTTTTTGCAAGCCGTAGCGTTTTGGCTTAGTGGAATGGTGTTGGTAATAACGACCTCATCCAGCGCGTCGCCCTGAGCGATACGCTCAATGGCTGGGCCCGAGAAAATCGGATGCGTGCAATAGGCATAAACCTTTTTTGCGCCGCGCTCTTTTAATACTTCAGCTGCCTTGACCAGCGTGCCTGCCGTGTCAATCATGTCGTCCATGATGACGCAATTACGCCCTTCGATGTCGCCAATCACGTGCATGACCTCGGACACATTGGCCTTGGGGCGCCGCTTGTCAATGATTGCCATGTCGCAGCCGAGCTGCTTGGCCAGTGCACGCGCCCGCACCACACCGCCCACGTCAGGTGACACCACCATCAGGTCAGAGTAATTTTTTTGACGCAGATCACCCAGCAAAACCGGCGACGCGTAAATGTTGTCTACCGGAATATCAAAAAAGCCCTGAATCTGGTCAGCATGCAGGTCCATCGTCAAAACCCTTGACACACCCACAGCCTGCAGCATGTTGGCCACCATTTTGGCGGTGATCGGTACGCGAGCCGACCGCGGACGCCGGTCTTGCCGGGCATAACCAAAGTACGGAATAACAGCTGAAATCCGCTCGGCCGACGCTCTTTTCAAAGCGTCGACCATGATGAGCAGTTCCATCAAATTTTCATTGGTCGGCGCGCAGGTTGACTGCACTACAAAAACGTCGCGTGCCCGCACGTTTTGCTGGATTTCAACAGTGACTTCACCGTCAGAAAAGCGCCCGACGTGGGCTGCACCCAGCGCAATACCCAGATGGTCCGCAATCTCAAGGGCCATGCCAGGATTGGCATTACCGGTGAAAAGCATGAAGTCAGAGTGTTGTGGCTGCATGTGGGGCCCAGCGTTTGACGACATTGGATAAGGCTGAAAATTATTTTATAAAACGCCGCTTAAAAATTCCAAACCCGCAACTTGGCGGGTTTGGAATCTTCAAAACTATCGGTGGAAAACTATCGCCATTCACAAGCGATGACTCAAAATTTTGGCAGGGGTGGAAGGAGTCGAACCTGCGAATGCCGGAATCAAAATCCGGTGCCTTAACCAACTTGGCGACACCCCTACACGGGACTGCTGCCTGAGCAACAAACCCATAACTCATCTAATACAAAACCCATCTCCATCTGACTGCGCGAGGCTGTAACCGGGACTACCAGCCAGCCAACGGATGCATTTGCAAATTGCGGCATTTTCGAATTTCCCATCCGTTGAAAGCAGCGGGCAAATCCAAACGATGCGGCAACTGTGCGAACACTGCAGTCCCAGACCCAGACATTCGGCCTTTTAGCCCTGCTGAGGACAACCAATTTAATGATTGCGAAATCTCAGGGCAAAGCGCCTCAGCTACTGGCTGAAGGTCGTTACGACCAAACTCGAATGTTCGTTCTTCACCGTTTCCGGCGAAGCCTTCGATTGTAGCAGTTTCAGTGTCACGTTTAAGGTTAAAAGAGCTGAAAATTGCCTGTGTTGACAGTCCCTCGCGTGGCTTGACCACCACAAAGTCAGCCGAAGGCAGGTCAACCGGCGTGATGATCTCGCCAACCCCTTCGACCCAAGCGTTGCCACCGCACAAGAAAAACGGCACGTCTGCGCCCAAGCCCAAAGCAATAGCCAGTAATTTTTCGCGTGGCAAATCAATGCCCCACAACCTCTGCAGTGCGAGCAGGCAACTGGCCGCGTCTGAAGAGCCGCCACCCATTCCGGCTTGAGACGGAATGTGCTTTTCAAGGCTTATGTCGACACCCAAAGATGTACCGCTGGCCGCTTGCAGTGCTCTGGCGGCGCGTACGGTCAGATCTTCTGCCGGAATATCAGCGTACGTGTGGCGATGCAGGTCTGCGCGCGTTATTCGCCCGTCACTGCGCAACTCGAAATGCAGCGTATCGCACCAGTCGATCAGCATAAAAACCGACTGAATCAGATGGTAGCCGTCGGCTCGGCGACCCGTAACATGCAAGAACAAGTTGAGCTTTGCAGGAGCGGGCACGTCGTAGATTGCCTTCATGGATAGCGACTGTCCTATTTGTCCAGAATAAGCCGCAATTGTGCTTGCGGCTCCGGCGACAGTCGTTCAGCCTGAATGCGCCCTTCGGCCTGCTGCGAAAGGTCGGCAGTCCAGCCGTCAAGGCTGGTCTGCTTGCCAGCCAGCCAGTCAAACAGTGCTGCGACTGGAATGGCGGCGCCGGTCGTTTGCGCCAGTAGCTCGCCCAACGATGCAAAGCGCTTTGGCGCCTGGGCGGACTCCAGCGTTGCCGAGGTCGATGACCAACGTATCACCCATAGAATGCCGCCAAGGGGATTGGTGAGCGTCATTTCGCCCGCATCGACTTGCCCTTTGAGTTCGAATCCAGCGAAAAAAGCCTGCGGCGGATCACTTTGAATCTTCAAACTGATGCGGCCAGCCCACGGACCAGTCAATACCTTCGGATTTACATCATTTACGCCTCTAGCGCCCATTTTATGGGCGCAAGCAGCTATAAAATTAATAGCAAATACCGAACCGGCAAAGACAAACCTGCGCCGCGCAGATGGCGCCAAAGATCGATCGCGTGTCAGAGCTTGGCCTTAAAACGTTTGATCGTTTCAACCAGCGTTTCGTTGTCAGGCTCCAGCAACATGCCCTCACGCCATATCGCCAGCGCCCTGTCACGCTGGCCCTGCGCCCAGAGTACCTCGCCCAGATGAGCCGCAATCTCAGCGTTAGGTTTCGCCCTGAATGCATCGCCCAGAATCTGACCTGCCTCGGCCAGGTTGCCCAAACGAAACTCTACCCAGCCCAGACTGTCGCGGATAAACGGGTCATTTGGCGCAAATTCCAGCGCTTTTTGGATTAGCTGCTTCGCCTCGGGCAAACGGATCTTGCGGTCTGCAAATGAATACCCCAAGGCGTTGTAGGCGCTGTATCCGTCGGGCTTGAGCGCCATCACCTCACGGAGCAAGCGTTCCATGTCGGCCATTTGCCCCAGCTTTTCAGCCATCATGGCCTGGTCATACAAGATATCGCTTTCTTGCGGGTACGTCACTGCTACTTGCGTCAATAAATCGTAGGCAAGCTTGTATTGCTTCAGATCACGCAGCAAACCGACTTCAGCCAGCAGTTTTTGACGCGCATCGCCCGGGTTGCGCTCTGGCAGGCTGCGAATCAATTGCTGGCCTTGAGAGAGCTTGCCCTGGTTGGCGAGAATAGAAGCACGGCGGGTTTGCGCCTGAATCATTTCCCCAGCATTTTCGATTTTGCCAATCCAGGCTTCTGCGCCCGCAAAGTCTTTGCGCTTCTCGGCAATTTGCGCCAACGACAAATAAGCCTGCGCCAGGCCCCGGTCAGGCTCATCGGTATCGACTGCCTCTTTGGCTTTGAGGCTAAGTTCAACGTAGCGCTCCAGCGACACCTGTGCAGGCGCAAGCAGCATGTCCTGCAGTTGCAGCGAGCCAAGCACCAGCCACGCCGGCGCGAACTCTGGCTTTTCACTGTTAACTATTTTAAGTTGCGTCACCGCTTCAGCCAGACGCCCATCGTCAATCAATGCCCGCGCGTAACCCATCCTTATCTCAGGCAGCGGTTTGGCGCTGGCCAGGTAGCTTTTTACAAGCGCTTCGGCACCGGCGAATTTGGGGCCCATAACCTCAAGCGCAACCAGCACTGGACCTTCGGCCAACGCGTTGGCGCTGGCACCTTTTTTAGCCGCTTCCAGCGCTCCTGCCGTGTCCCCCGAAGCCAACCGCATACGCCCGATGGTTGTCCACGCGGCCACCGATGTGGCGGGATTGATTACGTATGTTGCCAGCGCCTCTTCCACCACTGAGGCGGCAAGCTTTTTATCGCCAACGCGGGCATAGGCACGTGGCACTGCTGAAATAGCCAAGCTGCGCTCTGCGGAAGACACCAGCGCCAAACCACTTTTCAAGGGTTCAAGTGTGTCGTTGATGCGGTTAAGAGCAATCAAAATTTGCAATACATACCGGTTCGCATCGCTGGAGGCAGGATAGGCCTGCTTCCAGGCTGCGGCTGCCTGGAGAGCAGCATCCCCAGCACGCGACTGCAGGGCCAAATCGGTAGCGCGCTGGTAAAGCAGCGCATCGTTGGTTTTTCGCGCGGAGTCCAATATCAGAGCGAAACCGGCGCCAGCGTCGCCATCACGCGCAGTCATTTCACCGATTAACAGCCGATAAAACAGTTCTGAGTCCAGAGCTGACGACGCCGGAAAGACGTCCGCAGAGCTTGCCCCTGCCGCACCTTGTAACGCTGGCTTTGAAGGCGCAGCTGGAGAACCAGACGGTAGGTTGGTTTGGGCCAATAACATGGGTGCTGCAACGAGCAAACCCCAAAACACCGAGCTGACAATTTTCTGCATCGCCCAATGATAATTGAAGCGTTCCAAAAGCGCATAGCCCGCCTGATGAGGCCAATTTGCAACTACTGAAAGCATGAAAGTCCCTATGCCAGAGCTCCCCGAAGTCGAAGTCACCAGGTTGAGCTTTGCTGACAAAATCAGCAATGCGCAAATCGTCACCGCCACGATGGGAAAGGCGCTGCGCTGGCCAATTGGCTGTGACCCTGACGTTCTTTGCGGCCAGACGGTAACAGGTGTACGCCGGCGGGGAAAGTATCTTTTGGTTGACCTGTCCGGCGGGTTGCTCCTGGTTCACCTTGGCATGTCTGGCAGCCTCAGCTTTGGGTCTGATCTGGCTGCGCCGGGCAAGCACGATCACTTTGAAATGCTGACGACACACGGCACACTCAGGCTGAACGACCCCAGGCGTTTCGGGGCAGTGGTGTTTGCGCACAGTGAGGACAGCGACGCAGCCAGAAAACTTCTTGGGCGGCTGGGCGTGGAACCTTTGGGAGACGCCTTTAGTGCACCACTTTTTCACCTAGCATTAAAAGGCAAAAAAACGGCCATCAAGCAAGTGCTGCTGGCGGGGGAAATCGTGGTCGGGGTGGGCAATATTTACGCGTCTGAAACGCTTTTTCTGGCGGGCATCAGGCCCACAACGCGAGCCGGCTCCATCAGCAAGCCCCGAGCCGCCAAGCTGCACGCTGCTATTCGCCTGGTTCTTGATAGAGCAGTTGCTCGCGGAGGCAGCACATTAAAGAATTTTTCCAGCGCCAATGGCGAGGCTGGTCACTTCCAGCTTGAAGCCGCCGTGTACGACCGTGCCGGAATGCCCTGCAAAACCTGCGGCGCAGCAATAAAAAGTATTCGCCAAGGACAACGCTCCACCTTCTTTTGCCGCAACTGCCAAAAAGCGTGACTGGAAAAACACTCCGGCAAATGCAAAATAGGTTTTTTCAGGGGCCGATGCTATATTGGTAGCGACAAAGAACTCACTTCCTATGACTTTCAACGAACAATTTGACCGGCATGGCGTTTGGCGGCGCGAGTTTGCCCTCAGGCTAAAACTCCTTGCTGAGTGGATGAAAGACCACCACCTTCTTGACGCAGCCGTTGAAGAACGGCTGAAAAGGCTGGAAACCCAAGTCCGTTCAGACAAAGTCATGGTGGCGTTTGTCGCGGAGTTTTCACGTGGCAAGTCAGAGCTTATCAATGCCATATTTTTTGCCGGCTACGGTCGGCGCATCATGCCGGCCAGTGCCGGACGCACCACGATGTGCCCGACCGAGCTTGGCTATGACGCAGACGTTCCGCCTTGCTTGAGACTTCTGCCAATTGAGACACGGCTGAAAACGCAAGCTCTGATGGAGTGGCGGGCCGTACCTGAAAAATGGACCCGTGTTGACCTTGATGTCAATGATCCAGCACAACTCGCACTTGCTCTTGAAAAAGTAGCGGAAGTTAGGCACGTCACGAAGGAAGAGGCCATTGAGCTGGGCTTTTGGCACGACGAGAATATTGATGACAATCCGCTGGTTCGGCCAGACGGCTTGATAGAAGTGCCAAGGTGGAGGCACGCGCTGATTAATATCGCCCACCCGCTGCTCAAGCAAGGCCTGGTAATTTTGGATACTCCTGGCCTGAACGCCATTGGAGCCGAGCCTGAGCTGACCGTCAGCTTGATTCCCCAAGCCGATGCGGTGGTGTTTATTTTGGCGGCTGATACAGGCGTGACTAAGTCTGACTTGTCAATTTGGCGAGAGCATTTGATCACCGGCGACGAACAAAGCATTTCTCGCCTGGTCGTTCTAAACAAAATCGACACCCTCTGGGATGCACTGAGCTCGCCCGAGCAGATCAAAGCCCAGATTGACCGGCAGCGCTTGAGTTCAGCCGAAATACTTGGCCTGCCGCCTTCGCAGGTGATTCCCGTATCAGCGCAAAAAGGGCTCGTGGCTAAAGTAACTGGCGATAAGGCTTTGCTCGAGGCTAGCGCGTTACCGAATCTGGAGCTTGCTTTGGCAGAGGGCGTTATGGGTCAAAGGCAAAAGATTCTGCGCCTCGCCGTAGCCGGCGGTATCGCCGAGTTGCGCATTGAGGCTGGGCGCTCGATTCACATACGCCGACGTGATTTGGCAGAGCAAGTCGATGAGCTCCGCGGCTTACGCGGCAAAAACTCAACTGTTATTCGGCACATGCGCGCGCGAATAGAGCTTGAGCGTGCAGAATTCGACAAAAGTGGCGCGAAGATTCATGCGGTCAGGTCCGTACACTTGAAACTTCTGCGTGAGGTGTTTACTTTGCTGGGGTCGCCGACGCTCAAAACAGAGTTAGCCCAATTGACAACCAAGCTCAAGCAATCGGGCATTAAGTTCGGTGTTAAAAAAGCTTATGGCGAAACCTTCCTTCGGCTACGCGCCAGCCTTCAAAAAGCGCAGTCGACCAGCGCTGAGATTCATTCCATGCTGGTCGCGTCATTCAAACACCTGAACTCAGAATTTGGGTTTTCACTTCAAGCGCCGAAGGAGCCTGAACTAGCCCGCTTTGCGCGTGATCTTGAGCTGATTGAGCTGAGTCACTTGCAGTATTTGGGTGTCAACAATATTTTGAAACTGTCGCAAGTCAATTTTTCGGAGCGATTGGTACGGGCGCTGTCCACGCGGCTGAGGGTCGTGTACGAGTCAGCTCTCAGTGAGCTTGAAATGTGGAATAAATCCGCCGCTTCCCAGCTGGACGCCCAACTGCGTGAGCGCAGGAAAAATTTTATCCGCCGGATTGAGGCCATTGAAAGAATTCAAAGCGCGGCGTCGGGACTGGATGAGCGTATTGGCGAAATCAACGACCAGGAAGTAGGCCTGAATGCTCTTGATAACAAACTAACCGAGCTGACAGCCCATTTGGCAGGAACACCAGTACCCTCAGGTGAGGGTTTGTACGCGCCCAAGGTAAACGAAGTGGTGCCGGCAACAACCAGCAAACTTAGCGCCTTGGCTTGAAGTGCGGTTGAATCCAGGTCTTCTTCCGCATTTTGCTAACGAGATAGTTGGTTGGCAAGAACTACACGGTCGCCACAACCTGCCTTGGCAAAACACGCGAGACCCATACAAGGTGTGGCTTTCAGAAGTCATGCTACAACAGACCCAGGTATCGACCGTCCTGGGCTATTTTGATAGGTTTCTGACAAGGTTTCCAACCGTCAAAAGTCTGGCCGCGGCCCCAATCGACGACGTTCTTGGGTTGTGGAGCGGATTGGGCTACTACAGTCGAGCGCGCAACATGCATCGCTGCGCGCAAAACGTCATGCAACTCCATGGTGGTGAATTTCCCGGCACGGCCGCCCAGTTGCAGAGCCTGCCCGGCATCGGTCCGTCTACCGCCGCAGCGATTGCTTCGTTTTGCTTTTCTGAACGAGTGGCCATTTTGGACAGCAACGTCAAGCGTGTTTTAACGCGCGTGCTGGCGTTTAAACCAGACATCAGCGAAACCGCGAACGAGCGCACGCTTTGGTCGTTGGCCAATATGTTGCCGCCCGAGCAGAATCTGGCTGACACGATGCCACGCTACACGCAGGGCTTGATGGACTTGGGCGCAACGGTTTGCACCAGCCGAAAACCATCGTGTAACGTATGCCCTGTGCGGCAAATGTGCAGAAGCTTTGTTGAGGGCGATCCTGAAAAGTACCCTGTAAAAACAAGGAAGCTCAAGCGTAGCGCTTTGAGTTTGCAACTGCTGTGGGCGCACACGCAGAGCGGTGCTGTTTGGCTCAACAAGCGGCCAGACTCCGGCATATGGGGCGGCCTTTACTGCCTGCCGATATTTGAAAGCGAAGAGGCGTTGTACGCCTTTGTGCCGCCAGCCATACGCAATACAGTGCGCCCATTGCCCCCTTTCAAACATGTGCTGACCCACAAGGACCTACAGCTCAGCCCGGTGGTTGCAGAGCTATCAAACACCGAAAAGTTATCTTTTGACTCGTTGAGATTGCCCGGCGCGTGGTATTCAAAGAATGAGTATTTGGCGTTAGGCTTGCCAGCACCGATTCGCAAGCTGCTTGAGGGTCAACCGCGATAGGCCACGGCGCGCAGTCTATGTTGCTGCGTCGAGTTCACGATGGCGCTTGAGTGTGTACCAGGTCGGGGCAAACACCTTCGCTAACTCTTCAACCAGGTAGACCGAACGGTGCTGCCCGCCAGTGCAACCGACCGCCACAGTCACGTAGCTTCGATGGTCCTTGACCATCGCCTGCAACCAGCGACCGATGAACTTTTCAATGTCGGTGATCATCTCGCCCACTTCGGCATGTTCGCGCAAATAACTGACGACCTCAGCGTCTTTACCTGTCAAACTGCGAAGGCTGGTTTCGTAATGCGGATTGGGGAGCATGCGCACGTCAAAGACAAAGTCAGCATCCAGCGGCACCCCCCGCTTGAAGGCAAATGACTGAAAAACCAGAGTCAGTTGTGTTCTTGCTGTCGCAATCAATGATTTCACATATCCCTGCAGTTGCGACGAACGAATCAAACTGGTGTCCAGAACATGCGCCTGCTCCCTAAGCTCACCCAAGAGCTCGCGCTCGAGCTCGATGGCGCCTACCAATGCTCGGTGCTGATCAACTGCACCCGCCCGCGACAGGGGATGCAGACGACGCGTCTCAGAAAAACGCCTCACCAGCGTTTCGGTACTTGCGTCCAAAAAGAGCGACTGAATTGATACGCCCTGATTGCGCACCAATTTGAGCTGGCCCGGAACAAGAGGCAAGGAAATAGCGCTGCGAACGTCCATGGCAATAGCCACTTTTTTTGCGCCATGCTGCAATTCAAGCGCAATAAAGGATGCCAGCAACTCAGGCGGAAGATTGTCGACGCAGTAATAGCCAGCATCTTCCAATGCGTTCAAAGCCACTGATTTACCTGACCCAGACATACCGGTAATCAGCACCATTTCAAGCGGCAAAGGCGATTCATGACCTGAAAAAGCAGCTGTCACCCCAGCATCTCCTTAGCATGCGCGAGCGTTGCACTGGACAGCTTTTCGCCCCCCAACATGCGGGCAATCTCCGATACACGGGTTTGGCCAGTGACCGCCCCGACCGTGCTGAAGGTCTTTCCTTTTTCGGTTTGTTTGGCCACCACCAGATGCTGGTCAGAGCGTGCAGCTACTTGGGGCAAGTGGGTAACTGCCATCACCTGGCGATCTTTTCCAAGTTGCCTCATCAAGCGGCCTACAGTTTCGGCTACTGCACCACCTACACCTGAATCTACCTCGTCGAATATCAAGGTTCGTGCCTCACCGAGCTGGCTGGTAGTCACTGCAATCGCCAAGGCAATTCGCGACAACTCTCCGCCTGACGCCACTTTTCCAATGGCTCGCGGCGTGCTGCCGCTGTGGCCTGCCACCAAAAATTCAACCTGCTCAAGCCCATGCTGTGCAGGCTGGTCCAATTTGGAAATAGCCACCTCAAATCTTCCACCTTGCATTCCCAAACCTTGCATGGCCTTGGACACGTCGCCCGACAATGCTGGTGCAGACTTTGCGCGGAGTTTGGAGATCATTTTTGCTTCATGCAGGTAGACCGTCTTGGCCAGCTGCTCAGCTCGCTCTAGCCCCTCAACATCAGCCACCTGATTTAACCTTTGAAGTTCATCCCGCCACGACGCAGCCAATTCAGCCAGGTCAGCAGGCTGGCGCTTGTAGCGCCTGGAAAGACTGATCCATAAAGCCATGCGCTCATCCAGCTCACCCAGGCGTTGGGGTTCTAACTGGGCATGCCTTGCATAGCCATTGAGCGAATGCACGGCGTCCTCGGCCTGTGCCAATGCCGTACCAAGTACGTCTGCAACCGCACTGAATTGCGGTTCAAATTGCGCTGAACCTTGAAGCATCGTCACAGCCCTGCCCAATAGTCCGGTCGCATTAATCTCCGCATCGGACAGAGCGTCAAGTGCAGCCTGTACGGCATCTCTCAGCGTTTGAGCGTTCGACAGGCGGCTATGCTGCGCGTTCAGCTCTTCCCATTCTGACTTGCCAGGGGAGAGTTTGTCGAGCTCACCGATTTGCCAAAGCAGCCGTTCACGCTCTCGTTGAAAGCTGTCTTGAGCTCCGCGCGCATCAGAAAGTTCTTTTTGAGCAGTCCGCCACTGAGTCCATGCGGCAGAAAGTGCTGCTGTGTTGATGCCAGCGTAAGCATCTAGCAATTCCCTGACTGATTCAGGTCGAGTCAGACTTTGCCAGGCATGTTGGCCATGAATGTCAACCAACTTGTCCGCGATGTCTTTCAGTTGTGCAACAGTTGCCGCGCTGCCATTGATCCAAGCGCGGCTTTTGCCCTGTGCATCGATGGTGCGGCGTAGCAAAACACTCTCGCCCGCCAGAAAACCTGCCAGTTCAAGCCACTCGAGCAGCTTGGGTTGACTATCAAATTCAACACTGATCTCGCAGCGCTGAGCACCTTCCCGCACAACTCCAGCGTCGCTGCGTGCACCTAACGCGAGTTGAAGTGCGTCGATCAAGATTGATTTTCCAGCTCCGGTCTCGCCCGTCAGCACAGTGAACCCGCCAGTCAGGTCGAGTTCAAGCTCGCGTACGATTACGAAATCGCGAAGAGAGATTCGCTTGAGACTCATGGGTGATGCACGAGGTAAAAGAAGCTCAAGCTACGCCCTCATTCCAATGGAGCTTCTTGCGAAGCGTATCAAAGTAACTCCATCCCCTTGGGTGCAAAAACCGCACCTGATACTCAGAACGGCGAACCGAAATGCGGTCGCCATGCAACAAACTCGCGAGCGACTGCATATCAAAATTGGCGCTGGCATCCCGACCCGCCACTATTTCGACTGTAATTTCGCCTGTGTCTGAAAGCACGATGGGGCGATTCGACAAGGTGTGGGGTGCAATTGGTACCAAAATCCACCCGCCAATCGAGGGATGCAACAACGGACCACCAGCAGACAGCGCGTAGGCAGTTGAACCAGTGGGCGACGCAATAATCAAGCCGTCAGCACGCTGATTGGCTACAAACCGACCGTCGACCTCGACACGCAGCTCAACCATACCCGCGGTTGCGCCCCGATTGACGACGACATCGTTCATCGCCGTTGCGTTAAAAACACAGCGCCCGTCTCGCACGACCTTCGCTTGCATCATCCAGCGATGGTCTTCGTCAAACTCGCCCCGAAGCATCGGCTCCAGCACAGCTTGGTAGTTTTCAAAGGCAATATCTGTGATGAAGCCGAGGCGCCCCTGGTTGATACCGATGAGAGGCACGCCAAATTTTGCAAGTACTCTGCCAATGCCCAGCATCGTGCCGTCTCCGCCGACTACCAGCGCCAAATCGCAGTGGGCGCCGATACCGGTTACGTCCAGAATCGGGTACTGTGTCATGCCAGAATTGCCTGCGGTTTCCTGTTCAATGGCGACGTCACAACCGTGGTCACTGAGAAAATGTGCAATGCTCTCCAGGGCGGCGCGCGTGCCTTGGGCGTGGTATTTGCCAACAAGCGCTACGTAGCGGAATTGCGTTTTCATTTCCAAATTACATCACAAGATACGTGACAAGCTTCGTAGAATAGGGCCATGCTTGATGACCGGGCCCGATTGTTGTTGAAAGCGTTGGTCGAACGCTATATTGCCGACGGCCAGCCTATAGGATCACGCACGCTGTCAAAAGCGTCCGGGCTTGAACTGTCACCTGCAACCATTCGCAATGTAATGAGTGACCTAGAAGAGCTTGGCCTTATCGTTAGTCCGCACACTTCTGCGGGGCGTATTCCCACGGCACGTGGCTACAGGCTTTTTGTAGACACGATGTTGACCATGCAGCCCGAACCTTTTGCGGGCGGCGCAGGAGTCACTCCGCAGCGTTTGGCGCCTGACCAACCCCAAAAAGTCCTGAGTAGCGCCGCGCATATGCTGTCAAGCCTGTCGCAGTTCGTTGGGGTAGTCATGGCTCCGCGCAGAAGCTCAGTGTTTCGTCATATCGAGTTTTTGCGCCTGTCAGATCGGCGCTTGCTGGTCATTATTGTTTCGCCAGACGGTGATGTCCAAAACCGGGTGATTTTTACCGAGGCAGACTACACCCAGTCGGAGCTGGTTGAGGCTGCAAGTTTTTTAAACTCCAACTATGCTGGTCTTGCGATAGAAGAAGTGCGCGGGCGACTTAAAAACGAAGTGGATGCTTTGCGCAGTGAAATAGCTACCCTCATGCAAACCGCTGTCCAAGTCAGCTCAGATGCCATCGAGTCTAGCGATGAAGTCGTCATTTCAGGTGAGCGCAACCTGCTTGCCGTGAGTGATTTTTCCAGTGACATGGGCAGCCTGCGCAAACTCTTTGATCTGTTTGAGCAAAAAGCGCAGCTGATGAAACTACTCGACGTATCAAGCAGAGCGGAGGGAGTCCGCATTTATATCGGTGGCGAGAGCAACTCCATCCCTTATCAAGAACTGTCGGTAGTGACATCTCCCTATGAAGTGGACGGGCGAGTGGTTGGCACCCTTGGCGTGATTGGTCCTATGCGTATGCCCTACGAGAAAATGATCCAGATCGTTGACATCACGTCAAAGCTGGTCAGTACTGCCCTTAGCCACAGCAAGTAGCCCCGTACAATGCAGTTGTGTGGGGCGTTAGCTCAGTTGGTTAGAGCAGAGGACTCATAATCCTTTGGTCGAGTGTTCAAATCACTCACGCCCTACCAAATTTTGCTATTCAATAAGTTATACTAGTAAACGTCGCGGTTGTAGCTCAGTTGGATAGAGTACTTGGCTACGAACCAAGGGGTCGTGGGTTCAATTCCTGCCAGCCGCACCAAAAATGAAAAGCCAGTAACGAAAGTTACTGGCTTTTTTCTTTTCCGGTCTTCGGTAGTATCCTTGTCTGGCCATGAGCAAAGCCTTCACAAAAGAAACCGATTCGGATGATGACGAATCACTGCCAGCCGCGCAAGTTGCCGGTGGCAAGAACTACATCACTCCTGCTGGCTACCTGAAATTACGCACCGAATTGCTTGCCTTGATGGACGAGGAACGGCCAAAAGTCGTCGAAAACGTTTATTGGGCGGCCAGCAATGGCGACCGGTCTGAAAACGGTGATTACATCTATGGAAAAAAACGCCTGCGCGAAATTGACCGGCGCATCCGTTTCTTAACCCAGCGCTTTGAAATTGCAGAAGTCACAGACCCATCGGTTCATTACGGAATAGAACAGGTTTTTTTCGGCGCAACTGTGACGTACAAAGACGATTCAGGGTTTGCGCGGACAGTGACAATTCTCGGAATCGACGAGGCAGACACACTCAAAAATGAGATTAGTTGGGTCTCACCGGTAGCCCGTGCACTACTTGGCTCCATGGTTGGGGATGATGTCACTTTGATGATGCCCGATGGGCCCCAAATTTTGAATGTGCTGAGCGTCTGCTACCCCGAACAGCGTTTGGCGCCGGAAGCTTAAAGTTGTCTAAATACCCGGCTTGGCTCGTTGAACCCTCAGAACAGAGGGCGTTCTTTTCACGCTTCGCAGCACCGACGCCATGTGAACGCGATCACGCACTGCAATTCCGAAGCGCAATTCAGTAGCGTCTTGCGCACGCTCTTGCCCCATGTTCACGTGCGTAATGTCCGCTTCTGCACTGGCCAGCGCTGCCGCCACGCGCGCTAATACACCCTTTCCGTTGGCGACGGTGATTAAAAGTGAAGTTTCAAATAGCCGAACTGGCTCATCAGACCATTCGACTGCGATAAACCGTTCGCTGTCCCGATTTTCCAGGCGCTTGGCAACAGAGCAGTCGTCGGTGTGCACCACCAATCCCTCGCCGCGGCCCAGGTATCCCAAAATGCTGTCACCCGGTATGGGTTTGCAGCAGCTTGCGAATTGTACCGACGCACCTTCGCTGCCGTCAAGCACCAACGCGCCTTGGGAAACGGAATCATCTGCCGTATAGCGCTCTCTGCTCATGAGCAGGACGTCCGGCTTTTCACCGTTTTCGGCCAGCAAAGCGACGATCCGTTTTGCGACCATGCTGGCTATGCGTTTACCCAGGCCGATATCTGTGAGCAGATCGGCGCGTGAGCGATTGCCGCTGAAGCGGAGGATTTTTTCCCAGAGCGGCTTGTCAAGGCCAGTGTCCTGCGGCAAACGTTGAATCCCCTCAGCTCGCAACGCTTGCATGAGCATTTTCTCGCCAAGGTCTTGCGATTCACCCAGAGCCATTGTCTTAAGATGGTGGCGGATTTTGGACCGCGCTTTGCCTGTTCTTACGAAACTCAGCCAGACTGGGTTGGGGCTTGCAATCGCCGTAGTCACTATTTCAATCACGTCGCCATTGTTCAGTTCCGAGCGAAGCGGCACCTGCGCCCCGTTGACTTTCGCTGACACGGCACGGTGACCAACATCACTGTGGATTGCGTAGGCAAAGTCGACGATCGTTGCGCCCCGCGGCATGGCCAAAATTTGGCTCTTTGGCGTGAAAACGTAAACTGCTTCGGGGAACAAATCGATTTTGATGTGGTCCCAAAATTCAGCGGCATCGCGCGTCTCGTGCTGGATGTCCAGCAGGGACTGAAGCCACTGTGCGCCCAGCCGCTGGGATGCATCTCCTTCAGGGTCAGCCGCTTTATACAACCAATGTGCAGCCACACCAGACTCTGCAACCACATGCATCGCTTCTGTGCGCAACTGAAATTCAATGTTGGTGCCGAAAGGCCCTACAAGGGTCGTATGCAGCGACTGGTAGCCATTGATTTTGGGGATCGCAATGTAGTCCTTGAACTTCCCTGACAGTGGCTTGTACAGCTGGTGCAAAACTCCCATCGCGGTGTAGCAGGCATTCAAAGCCCTGACGATGACCCGAAAGCCGTAAATATCCGTGACCTGTGCGAACGACAAGTGCTTCTCATCCATCTTCCGGTAAATTGAATAAAGCGTCTTTTCCCGACCAAAAATTTCAACTGGTATGGCCTCAAGCGCAAAAGCTGATTCAACCTCACCCTGGACTCGCTTGATTACATCGCGCCTGCGACCACGCGACTTTTGCAGTGCCTTTGCCAGAGTGGCGTAACGCCAGGGATGAAGATACTGAAAAGCGAGATCCTGTAGCTCACGGTAAGTGGTGTTAAGACCCAGGCGGTGCGCAATAGGTGCGTAGATGTCGAGAGTTTCACTTGAAATACGCGCCCATTTTTCCCTGGGGGCATCGCCAAGTGTGCGCATGTTGTGCGTGCGGTCGGCCAACTTGATCAGTATGACGCGGACATCACGCGCCATGGCAAGCAGCATTTTGCGAAAAGACTCCGCCTGGTTTTCTTCGCGAGTGTTGAACTCCAGCTTTTCCAGTTTGGTCAGGCCATCCACCAAATCGGCAACAGGTGCGCCGAACTTCTCAATCAACTCAGGTTTGGTCACGCCGCAGTCTTCGATTGCGTCATGCAGCAAAGCGGCCATCAAGGCTTGTGCGTCCAGCTTCCACTCAGCACATTGCTGGGCCACGGCAATCGGATGCGTGATGTACGGCTCGCCACTATTGCGCAGCTGCCCCAAGTGCGCCTCATCGGCAAAACGGTAAGCGCTGCGGACGTTGTCAACGTCCGGCTTGGTCAAATACCCGAGCTTTGCCGTCAAAGCGGCGAAACTCGCCGCTGCAGCATTGGCCGCAGCAGGCGTTGATTTACTTCCTGCCCGAGCGGGCTTGGGAAGCTTGGTAGAAAGCAGTGCGCTCATCCCTTAATGTATCGCGCCAAGGCAAAAAAGTCAGTTCCATGAAAAAAGCACCGAATATCGGTGCTTTTTTCGAAGTCCAGTTTTTGACCAGCGCATGGCCAGAAGTAAGCCTTAACCCGGTACCTTTTTGAGCATTTCCAGACCAACCTTGCCTTCGGCGATTTCACGCAGGGCGGTGACGGCAGGCTTGTTTTTGCTCTCAATTTTTGCTGCATGCCCCTGGCTGAGCATACGTGCACGGTAGGTTGCTGCCAGAACCAGCTGGAAGCGATTGGGGATTTTTTCTAGACAATCTTCAACAGTGATACGGGCCATGTGGTTCTCCAGTCAGAAAAGCAATTCAGGGGATTTGAAGGGCTGCAAAAGTGTCAGCCTTGGTGACGCGCTGCGCTGAAAACTTCAGCCTTTGCGCATGAACAATTGTTTTCAGGTCAAAAACGGCACGCTCAAACAGCTCGTTGATTATAACGAAGTCAAATTCCCGCGCTTGCGCCATCTCTAACGCGGCGTTTTTGAGCCTCAATTCGATGACTTCCGCCGCATCTTCCCCACGCCGCTGCAACCGGGAACGAAGCTCATCCCAGCTTGGCGGCAGGATAAAAATCAGCACTGCGTTGGCGAAAATTCGTTTGATATTGATCGCACCCTGAAAATCAATTTCGAGGATAACGTCAGCACCATGGGCCATTCTCTCTTCAATCGCCTGGCGAGACGTGCCGTAGCGGTGTCCGTGCACGTTGGCCCATTCCAGAAATGCGTCCCGCAAAACCATCTGGTCAAACTCATCTGTAGAAACGAAATAGTACTCACGCCCGTGCTTTTCCTGGCCGCGCGGGGGCCGCGTTGTGTGGGAAACAGCGGGTTGAATGCGCGAGTCAAGCTCCATCAGCGCTTTCACAAGGCTGGATTTGCCAGCGCCGCTCGGGGCGGCGACAACGAACAGATTTCCGGGGTAGTCCATGTTGAAATTGGTCTTGGAGCGGTTTGGTTTTTTAACTGAAGTAATCTGGATGCTGCAAGCTATTCGATGTTTTGTACTTGTTCGCGAACCTGTTCAATCAATACTTTCATCTCTACCGAGATCTTGGTCAACTCCAGTGATGCGGACTTGGAGCCCAGCGTATTGGCCTCTCGGTGCAGTTCCTGGATGAGGAAATCAAGCCTCTTGCCCAGCTCGCCACCGCCGTTTAACAAGCGTTCAATCTCGTCAAGGTGCGACGCCAAACGCGCGATCTCTTCTGAAACATCAATCCGCATCGCAAAAGCGGTAGCCTCGGCGAGGGCTCTGTCCTGTGCAATTTCTGGCAGCGGTTGACTGCCGCCCAATGCCATAGCGTCTTTAAAGCGCTCCAAAAACCGCAGTTTTTGCTGCTCGACCAGTTTAGGCACCAGTGGAGCCGCCTGTGCAGACAGCGCTCGCAGTTGCCCAGTGCGCTCGAGCATCGACTGAGCAAGGCGAGCGCCCTCTCTTTCCCTTGCTGACAACAACTCTTTGAGGGCTTTTTTTGCAAGTTTCAGCATCTCGTCCGTGTGGTCATGCGGCTTCTTGTCTTCCAGCGAAGCCAGCTTGAGCACATCCACAATGGTCAAGGGAATCGCCCGCGGCAACCACGACTTGATGTTGTCCTCCAACGAGCTGAGCCGCTGCAAAGTCGCCGCAGATGGGGGGCGCAAATGGCTGGCAGAGCTTGCGTCAAGCGCAATGCGAATTTCAATTTTGCCGCGCTTGAGCTTTCCGGCCAGAATTTCGCGCAACGCCGGCTCCGCCTGCCGCATTTCGTCAGGCAGGCGAAACGTCAGGTCGAGAAAGCGGCTGTTGACCGCGCGAATTTCAACGCCAATGCGCGCATTTGAGTCAACCCCGCCCTCCGCTTGAGCGCCGGGACTTGTCGTGCTGGACTGGACGGCCGCATAGCCTGTCATGCTGTAAACTGACATCGATAAAAGTACACTCGTATTGATAACAGGACTACAAAAGCAGTATTGGACGGTTTTTAGCCAATCCACCCATTAAATTATTTATGTCAAAGGTCAAACCAGCACCATTACCTCCCGATACCGTCATAGGCGGCTACAGGGTGGTACGCAAGATTTCCTCTGGCGGGTTTGGTGTAGTTTACTTGGCCGTAGACAACGAAGGCCAGCAGGTCGCCATCAAGGAATACCTTCCGTCGTCTTTGGCCAGCCGCCCGCCGGGTGAGTTACTACCGCAAGTGCATGCGGACAAGCTTTCGCTGTACCGCCTGGGTCTGAAGAGTTTTTTTGAGGAAGGCCGCTCTCTGGCCCAGATTTCTCACGGCTCAGTTGTCAGTGTGCTGAATTTTTTCCGGGAAAACGAAACCGTCTACATGGTGATGAATTACCTTGAAGGCGGCACGCTCCAGGATTTCGTCATAACAGCGCGCGAGTTGAAGAAGCAAAAAGTGTTTCGGGAGTCCACCATTCGCTCGCTTTTTGATGAAATATTGCGCGGTTTGCGCATCGTGCACCAACACAAAATGCTGCACCTGGACATCAAGCCTGCCAATATTTTTGTGACCGATGACAACCGCGCTGTATTGATCGATTTTGGTGCTGCGCGAGAAGTGTTGAGCAAAGAAGGCAACTTCATCAGGCCCATGTACACCCCTGGTTTTGCCGCGCCAGAAATGTACCGCCGCGACTCTTCCATGGGCCCGTGGACCGACATTTACGCGATTGGGGCGTGCATTTACGCCACCATGCAGGGCTACCCACCCAATGACTCCCCGCAGCGTCTTGAAAAAGATCGGCTTTCACTGGCGCTGTCGCGCTTGCGCGGGGTGTATTCAGATAACCTGATTGAAGTGGTCGAATGGTGCATGTCGCTTGACCCCTTGTCCAGGCCGCAATCGGTTTTTGCCCTACAAAAAGAGCTCAGCCGTGAGGGAGAGCGCCGCTATACCAAGCTCACCGTGACTGAAAAAGTACGTTTGCAATTCGACAACATGGTGTCTGACACCAAAAAAACGGCACGTAAAGCCACAGCCATGGCGACCAAATTCCGATGAAATTTTCAGTCTTTCAGATAAGCCGCAAAGGCGGGCGAGAAAAAAACGAAGACCGCATGGGGTATTGCTACACCCGTGAATCAGGGCTCTTTGTGCTTGCGGACGGCATGGGCGGCCACCCCGAGGGCGAAGTTGCCGCGCAAATTGCGCTACAAACCACCTCGGCGCTGTACCAAAAAGAGGCCCGCGCTGCCATTGGAAACACTGGCGAATTTTTGACAGCAGCTCTCATGGCGGCACACCACCAGATCGTCCGGTACGCCAGCGAAAAAGGCATGTTGGACACACCACGTACTACGCTGGTAGCCGCCATTTTGCAGGGCGGTGCAGCCACTTGGGTGCACTGTGGCGACTCCCGGCTGTATGTAGTGCGTGACGGCCAGCTTTTGACCCGTACCCGAGACCATTCTTATGCTGAGCAGCAAAGCGCAGGCATCATCAAACTTGAGCATGTCAACCGCAATATTCTGTTCACCTGCCTTGGCTCGCCGACGAAACCAGTTTTTGACATCACCGGGCCAATTATTTTGCAGCAGGGCGACCGAATCCTGTTGTGTTCTGATGGCCTGTGGGGCAGCTTGACCGACGCCGAAATCGTTGCGCAGCTCTCTGCCAAAACCCTCTCAGATGCCGTACCCGACCTGGTTGAAAACGCGCTGCGTATTGGCGGCGAACGTGGCGACAACGTCACGGTGCTGGCGATGGAATGGGAAACACCTGACGACTTCGAGTCCACTCGTGGCGTGTCCACGGACGATATCGACGACGGCGTGTTTGCATCAACCATTCAGTCGGGTGGCTACGACACAATTATCGACGAGCTTGACGAAGAGACGATCGAAAAATCGATCGCCGAGATCAACGAAGCCATCCGCAGGTCAGCAGCTAAAAAACTAAGCTAGTACCACGCCCGCAAAGCGGCCGCAGATCGGGCTGATGGTGCCGCCTCCATATTCTGCGAATCCCAATTCATCAGGCCACCGCGCCAGAAAGTCATCTGCCATGAGCTTATTCGAAAGGAGCGGCGCGCGCGCTGCAAACGCACTGCGCGACGTCCGCATCACCCGCCACTACACCGCTTACGCTGAAGGCTCCGTGCTGATTGAATGCGGCGGCACCAAAGTGCTGTGTACTGCATCGGTTGAGGAGAAAGTTCCTGGCCACAAAAAGGGCAGCGGCGAGGGCTGGGTCACCGCCGAGTACGGTATGCTGCCGCGCGCAACGCACACCAGGGGTGACCGGGAAGCCGCACGCGGCAAGCAAAGCGGCCGCACGCAAGAAATTCAGCGCCTGATTGGGCGGTCATTGCGCGCTGTGTTTGACTTGAAAAAACTTGGCGAGCGAACCATCACCATTGACTGCGACGTGATTCAAGCCGATGGCGGCACGCGCACCGCCAGCATCACCGGCGCGTTTGTAGCCGCGCAAGACGCCGTGAACACGCTGATTGCCTCGGGCAAGCTGCAGCACAGCCCCATCAGCGACCACGTCGCGGCCATTTCAGTCGGCATCGTTGACGGCATGCCGCTGCTGGATCTCGAATACACCGAAGACTCTGCCTGCGGCACCGACATGAATGTGGTGATGACCGGTGCGGGCCAGTTTGTTGAAGTGCAAGGTACCGCTGAAGGTGCCGCATTCTCACGGGCTGAGATGAACGCGCTGCTGGACCTGGCTGCCAAGGGCATTCAGGAGCTGGTAGTGGCGCAGAAGCATTCACTATTAAATTAATAGCTGCTTGCGCCCGTATTTAGGGCGCCAGAGGCATAAAACACCATGAAACTCGTCCTGGCATCCAACAACCAAGGCAAACTTGCCGAACTGCAATCCTTGTTCGCACCACTCGGGGTGGAGCTGCTACGGCAGTCTGATTTGGGGGTGTCTGAGGCGGACGAGCCCTACCGTACCTTTGTAGAAAACGCCTTGACCAAAGCGCGCCACGCATCGCGTAACAGCGGCTTGCCCGCCATGGCGGACGACGCAGGTTTGTGTGTGGACGCGTTTGGCGGCCTGCCGGGGGTCGACACGGCCTATTACGCCACGCTGCACGGCTACGCCAAGGGCGACGACAACAACGTGACAGCGCTGCTCGAGCAAATGGCCACCGTCGATAACCGCCGTGCGGCATTGGTCAGCACGCTGGTAGCGGTGCGTTCGTTTGATGACCCCGAGCCGCTAATTGCCAGCGGACGCGCAGTGGGGCAAATCACCCGTGCGCCCATTGGCACCAACGGCTTTGGGTTTGACCCGGTAATGTACTTGCCTGAATTTGAAAAAACATTTGCGCAACTGCCAGTTGAAGTCAAAAACGCAAACAGCCACCGGGGCAAAGCCGCCGCGCGCATGCTGGTGCTAATGCGTGAGCAATGGCAGTTGCCTGCGCAATAGCTGCATTTAAAAATGGCGCAACTTGACATACAGCACTACATGCGCAGCGGCACGTTGCAGCTAAAAAGCCTGCCGCCGCTGTCGCTGTACGTGCACTTGCCGTGGTGCATTAAAAAATGTCCGTACTGCGACTTCAACTCTCATGAGGTTGCAAGCGAGATGCCCGAGCAACGCTACATCGACGCCCTGATGGCCGACCTTGAATCGTCACTGCCGCTGATTTGGGGCCGCACCGTGCACAGTATTTTTATCGGTGGCGGCACGCCAAGCCTGTTTTCACCCGCAGCCATTGACCGCCTGGTGGGCGACATTCGGGCACGGCTCAAACTCAATGCCGATTGTGAAATTACCCTTGAAGCCAACCCCGGCACGTTTGAAAAAGACCGCTTCAAAGCGTTTCGGCAAGCGGGCGTCACGCGGCTGTCGGTTGGCGTGCAGAGCTTTGACGACGCACATCTCAAGGCACTTGGCCGGGTACATGACCGGGCGCAGGCCATCGCCGCAGTTGAAGAAGCAGGCCAGGCATTCGACACCTTTAACCTGGACTTGATGTATGCGCTACCTGGCCAGTCGCTGCAAAATCTAGAGCAAGATATCAATCAAGCACTTGCGCTACAGCCACCACACATCTCAATCTACCAATTGACGGTCGAAGCCAACACCTACTTCGCCAAATTTCCGCCAGCGCTGCCTGAAGAAGACATGGCGTACGACATGCTCGACAAGATTACAGAAATGACCGGCGCTGCAGGGCTTGAACGGTACGAAGTTTCAGCCTATGCCCTGCCCGGCCACCGCTGCTTTCACAACACCAACTACTGGCAATTTGGTGACTACCTGGGCATTGGCGCTGGCGCGCACAGCAAGCTGAGTTTTGCGCACCGCGTGGTGCGGCAAGTGCGGGCGCGCGAGCCCAAGCTGTACATGGACAAAGCGCTAGCGGGAAATGCCGTTACGCAAAACACAGAAGTCACACGCGCCGACTTGCCATTTGAGTTCATGCTCAACGCGACGCGCCTTCAAGGCGGTTTCAAACTCCAGGATTTTGTTGACCGAACTGGCCTGCCCTTCACGTCAATAGAAAAAGCACTGGCTGAAGCCGAGCGCAAAGGCCTGATTGAGCGCGACTTCACGCACGTCAAGCCAACGGTACGCGGGTTTGATTTTTTAAATGATTTGCAAGCGCTTTTTTTGCCCGAGACCTCTGACATCGCCGAGCGTAAGACATGATGGACACCACCAGTATTGTTCTTCTGGTCGTCACCGCGTCGATCAGCTTTGGAATAGGCCGCGTCATCATGCATGTGCGCAAGAAAAAACAGGCCGCCAACAAACAATTTTTGGCTGAGCTTGCTGCAAAAGCTGCAAGAAATGCACCGCCCGGGCCACCGTCCAATAACAAGAGCAAACGCAAACGCCAGCAGCAAGAGCAACTTGCGCGCGGCCAGGCCGACCAAAAACGCTAACTCTTTTTACCGCCGATGTCTTTTATTCCTCTCATAGAACACACACGCGGCATGTTGGCTGAAGTCATTCACGCAGGTGCAATTGCCGTCGTCGACACGCGCGCCAAGCTGATTGCCAGTGCAGGCGACGCCCACGCATTGACCTTTACCCGGTCCACCTTAAAACCATTTCAGGCCCTGCCCTTTTTACAAGGCGACGGGCCAAGGCAGTTCGGCTTTACACCGCCGCAAATTGCATTGCTGTGCGCAAGCCACAACGGCGAGGACATGCACGTCAAACAAGTTGACGACATGCTGCACAAAATTGGCCGCACGCACCGCTGCCTGCAGTGCGGCTGCCATGTGCCGCTGTCGTTCAGTTACGGCGGCTTGGTGGTGCCTGCCGGTTTGCAATACGACGAGCGCCACAACAACTGCAGCGGCAAACACACCGGCTTTGTTGCGCACTGTGTGCAACACGACCTGCCACTTGAAAATCATTTAGACCTGGCGCACCCGCTGCAAGCAGCCATACGCCAGCAAGTTGCACGCGTTGCCCAGTGCGCTGAAACTGACCTTGTCGCGGGCGTAGACGGCTGCTCAGCCCCCAACTACGCCTTGCCGCTGGCCAAGCTCGCATTCAGCTTTGCCCGCCTGGGCAGCGGCGCAAAAGACAGTGAGTTTGGCGAGCAATTCGAATTGCTGAGCAGTGCAATGGTCGCCCACCCAGAAATGGTGTCAGGCACCGCTAGAAACGACCTCGACTTCATGCGCGCCGGGCGCGGCGACTGGATCACCAAAATCGGCGCCGACGGCGTCCAGGCCATCGCCAGCAAAAGCCGAGGCCAAGCCATCGCCATCAAAGTCATCAGCGGCCACATGCCTGCGCTGTACACAGCGGCCGTAACGGCGCTGGAGCAACTGGGCTGGCTGGACGAAGCCCAGCGCGCCATCCTCAAACCGTGGGGTGAGCAAACCCTGCGCAACGCGCGCGGCAACCCAGTAGGGGAAATTCGGGCTGCGTTTAAGCTGGTGATGAGCTAAACCTTGCCGATTTCTCACCCC
>JANNCT010000096.1:0-20066 GCA_031386895.1 Polaromonas sp.
ATGCACCGCACCGGCCACTGGATGGGCATGGACGTGCACGACTGCGGCGACTATACCGAGCCCGGCAGCAAACCGCGCCAGGAGCGCGACCCGCTGGGCGAAATGGTCATGAAAAAACCGCCGCGCATTTTGCGCGCAGGCATGGTGCTGACGATAGAGCCCGGCATTTACGTTCGACCCGCCAAAGGCGTGCCCAAAGAGTTCTGGAACATCGGCATCCGCATTGAAGACGACGCGCTGGTGACTGAAAAGGGTTGCGAGTTGATGACGCGTGGGGTGCCGGTGACGGCGGAGGAGATTGAGGCTTTGATGCGTGGGTGAGTTATCGTTGCTGTCAAACTTGAATAATTTCAGTGGCAAACCGATCAGGAGTTCCAAATGGCTATTGCTCTAGATGTTTTAGAAGCTGAGGTACTTGGGTTATCTGTTTTGCAGCGGTCGCATTTGTTAGACCGCTTGATCAGCAGTCTTGATGCTGATCCAGAAATTCAACAGGCTTGGGCCGTCGAGGCAGAGCGCCGAGATGCCGAGATTGATGCGGGCAAAGTTGCATTGGCGTCTGGTCCAGCAGTGGTAGAGCGGCTCCGCGCGACTCTGTGATGGCGTATTCGCTTGACCCACTTGCAGAAAAGGAATTGGAAGACGCGTTTGTTTACTACCGAGAACAAGGCGGTAACAACTTGGCAAACGCTTTCTTGATCGAGTTTGAACGCGTTGCAACAGTGCTTTCTGCCAATACTGGTTTTGGCACACCAGCTGGTGGCACCAGACGGAGCTATCCGCTCAGGCGATTCCCTTATTCGTTGATTTATCGAGCCACGCCTAGTGGCTTGCGCATTCTCGTCTTAGGCCACCAGCATCGCCTGCCTGGGTATTGGCGGGGTAGGCGATAAAAGACCATCTAGAGACAGGTCCAAAGTTGATCGAAATTTGGGAGCTGCATGCTGAGATCTTGGGCCGCAGAAGGGGCGTCGGCTCACTTTTAAATCTTTCGCAGCATTGAACCAACCCACGCTGACGACTCATTGACCAGCAAAGTGGTTTGCGCCCCTTCACACATAGCCACCAGTAAATGTGCGCCCCGCTCGACCTCAGCTGATTCATAAACAAACGCTAAATCGGCCAGTCGCACGGCCTTCTTTAAATTAGCCATCGTGCGCGGGTAGCGATCCAGAATGCGCTGGGCTGGAACGTTGTGGCCGCCCTCGCGCACACGCTGATTCACGCGGGCTAGCAGGCGCTGCGGGTCGTCCAGCGACACGATGTACAGCACCACATCAAAACCCATCGCCTGAGCTTGAGTGATCAATGCCAGCTTGGATTCGTGCGAAAAAACGGTTTCGCTGACGAAGCTGACCTTTGCATTTAACAGCATGTCACGTCGGCCGTCGGCCCAGTCTCGTGCGGCTTCGGAGCGTTTTTGCGCGTCGGTGATGTGCTGAAGATGAATTTGTTCGTACAAATCAGCGTTGACAAATTCGAGCGTGCTGCTGATGCCGCCGCTGGCGACCAGTGCGCGGTATAGCGTTGATTTGCCTGCGCCGTTTGGCCCGGCCAGCAAGTGAAAAAGCGGTTTGTTGGCGCTCAAGCGGCTTTGCGCAGTTCAGCTTTTTGGCGGTTATCTGCAACGATGCGGCGGATGTGGCTTTGAAGACTGCCGTCGGTGCTTGCAGCCAAAATGCGCTGCTTGACTGATTCAAGTGAATCCGGTGCCGGATCAACCAACGCAACTTCAACATCTGTTTTAGCTTGGCGCCCCTCGCGCGCAGCAGCTTCATAGTTTTCAATCGCAGCCCGCGCCTCTTGCACAGTCAACCCCGAATGCTCGACCACTCGGCCTAGCGTGGCCCAATATTCGATCTGGCCGGCGGCGGAGCGGCGCAGGGGCCGGGCGGCGTCTTTGGCTTGTTGCACCAACGATTCAGGCAATTTGACGGAAGCAAAGGCTTTGGCAGCGGTCATAAAAAGCTCCTTTATGGCGCATTTTGCGCCATAAAGCGCCCCAAGGCAAGAGTAGTTGAAATCGACGTATAAGACAGGCATGTTATTGCGCGCACCTAAAATGCGGCATGAAAATTTTTATCCGCTACTTTTTTAGAACCCTGCGCATCGTGCTGGGCCCGTTCATGCTGCTCAAAGAGGCACTGACCAAACCCAAAGGTGTGGCTCGAACTGCGGCAGCGCAAGCAGCGGTTGATGCACAGTGCAACTCTCTGGCGCTGTACCAGTTCAAAACCTGCCCGTTCTGCATCAAAACTCGCAAAGAAATTGACCGCTTGTCGCTGAACATCAAGCGCGTAGATGCACAGCACGAGGGTGCTGACCGGCAAGCGCTGCTGGCAGGCAGCGGGCAAACCAAAGTGCCGTGCCTGCGCATTGTCGATGCAGCGGGTCAAAGCCAGTGGATGGGCGACTCGGACAAGATCATCGCCTACCTGCGTGGGCGGTTTGCGGCTGCTTGATTACGACATTAATGGTATTTTAGGTGCCTGGCGCAATAAATACGGGCGCGAGCAGCTATTTATACTATAGCGTTTTCGAGTGCAATGCGTTAAGCCCCATTTAAGGCTGCACGGTATCAATCACCAGGGTGAGTTTGGCACCGGCAGATTTCACCGCGCTGCTTTGCCCGACCAAATCACCGCTTTGCGGCATGGCATTGCCTGTTCGTGACACCCGTGCACCGACGATAACCTGTTCAAACTTTGACAGCTTCATTTCGTCTGACATGGCGGTGGTGTCGTCAAGTTTGAAAGTAATCGGCAGCTCGCTGGCCTTGCGTTTCAAAATCGCCAGCGGCATGCGTGGGCCACTGGCTGCACGCGCAAAAATAAACACGGTGTCGTCTGGGGCCAGCTTGCCAGACAGGGCGGGTGACAAACTGACCATGCCCTCAATGCCCGCCGATGAAGTGGATATAGCCGCTGCGGTCGGGGGGCTTGGGGCGGGGTTGGTAGCGGCGCTCGGTGCGGCTTGCGCAACCACGGTTGACGTACCTGCAGCCGCGCGAGCCTCTTCCAAACTGCGGTCCAGGCCGCCTGCAAATTCGCTACCCGCAGGCGCCAGCTGACGCGCTTTGGTCCAGTGGGTGATGGCTGTGGCAAAGTCTTTGCGCTCAAACGCTGCGCTGCCAGCCAGTGCCAGCACCTTGAGGTTGTTGGGGTCGAGCACCAGCGCACGGGCAATCAACTTTGCTGGCTCGCCCAGCGTACTTTGGCCCTGCATCATGGCCATCACGTCGGCGTGGTCGGCCAGCAATTGCGCGTTGCCGGGAGCAAGTTCAACCGCACGTTTGTAGGCCTTGTTGGCTTCAGGAAACTTCTGCATTGCCGCATAAGAGCGGGCTAACATTTCCCATGCCTTGGGGTCCACCGCCTGGTCAGGCGGCAGGTTTTCAAGCCGGGCCGCAAACTGCTTGACCATTTCTTCAACCTGCGCGGGAGACACATCGGCCGTGCTGCCCTCTGATGTGCTGACCGGGTCCAATGCAAAAGGGCTGCCCAAAAAGCCGTAAATACCTATCGCCAGCAACGGCACGGCCAGCCCCACGCTGATGGCGGTCGCCCTGGATGTGGACTTGGCAATGCGCGGCTCAGGCACGCTTTCTTCTTCAAGCGCACGGCGTTCGATGTCGCCTCTGGCAAGCGCCAATTGTTCGGCGTTCAGGCTGCCTGCGGCAAAGTCTTTGTCGAGCTGGCCAAGCTGGTCGCGCAGCACCGACAGGTTGGCCTGCCTGGCGGCGCCGGTGTCTGGCGCGGCAGCAGACTTTTTCGACGCAAGCAGCGCGGGCAAAACGAAAGCAAGTGCCAACAAGGTGAGCAGCGCGGCAAGAATCCAGAACATCATCATGGGCAAACTATCGGTTTTTTTTAGGGGTGGCTACTTGCTGGATTCAGGCGCTTCGGCCAACAGCTGGCGCGCGCGCTCAATGTCGGCGTTGCTCATCGCGCCCTGGGCCGCCGTAACTGAGCTGCGCCTTCTGCGCCGCACATTCAGCACCATCGTCAGCACCGCCAGCGCCAGCAGCACAAACGGGCCAAGCCACAGCAGTACCGTAGAGGTTTTGAGCGGCGGTCGGTACAGCACAAAGTCGCCATAGCGCTCGACCATGAAGTCAAGGATTTGTTTTTGCGATTGGCCTTGCGTGAGTTTGGTGCGGATCTGATTTTTCAAATCCACCGCGAGGTCGGCCTGCGACGCAGCAATGGTTTCGTTCTGGCACACCAGGCAGCGCAGCTCTTCGGCAATCACCATCATGCGCGCCTCGAGCGCGGGGTCCGCAGATGTGTTGGGCGCTTCTTTGGCTTGCACACTCAAGCACAAGCCGACGGCCATGGCCAAGCCTAAAAGAATTTTCTTAACTACCAAGTTATTAACCACCAAGCTTTTTCACCATGGGCAAAATGGTGTCGCGCAGCGCTTCGGGCGTGACTGGGCCAATGTGTTTGAGGCGAATCACGCCTTGTTTGTCGATCAAAAACGTTTCAGGTACGCCGTACACACCCAGATCAATACCTACCAGGCCCGCGCTATCGACCAGCGAGGTGGTGTACGGATTGCCAAAGTTACCGAGCCACGCAATCGCTGCAGGGGACTTGTCTTTGTAGTTCAGCCCGTAGATCGGCACCTGGTTGGTTTTGGCCAGCTCGACCAGCAGCGGGTGCTCGACCCGGCAGGCCACACACCACGATGCCCACACATTGAGCATCCACACCTTGCCCAGCAAGTCTTGTGTGCCCAACGATTTTTCAGGGGTGCCCAGCACGGGCAACTTGAACTGCGGCACCGGTTTGTTGATCAGCGGCGACGGTACTTCTTTGGGGTTGAGCGTCAAACCGACGGCCAAAAACCCGACCATCACTGCGAAAATAATGAGTGGCAAAAACCGCTTGATGTTGCCGCCGGGCCGAGCATTCACTGCAACGTCTGCCATTACACGGACACTTTTGCGGCAGCAGGCGTTGGCAGCGAAGGCTGCTGTGACCCAATGGCCGGGCTGGCTTTTTTAGCGGCAACCCGCACTGAGCGGTAACGCCTGTCAAGCACGGCCAGCAAGCCGCCGAGCGACATCAGCACACAGCCAAACCAGATCCAGTTGACAAATGGTTTGTGGTGCAAACGCACGCTCCACGCAGTACCGCTGACCGGCTCGCCAAGCGCCACATACAAATCACGCGTGATGCCGCGGTCAATCGCCACCTCAGTCATGGGCATACTGCGCACGGTGTACACGCGCCGTTCGGGTTTGAGCGTGGCAATCACCTTGTCGCCATCCGTCACCGTGAGTGTGGCGCGGGACGCGGTGTAGTTTGCGCCCTGGATTTGCGCGACCGAATCAAGCTTGAAACCAAAGCCGCCCACCGTTGCTGTGTCGCCCGGTTCCATGCGCACGTCGTTTTCGCTCTGGAAGCTGCTCACCACTGTCACGCCGACGATGAACACCGCAATGCCAAAGTGCGCCAGCAGCATGCCGTAATAGCTTCCCGGCTGCGCCGCAAAGCGCGCCAGCCAACTGGTGGCGCGGTGTTCACGCACACGGGTAATCAAATTAAGAACCGCTGTGCTGGCAACCCATGCGGCAAGCAACAAACCCAGGCCCGTCATGGGTGTCCAGCTGCCCAGCAGCATGGGGGCAATTACCGCGCTTAAAACGCTAACGCCGATTGCCCAGCGCAAGCGCTTGGCCAAATCCATCACCTCGGCCTGCCGCCAGCGGGTCATGGGACCAACGCCCATTAAAAACAAAGCAGGCGCAATCAGCGGCACAAACACCGCGACAAAATAAGGGGGGCCGACTGACAGCTTACCCATGCCGAGTGCGTCAATCACCAACGGGTACAGCGTGCCCAGCAACACTGCTGCAGCGGCTACTACCAACAGCACATTGTTGGCAAGCAGCATGGACTCGCGCGAGACTGGCTCAAAACTGCCGCCCAAACCAACACGCGGCGCACGCCATGCAAACAACGCAAGCGAGCCGCCCACCACCAGCACCAAAAAACCCAAAATAAACACGCCGCGCGCTGGGTCGGTGGCGAACGCGTGCACCGAACTCAGCACACCTGACCGCACAATAAATGTACCTAGCAGCGACAGTGAAAAAGTAATGATGGCCAGCAACGCTGTCCACATTTTGAAGCCGCCGCGCTTTTCAGTCACGGCCAGTGAATGGATGAGCGCGGTGCCCACAAGCCACGGCATGAACGATGCGTTTTCAACCGGGTCCCAAAACCACCAGCCGCCCCAGCCGAGCTCGTAGTACGCCCAAAAACTGCCCAACGCAATGCCGAAGGTTAAAAAGCACCACGCCACTGTGGTCCACGGGCGCGACCAGCGCGCCCAGGCGGCATCTAACCTGCCAGACAAAAGAGCTGCAATAGCAAAAGCAAACGCCACCACGAAGCCAACATAGCCCATGTAGAGCATGGGCGGGTGAATGATCATGCCGGGGTCTTGCAGCAGCGGGTTCAGGTCTTGCCCATCCGGCGCTGCAGGCAGCAGCCGCGCAAACGGGTTAGACGTGAGCAGCGTGAACAGCAAAAACCCCACACTGACCAGCCCCATCACGCCCAGCACCCTGGCTACCATGCGGTCGTCAAGCTGCTTTGAAAATATCGATACCGCCAATGTCCAGGCAGACAAAATCAGCGACCACAACAAAATCGAGCCTTCGTGGTTGCCCCAGACCGCCGTGAACTTGTAGACCAGCGGCAGCATGGAATTCGAGTGCTGCGCGGCCAGCAGCAGCGAAAAATCATTGGTGACAAAAGCGTAGGTCAGGCAGCTATAGGCCAGCGCCGTGAATGCAAACTGGCCGCGCGCCGACGGGCGGGCCAGCGCCATCCAGGCAGCGTTGCCTTTGTGCGCGCCAATCAGCGGCAGCACGCTTTGCGCAAGCGCCATGGTGAGCGCCAAAATAAGTGCGAAATGTCCGAGTTCGTTGGTCATGGCTAGGTTGCTCTCGGGTACTAAATTGGAAGTTATTTACTTGCCGTAAGCCGCAGGCTTGAGCGTAGCGCTCGATTGCGTGGGCGCGCCGGCTGCTGCTTTTTTCAATGCGTCAGCAGCCTCTGGCGGCATGTAGTTTTCGTCGTGCTTGGCCAGCACCTGGTCGGCCCTGAAAATACCGTCGGCACCCAGCTTGCCCTGGGCCACCACGCCTTTGCCCTCTTTGAACAAATCGGGCAGCAGGCCGGTGTAGCTCACGGGAATGGTTTTGGCCAAGTCGGTAACCACAAAGCGGGTCGTCAGGCCCTTGGTTTCACGCTGAATACTGCCCTGCTCTACCAGCCCGCCAATGCGAAAGCTACGGCCCTGTGGCGCTTCATTGGCAGCAACTTGCGTTGGGCTAAAAAAGAACACCAAATTGCTGTTGAATGCATTGAGCACGAGCGCAGTGGCCCCGCCAAGCGCTGCCAGCCCAACTACGATTGCCACCAGCCTTTTACGTCTTGGAGTCATGCTGCGGATTGTCCTGCATCAGCTTGAACTTGCTCGCCAGCTTCGCGCAAAAGCGCACGGCGTTTGAGGTTAAGCAGCAGCGGCTCGGCAACACACACCACAGCGCATGCGCCGAGCGAGCCCCACACGAACAAACCGTAGCCGCCCATGGCCAAAAAATCACTAAAGCTATTCCACATCAATTGGCCCCCAACTCAGCGCGCACCCACGCCGTGTGGCGTTCGCGCTCCAGAATAATCACGCGCACCCGCATCAAGGCCAGTGCAATGCAGTACGCCCAAAATGCCAGGGCCATGACCAGCATGGCAACCAGCATTGGCGTGGCCATGCTCGTGCCCTTAAAACTCACCGACGCGCCCTGGTGCAATGTGTTCCACCATTTAACTGAAAAATAAATGATCGGCACATTGACCACGCCTACAAGTGCCAGCAGGCCAGCAGCGCGGTCGGCACGGCGGGGGTCGTCAATCGACGCGTGCAGCGACATGAACCCGATGTACAAAAACAGCAGCACAAGCTCAGACGTCAGCCGCGCGTCCCACACCCACCATGCGCCCCACGTGGGCTTGCCCCACAGCGCACCGGTCCATAGCGCCAGCACCGTCATCAGCGTGCCGGTTGGGGCAAGCGCGCAAGCCATCATGGACGACAGGCGTGAGTTAAAAACCAGCCCTGCGCCCGCCCAACCCGCCATGGCAACGTAGATCACCATCGACATCCAGGCGGTGGGCACGTGTACAAAAATGATTCGATACGCCTGGCCCTGCGTGGCGTCAGTGGGTGCCACCCACAAACCAAGGTACAGGCCATACGCGCCAAGTATTGCGCCAATAGCCGCAAACCACGGAACCAGCTTGCCCGCCAGCGGATAAAAACGCTGCGGGGCGGCATACTTGAACCAGTTGATTTGAGAAGTGGGCACGTTGATTTTTTTTCTGTCAGCAGATCGCTATTTTATTCGGCATTAATTGCCCTGGTTTTTACTTATTCCATCGATATGCGAAGCGCTGCCGCAGCCACCCAAGGCGCTGCGACCAATGACACCACAAGCAGCGCACCCAGCAATGAAAAATGCCCCGATACGCCCAAGCCTGCGACGTGCGCCTCCACCGCTCCAGCGCCAAAAATCAGCACCGGAATGGCCAGCGGCAGCACCAGCAGTGACAGCAGCACGCTAGAGCCGCGCAAGCCAACCGTCAGCGCGGCGCCAATCGAGCCGACCAGACTCAGCACTGGTGTGCCCAATAGCAACGACACCACCAGCACACCGATGCTGGACGCGGGCAAGTCAAACTGTAGCGCCAGCACCGGCGACAGCAGCACCAGCGGCAAACCAGAGCCCACCCAATGCGCAAGCGTTTTGCCCAGCACTAAGAGACCCAGTGGGTGAGTAGACAGCAGCATTTGCTCCAAAGTTCCGTCGGCATAGTCGTCAGCAAACAGGCGCGCCAGCGACAGCATGCTGGCCAGCATGGCGGCCACCCACAGCACGCCGGGCGCCATGGTTCTGAGAAGTTGCGCCTCTGGCCCGACGCCAAGCGGGAACAGGCTGACTACCATCACGAAAAAAATCAGCGCTGCAAAGGTGTCAGACCGCCGCCGCAGCGCCACGCGCAGGTCGCGCCGCAACACGAGAATCAAGCCGCCCATCAGCGTCGGCGCTTTGCCAGTGCTGTTCACAGTGCCAAAACCTTGGCTGCAGCGTTGATGGTGACGTCCTGGTGGCTGGTCAGCAGCACTATGCCATTGCTGGCAAGATGCGTTTCAATCAACGCCGTAAGCCACGCGGTGGCGGCGGTGTCAAGCGCATTGAAAGGCTCGTCTAATACCCACAACGGCGCGCTTTGGCTCAGCGCCAGACGCGCCAGCGTGCTGCGGCGCCGCTGGCCTTGCGACAGGCGGCGTGCCGGTGTGCGTTCGTGGCCGCGCAGGCCCGCGCCCTGCAACGCCGCCAGCGCTTGGCGGGAACTGGTTGCAGCGACGCCCAGCGCACAGGCATCGAGCAGGTTTTCAAGTGGTGAAAGCTCGTCTTTTAGGGCCGCACCGTGGCCGACGTACACCAGCTCAGCGCCAAACAAACCACGCTGCCCGGCCAGCTTTTGCCCGCGCCACAGAACCTGGCCTTCTGCCGGCTCCAGCAGACCGCACACCATGCGCAGCAAGCTGGTTTTGCCAGCGCCATTGGCACCCAGCACGCGCAGCAGCTCACCAGGGGCAAGGCGCTGACTCAGTCCTGCAAACAGCGTGCGCCCACCTCGGGTGCAGGTCACTGCGTCAAGCTGCAACGCGGCAGCTGGGCCTGGCGAGGGCGGGCTAATAGGCAGCGGGTGGGCAGAAAGGGTGTTCAAGTTGGCACAAAAAAATCGGGCGGGAAGATGCGGAGCTGGCGGGAAGCCAAAACGGCCTCCTTATTATGGCGGGTGGCCATCCAGAAATGCCGCCGGGCAACCTGCAGCGCTGCCCCGTGCTGCGCTTGATAAACTACACGGTTCAAACAAAAGTTTGACGGTACGCTGTAAACAATGCAGCAGTTTGTAGTCAAATATCAATATAGCCCAATAAATACGGGCGCAAGCAGCTATGATTTTAGTAGCAATTTTAATCGGCACACTGGTTGCTGGCATCGGCAGCGTGTGGCTGGCAGCGGCGCTCAGCTTTGGGCTGCTTGCCAAGTACACACAGCACATGCTCAGCTTGGCTGCGGGCGCATTGCTGGCCACCGCTTTCATGCACCTGCTGCCCGAGGCGTTTGAAAGCCAGGCCAGTCCGCACGATTTGTTTGCCGCGCTGCTGGCTGGCTTGGTGTTTTTCTTTTTGCTGGACAAGGCAGAGCTTTGGCACCATGGTCATGAACATGGCGCTGGCCATGACCATGATCATGGCCATTCACACGGCGACGATCACAACCTCAAGTCGGGGGGCTGGGCAGTGCTTGCCGGGGACAGCGTGCACTGCTTCGGCGACGGCATTTTGATTGCGTCAGCTTTTATGGCCGACATCAAGCTGGGCATCGTTGCATCGCTGGCCGTACTGGCGCATGAAGTGCCCCACCACATGGGCGACCTGGTGGTGCTGCGCCAATCATCAAACAACAACCAGCGAGCAGCCATTGTCAAGGTGTCGATGGCAGGTGCCGTCACGGCGCTGGGCGGCTTGCTGGGCTACTTGCTGGTGGAGCAGCTGTACGACTTTTTGCCGTTCTTTTTGATCCTGGCGTCCAGCAGCTTTGTGTATGTGGCCCTGGCCGATTTGATCCCGCAACTGCAAAAGCGGGCTGCGCTGTCTGAGACCGCAGCGCAAATTGCGTGGCTGCTGATGGGCATCGCTCTGGTGACCCTCATCAGCCGATTGGCGCATTAAAGCGTCACATCGGTTACAGACCGCAACGAAACAGCCACTACGGCGCGTTCTCCTACAGGCGCGTAGGGCTGCGTCCCTTGGGGAATACGAGGGCATTGGGTAAATTACACGCTGGCTAATTGACGTTGCCTCTGCGGCCTGCTTTCAAGGCCTGTTCATCTTCAAAAAGGAAACCCTATGTTCGTATCGAAATTCAAGACTCTTGCTGCAACCTCTGTTGCATTGACCGCATTGCTGGCTCTTGGCGCTTGCAACAAAAAAGTAGAAGACACCAACGTGGTGCCGGCACCTGCGCCAATGACCACGCCTTCAACAGACACGCCAGCCCCAAGCAGCGGCATGAGCACCCCTGCACCATCCATGGGCAGCAGCGCCCCGATGGGCCCAACTGGTTCCGGCAGCTCGACCATGTCACCAACCGTGTCGCCGCAAGCCTCCCCTGCGAGCGAGCCAAGCAACAAGTAAGTTGCTGCGAACTTGGCAGCAGACCTAGCCCTGTGCCATCGGGCGGGTTCGGTCGCTGCACCAGTCGCTCCAGCTCCCGGCGTACAGGCCGGACGGACCCAGGCCTGCTATCTGCATGGCCAGCATGTTGGGCAAAGCGCTTACGCCGCTGCCGCACTGGTGCACCACGCTGGCTGGATCACGGCCAGCGAGCAGCGCTTCAAACTCCGACCGCAATACATCAGCTGATTTGAACTTTCCGTCTGCGCCGATGTTTTCGGTGAACGGCCGGTTCAGCGCTCCCGGAATATGCCCCGCAATCGGGTCGAGCGGCTCAACCTCACCGCGAAACCGCGGCGCGCCTCTGGCGTCGATTAACGTTTGCGTTGGGCGGCCCAGGTTTTTTGCTATTTTTTCAGTAGCTATTAGCTCAACTAATTCGGGCGCCAGGGCAAAGTTTGTTTGAAAGTGTGCGGGTTCTGCCACATGGCTGACGGCGCCGCCAGAGCCTGCCCAAGCCTGCAAGCCACCGTCGAGTACGGCCACAGGGGCATGGCCCGCCCACTTGAGCATCCACCATAACCGGCCGCTGTAGTTGGCGCCGTTGCGGTCGTACACCACAGCTTGCATGTTGTTGGCCAAGCCAACGCTGGACAGCCATGCGGCAAAGGCCTCGCGCTGAGGCAACGGGTGGCGCCCGCCAGATGCGCCAGTGCCGGTTTTGTCGCTGAGCGACTTGTCCAGATCAGCGTACACCGCGCCCGGGATGTGGGATTCTGCAAATTGCTGGTGGCCCGCGGCGGGGTCAGACAGCTCAAAAGTGCAGTCGAATATACGCACCGGGGTTGTGGCCGTTAGCAGCTGCCCGAGCTGCTCGGCGGAAATTAGCAAGTCGTATGGCATGTCATATTCCTTTAAATATCAGTGCTCTTCAGCAGGTGCGTTGGGCGCGGCCCGAGAGCGTAAAACGGTGGCGGCAATGGCGCTCACCATGATCAGCCCCATACCGGCCCAGCCCAACAATGGTATTTGGTCGCCAAACAGAGCCAGGCCGTAAAGGGCTGAAAAAATGATGCCCGAGTACTGCAAGTTTGCCACCATCAGCGTGCCGCCGTGGTTGGTAGACATGGAATACGCTTTGGTCATGCACAGCTGGCCCAGGCTGGCCAGCAGACCGATCGGCAGCAGCCACAACGCATGCTGCCAGTTCCAGGCAGAAAGTCCAATCACCGCCATACCAAGCGCGCCTGCTATGACCGTGCCCACCGCAAAGTAAAACACCGTCCGCGCTTCAGGCTCGCCCATGCGTGCCAGCACCATCACCTGCATGTAGGCAAACGCTGCGCCCAGGCCCGATAGCAAACCAATCAGCCCGGCGAATGCCTGGTTTTGGTCAATGGTGGGCCGGAGCAACATAATGACGCCGGCAAAACTGGCGAGGATAGCTGCCACCAGTGGGCCTTGCGACTGGAGGCGCTCACCCGCCTTGGCAAACATCAACGTACCGCCGACCAAAAATGCCGCAATCCACACGCTGCTCATGTAGTTCAGCGTCATGGCGGTGGCCAGCGGGAGCTTGGCGATGGCGTAAAACCAGGCCGACAGTGCCACCACACCGACCACACTGCGCCAGATGTGCATGGGGAGCACCGATGTGCGCAAAGGCGTGCCGCGAAGGTGGGCGTACACCGCCATGAACACCACGCCAATCACGCCCCGATAAAACACCAGCTCGGCGGCGTTGAAATGCACCGAGGCAAATTTGACACACACCGCCATGGTGGAAAAGATGAAGGCGGAAAGAACCATCCAGACGGCTTGCATGGCTGTATTGTATCGTCGAATATTAATTAAATAGGCCTGTATCGCAATAAATACGGGCGCAAGCAGCTATTAAAATAATAGCTCATTACAAATGCTTCTTTTCACCGTGTACAGCCGCCGCGCCCTGTCACCAGCCCGCGCAAGTCGCTGTTCCAGGTCAGCGCGTCGATGTCAATTTGAATGCGCTCACCATCAACCGCTGTGAGTATCACAGTGCCGTTGACGTTGAAGGTGTACACCGCTACGCCATCAATTTCAACCGAGCGCACGCCATCGGCATCGACTTCAATCGCCACTTTTCGCGGCCAGATGCTTCGGGCGGGTAAGTAAAACGGGTTACAGGTCAACGACACGACGTTTGAGGCCGCTGCAGCTACCGTTACGGTCGGGCCAGCTGGTGGCTTACGCACCGGCTCGCCCGTTGCGCAGGCTGCAGCCGCAAAAAGAGCAACTGAAAAAACAAAAACAGACTTGCGCATCATGTGGCGGGCTTCTCAGTAGCCGTGCTGGTGGTCGGGATGTGGGTAATAGCAATGGGGGTGGCAACAGTGGCGGTAGTGGCGGTGACGGAAGAAACGGCGTCTGCCAGACGCAGTTCAACCGCAAAACCTGAGGCCATTTCAGGCAGGTCTACCCCGCCGCCGTGCGCTCTGGCCACGATGTCGGCCAGCATCAGGCCCAAGCCAGTTACGCCTTCGTAGTGCTCGCTGTGCAGCGCTTGTTCAAGCGCCAGCCTGCGCTCTGCAGGCATGCCTGTGCCGTCATCCACCAGGCGAAGGGTATAGGAGTCTGGCATGGTCACTTCGACATTTCTCGCGCCGTGGCGCAGCGCGTTGTCAAACACGTTGAGCAATGCCGCCGCCAGCAAATCAGCATCGGCCTGCAGCACGCCAACAGCTGCGGTGTGCACCGTCAGCCCGCCAGGAGCCAGGCGCGCCAGCCAGGCCTTCATCTCGATGGGTTGGCGCTTGAGTTCAACCCCGCTCCTGAAAAGGGACAGTAAGGACGCCACCACACGCTGCAGGCGGCCGCTGGCCAGCCGGATTTGCTGTAGCCGCGCCGTCATTTCGGGCGGACATTCACGCAGCGCCACAGCCAGCTGTGCATCCATTCCGGCCAGCGGCGTGCGCAGGGCGTGGGCGGCGTGGCCGCTGAAGGCGCGCTCATTGGCCACCCGGCGGGCCAGCCGCTGGCCCAGTGCATCAATCGCGTCGTGCACGCTTTGCAGCTCTTGACGCTCGGCCGGGCCCAGCCCAGCACCGGCCTTTAGCGGATCAAAATTTTCAAGCTGTGCTGCCAGGTTTTGCAGCGGCTGCAACTCTTGCTGGGTTTTAGCGCGAAGCCATAAGTGCCCTAACAATGCAATGGCCAGCGAGGCCAGCGCCGCACTCAACGCCACTTCAAATTGCGCTTCGCCGCGCTCGGTGGCGGCTTGCGCAACGTAAAGCATTCGTCCGTCGTCACTCAGGGGCAAACCATAAACGCGCCAGGATGGCAAATCACCAAAGCCGCGCAATGGCACTGTGTAAAACGCCTGCGCCGGGGCCAGCTGTGAGGCTTGCAACACTTGCGCGCTGTTGTCAGCGCCGTACTGCACCACCTGCCAGGCGAATTGCTCCGGGGCAGTCGGACCTATTTGCCTGGCGGGTACCACCCGCGCGGCAACCCTGCCTTGCGCCAACGGGCCACTCAATACTTCAGCGGCAGCTTGGAGCGTTTCATCCAGCATCTCATTGACTTCTTCATGCACGGCCAGCCAAACGGCTGCCGTAATGGCGAGTGTCCACACAACCGACCACACCAGCAAGGTACGCAACAGGCGTTGGCGAATGGAGGGCAGAGTTGTCATGGCGTTAGGGTGGCGCGCGGTTCGTGTTCAGGCCCAAGCCGGTAGCCCAGCCCACGCACCGTGTCAATCAGGCCGCGGCCCAACTTGCGCCGCAGGCTGGAGACATGCACTTCAAGCGCATTGCTGCTCACGTCAGCATCAAAGCCAACCGTTAACTTTTCAAGGTCCGATTTAAGGACCACCCGGCCGGCGCGGTGGCACAGCGCCTGCAGCACTGACCATTCTCGGGCGGTCAAGTCCACCAGCGCGCCCCTCAGGCGCGCCTGGTGTGCCGCCAGGTCAATGTCGACAGCACCGATTTTCAGCACCGCCGCGCCGGGAGCCGCTGCACGCCGCACCAGTGCACGCAGCCGGGCGCACAGCTCTTCAGGTGCAAGCGGCTTGACCAAATAGTCATCAGCGCCGCCGTCCAGACCCTCGATGCGATCAGAAAGCAGGTCGCGCGCGGTCAGCATCAGCGCGGGTGTGGGGTCACCCCCTGCCCGCCTTGCCTGCAACCAGGCCAGGCCTGAGCCGTCGGGCAATTGCCAGTCGAGCAGCAGCGCGTCGTACGGCTCGCCGTGCAGCGCCCTGGCCTGCTGCAGGTTGCGGCACCAGTCCACCAAGTGGTGTTCCAGGCGCAAAAAGTCGCGCAGGCCTTCGCCCAAAATCTCGTCGTCTTCAATCAGCAGCAGTCGCATGGTGTGGTGTGTCGGGCAGGGCTAAAACCGTGAAATCCATCATAGGCGATGCACGCAAAACCGCCGGGCAGTGCAGCGCGCCGCGTGTTTCTTCAGCCTGGCTTCAGCTTGCCTTCAGGTGGACTTCAGGCCAGGCACCGACGATGGGCTGATGCAAATAACGCCGGCCAGAATTTTCGCAACGCGCAAGCCGCCCGCACGTAGCGCGGCCTTCACCGTTGAAATGACCACCGAGCAACTGATTGCAGCGGTCAGTGTGTTTTGGCTGGTGTCGGCGAACCAGCTTTTTTTCACGACTGCTTTGAAGGGCTTTTCTCTGGCGGCGCCTGCGACATGGGGCTTTGCAGTGGCGCTTGCAGTGATGGTGGCAAGCTTGCAATTTTTCTTGCTGGCGCTGGTGGGGCACCGGCTCATCATCAAACCGTTGCTGGCGCTGCTGCTGGTGGTCACAGCCAGCGGTGCGTACTTTATGCAGGCCTACGGGGTGTACTTTGACCCGAGCATGGTGCGCAATATTTTGCGCACCGACGTCGCTGAGGCGCGCGAGATCGTGTCCTGGCGTCTTGTCCTGCATTTCGCGCTATATGCAGCACTGCCGCTGGCACTTTTATGGCGCGTGCGGGTGGTAAAGCGGCCAGTGTTACGCGCTGCAGCGCACCGCCTTGGCTGGGCAGCGCTGGCGCTTGTTTTGGCTGCTGGCGCAGTGCTTTCGGTGTTTCAACCGTTTGCATCGTTGATGCGCAACCACAAGGAAGTGCGCTACCTGATCACCCCGGCCAACCTGGCTTGGTCTGTTGGGAGCGTCGGCGCGCAAAGTCTGCGGGGAGCGGGCAAACCGCGCCAGCCAATCGGGCTGGACGCCACCCGAATTGCACCCGCAGCAGGGGCCAAACCGCAGCTGCTGGTGGTGGTGGTGGGGGAAACCGCACGTGCAGCGAATTGGGGCCTGAGCGGCTACGCCCGGCAAACCACACCGCAACTGGCACAGCTGGCAAAGCTGATACCGCAAGGCTTGACCAATTTCCCGCAAGTCACGAGCTGCGGCACCAACACGGAGGTGTCTGTGCCCTGCATGTTTGCGCCAGTGGGCAGGCGCAACTACAACGAGTCTGACATTCGAGGCAGCGAGTCTTTGCTGCATGTGCTGGCCAGGAGTGGCGTGACGGTGCAATGGCGCGACAACCAATCCGGCTGCAAGGGTGTGTGCGACGGGCTGCCCACCGACAGCACACAAGACCTATCGCTGCCCGAGCTGTGCGCCGACGGGCGCTGCCTGGACGCCGCCCTGCTTGACGGCCTGGACACGCGACTTAGTGCCGCCAAAGGAACGCAGGTACTGGTGCTGCACATGCTCGGCAACCACGGGCCATCGTACTTTCGGCGCTACCCACCACAGTTTGCAAAATTTGCGCCGTATTGCCAGAGCGATGACCTGGCCAAATGCACGCGTGAAGAAATTGTCAATGCGTACGACAACGCGCTGCTCTACACCGACCACGTCCTGGCGCAGTTGATCAGCCAGCTGCAAAGCCGGTCTGCCAGCGTTGATTCGTCGGTGATTTACGTTTCAGACCACGGTGAATCCTTGGGCGAAAAAGGTTTGTTTTTGCACGGCATGCCGTACGCCATTGCGCCGGGTGAACAAACGCAGGTACCGATGGTGACGTGGTTTTCAAGCGGCATGCAGCAAACCCTTGGGCTGAACGCTGCCTGCCTGCAAACCCGCGCAGCCCAGCCCGCCAGCCACGACCATTTGTTTCACTCGGTACTGGGCATGTTGAACGTCAAAACCGCGCTGTATGAGCCAAAGCTGGACTTGTTTGCGACCTGCCGGGGCGCGCAAGCCGTGGTGGCAAGCCGCTCATGACCGGCAACCGCCGCCACGACGCGCTGATCACTTTGCTAGGCCTGGGCTTGCTGGCCGCGTGGGACAGCGCTGGCTGGGACTTGCCGCTGATGCACCTGTTGGGCAACGCCAGCGGTTTTGTGTGGCGTGAAGCGGCCGTGCTGAACTGGCTGCACACAGGTGGCCGCAGCGTTGCCTGGGGGGTGCTCGCCTGGATGGGCTGGATGGCTTTTGCAGTGCACCGACGAGCTGCACAAGCTGCATCGTCCGCGCAGCAGGGCCCGTTGCACAGACGCTACTGGTTCGCCATGACGCTGCTTTGCTTGCTGCTCATCAACTTCATCAAGTATGCAAGCGCCACCAGCTGCCCATGGGACCTGGCTGAATTTGGCGGCATCGCCCACCATGTGTCGCACTGGGCGATTCTCGTTCGTGATGGGGGGCCTGGGCAATGCTTTCCGTCAGGCCACAGCAGCGCAGCGTTCGGATTTTTCAGCCTGTACTTTCTTTTCAGGCGGCACAACTCGCAGCGGGCCAAGCGTTACCTGGCCGCAGTTTGCGCAGCCGGTGTGGTGGTGAGCCTGACGCAAATTGCGCGCGGAGCCCATTACCCAAGCCATGCGCTGTGGACCGCGTGGTTGTGCTGGACAACCTGCTGCGCAGCTGATGCAGCGCGAGGAGCCTGGGCGGCAGAAGGCGCCCTAGCGAAAATTGGCCCCAGCGTGGATAGTTTTTGACGATTTCGCCGCCGAATATCTGGGTATTTGGCAAGAAGTCGGCGAAAAATAGACCGCTGTGGCCAATTTGCAGCCGATGTTCCTTCTGCCGCCCAAGCTCCCAGGGTTCAAGCGGCCACAGCAACAAGCGCTAACAACCTGATTTCTAAAAAAGCTATATTTTTAATAGCTGCTAGCGCCCGTATTTATTGGGCTACAGACCAATTTAACCTAGAAACGGCAGTTGACCGCTAACAAACGCCTCAAAGACCGCATAAATGCTCACCGTGTTGCACTTTTAGACGTTCACCTCTTGGGTGCAACGCTATGCACCCGATTGCACCGTGCCTGGCGCACCTGGCTGCGTTGCTCCTTCTAGCGGGCAGCAGCCCGCGTCGTCGTCTCGCCTTGCCATGCGCGCCATGCACGGCGCACTCGGACGCATCCAACTGCCGCTTCTAGGTTCAATGTAAATCTGCAAAACAGGAAATTTAAGCGAGTACGTGCTGCTGCGCAATGAATACGGGTGCGAGCAGCTACTAATACAGTAGCAACTCAAGCTGATTTGGTTATGACCTTGAACTGCTCCAGCACGATGCTGGCCACCGCGTCGGGCTTTTCTTCATGCGCCAGATGCCCCAAGCCTTCCAGCGTCGTCAAGGTCGGCTGTGCGGTGGCAGAAGTGGCTGGCCACAGCGCGCGCAGCCGCGCGGCTTGCCGGGGCGAAATGGTTTGGTCGTTGCTGCCCACAATCAAACTGAGCGGCGTTTTAAGGTGCGGCAAATCTTTTTCTAGCTGCGGCAAATCCCAATTGGCCATCATGCCCAGCGCGCCCGCAGCATGGCCGGGGTTGCCGACGAGCTGCGCGTACAGTGCCATGCCCTCAGCATCGAGTTTGGAGCCGGTGCTGTCTATCAGCTTTTGCACAACGGCCGGACTGGTGGCTTGCCACGAGAAAAATTTTGGCACAAAAGGCAGCGCCGCCATCAGCTTGGCGACAGGCGAGAAAACCTGTCCCGCCAAGCCGCCCAGCTGCAACAAAGCCCCATTGATGCTGACCAGCAATTGCGGCGCAATCAAACCATCCAGACACATGCGCGCACCCACAGCCACGCCTGCGGAGTGGCCGACGACCAGTGCCGGGCTGGTATTTAAACTTTTGAGCAACTCACCCAGCGCGCCAGCCATGCCGGGCAGCGACAGCTGCTGTGACATCGCGCCACCGGTCGGCATGTCGGTAAAAGCGTGGCCAGGCAAGTCAACGGCCAGCACTGAGAAATGCGGCCTGAGCAGCGGAATCAGGGCGCGCCACGAATGGGTAGATGCGCCGGTGCCATGAATCAGCAGCGCAGTCGGTGCATCTGCAACTTCAGCATTGAACTGCTGCAAGTGCCATTGCAAATGCGCAGCGCGCACAAAACTGCTGTGCGCCCGGTGCGGCCAGTTGATGCCGTCTCGCTCCCATTGCAGACGCTGGGCCATGGTCTTACCTGCTACCTTGCAGCGGCACTTGCCATTTGCACCACACGTGACACTGCCTGCGCACCCGCATACGGCAACGGCACGTAGGCTGCGCCCATCTCTAGAGCGAGTGCCTGCGCAGCAGGGTGCGCTTGGACAGAGGTATCTAGCAGCAGCGCGGTAAAGCCCGCAACCCGCAGTTGCCTGGCAGCGGCAACGGCGTCTACTGCCGACTTGGCACGGCCTGGCGAGCCGTCACGGGCGATGTTTCCGCGCCCATCGGTCAGCAGCACAATGATGGGCGTTTCGCCCCTGCGGCTGATCTGGTCGGCCAACTCGCGCGCTGCGTCAATCGCTGTTGCCAGTGGCGTGCCGCCTCCGCCCGGCAAACCAGCCAGCGCCCGCTTGGCGCGCGCCAGCGACCG
>JANNCT010000100.1:0-4417 GCA_031386895.1 Polaromonas sp.
GTTTTTAGGCGTGCATTCCACCCGCGTGTTCGCCAACGATTGGCGCAATAAAACCCTGGCGCGCATTGGTGAAAAGCCATTCAAAGGCGTCTATACCCTGCTGTCACTTGCCGGTTTTGCACTGCTGATTTGGGGTTACGGGCAGGCGCGCCAGCAAGGCGTGGTGTTGTGGAACCCGCCAACCTTCACGCGCCACCTGGCAGCGCTGCTCACGTTGGTAGCTTTTATTTTGCTGGCTGCCAGCGGCGTGCCGAACAACCAAATCAAGGCCAAACTGCACCACCCGATGGTGCTGGGCACCAAAGTCTGGGCGCTGGCGCACTTGCTGGCCAATGGGTCGCTTGCCGACACAGTGCTGTTCAGCAGCTTTTTGTTGTGGTCGGTGATGCTGTTTTCGGCGTCGCGCAAGCGTGACCGACGCGAGCAGACGATTTACGCGCCGGGTACGGTAAGCGCAACGGCAATCACCGTGGCGGTGGGCGTGGTTGCCTGGGCGGTGTTTGCGTTCTGGCTGCACCGCATGTTGATAGGCGTGTCGCCGTTTGGGGCGATGGGGTCGCCAGGCTGAAGGTTGTTGGGGATTGCAAAGCGCTATTTATATAGGAGCTGCTTGCGCCCGTATTTATTGGACTAACGACATATTTAAGGCCGGAAAACGGCAGTAAATTGAATTTAATTGGAGTCTGACCCCAATTGTTCCCCAATTGTTCCGCAACAATGTAGCGCCCGCGCTGAATTTGATGGTAACTACCTCGCTAGCTTAGCTCGACGTGTCGCGAGTTGCACTTTCGCGCGTCCTGAATGGCTGCGAGGTTATCTCGCCTTAAATGGCTTTGCGTATTGAAGAGTGGCTGGGCTTAGCACGCGGCTGCAAAGCGCAGCTGGGGCCAGCTGAGAAAACCACCTACTACGGCTAGCAAGCCAAACTATGGTTCAAAGCTGTGCCTATGCAAGTTCGAGTTAGATCTTTAGCTACATGACACCTACATGCCGCGGTCTGCGGAAATTTATTGGATTTTGATTGCGACTGCTCAACATCAGTCGGCTTCACTGACGAATTCAATCAGCACCTTAGGTCGTAATCAAAACTTATCCAATGGAATTTCTTCGACTTGCATATTTCCATCACGAACTTTGTAAAGCGTCACCGTCATGTTGCTGAATCGCGTGCTCGTACCACTCTCTGTTGGCGTAACGGTTTGAGTTAGGACAAACTCCTCTTTTGCTTGAAACGCACTGATCTTCCCGTTGATATTCATTTTGTATCGCATCTTATAGGTGCCGGGGCCGAGCTTTTCTGCAGTGAATGTGGTGCCTACCCGAACGAACATAGCCCTTACTTGCTTGCCTGAGAGATACAGCCGAACTTCAGCAACATGCGATCCATTACTGTTATCAATTATGAACTTTGATAATCCCCCGGTAAAAATTTGCTTTTCGCCTTTCAAATATCCACTTGGTAAGCGTACCGTTTCTGCTTCGGCACTTTCAATAGGTGCGTAGTTTTTCCATGGCTCACGGTCAGTGTTTTGCGCATCAAGAACACCGTTGAACGGCTTGAATCCAGCTGACCGCTCTATACGGTTGAGATCCGCATTAACGGGTGCCGAAGCTTCTTCAAAACTGAACGTTGTCGGCGGCTGCGGTCGCTTGATATCCGCAATTACTTTATCTTGATTCTGCAATGCGCTAGCATTTGCGCCGCCAGACACACGTGCGTCGGCACGTCCAACCACCTCTGCATCGCTTAAGTATGCAGAATCTCGATTCGTTGAAACGGATGAGTTAGAAGGATTAGCAGTCCGGTCTGAGACAAACGATAAGGTTCCCATAATGGCCATCAAGGCTGTCCCTAAGACGGTCACACCAAAGACCTGAGCCTTAGATTTACCCAGTTTGTCACTCAGGTAAATCAATGCGTAATTGAGAGATCGGAGCCAATCTGGAGTTGCTGCCTTATAACCTTCAGTAGCCCCGGCAGAAGTGCCATAGGCGCTAAAAGCAGGCTCTTCCTTTTTTTGGTAGAAACTGGAGTTGGCCTTTCGACTTTCAAAGTCACTACTTTCTCGTTTGGAATCGGAACTATTAGCTCCTGCCGTAAACGAGTTGTGTTTATTCGGCGATGCACTCGTTTTGGGCACTTGTCCGGCCTCTTGACCTGCTATCCATTCGTCATGTTCCGCTCTACGGGCTGGATCACTAAGAACATACCAAGCCTCGTTGATGATCTTCATGACACGAGCGGCATCGGCCGCAGGATTCAAATCCGGATGGTATTTTTGCGCCATGGCGCGGTATGCCGCCTTCATAACTTCAAACGGAGCGTTTCTCGTTACTTTCAAATTGTCATAGTGTGTATGAACGCGTTCCATTTATTTAAAAGCTCCTCATTGTGTCGATGTCCGGCAACCTACTCCCAGTCCACGGACTGTTTAGTGGGTCTTAACCCTTCGTTATTTTCAATCACATCGACTTAGCGGCGCAATTGGTGTCAGACCCCAATTAAGGGTCCGAGTTTGTTGCAGCTACCCGGTCAGTGACTGAACCCAAATGGAAATCAGGGTCAGATTCCAATTAAATCTAGCCCCTTCAAATACCCACCAGCTCAGTCAGTCAAAACTTCCTGGTGCTTCGCCACCGTCCTCCCAATCAGATTATCAGGCAGGCGCCGAGCGGGCGGGGTTTTGCACTACGGTTTGATGTTGATCTGCGAGGAAGGCTGTACATGTTAAAGTTTAATAACAGCAGACTTGATCGGAGCAAAAACATGCCCACCAGCGTCGCCCTCACCCCACATTTTGAAAGCTACACCAATCATCTGGTCGCATCAGGCCGCTACAACAATGTCAGCGAAGTCATCCGCGACAGCTTGCGTTTGCATGAAGAAAAGCTCAAGCAGGAAGACGCCCGGCTCAAGGCCTTGTTGAGCGCGGTGCAGCTGGGGATGGATGATTTTGAAGCTGGGCGCGTCGTGAGCTTCAGTTCAGCAAAGCAATTTGGAGCGCATTTGAAGACGCTGCGGGCGGGCAAAACCGCAACCTGAAAATGCTTCGCCCAGAATTGGCGTCCATGGCGCTGCAAGATGTGGCGGCGATTCAAGACTGGACGTCGGCCAGGTTTGGCGAACTAACCAGCCAGCGCTTTGACAGCTTGATGGAGGCCGCGCTCGGTGACCTGTTGGCCGAGCCAACACGCTTGGGTGTGCGGCATCATCCTGCCATGCCCCAAAGTATCTTTGTTTATCACTTGCGTTTCAGTCGCAGAAAACCGACCAGGGCAGGTGTAGAAAAACCGCGGCATTTCTTTGTCTTCCGGGTAGATGCGGACATCTTGACGGTGCTTCGCGTTTTACATGACAGTATGGATTTGTCGGCTCATGTGGAGTCACCTGCGCCTTGAGGCGCTACATGTATTGCGCATCAAGTCCGCAATGACAAGTCGCAACCTTTAAGCCATCAGCCGCGTCAAAGCCTCTTGGTACTTCGCCGCCGTCTTGGCCACCACGTCATCAGGCAGGCGCGGTGAGGGTGGGGTTTTGTCCCACGGTTTGCCGTTGATGCGCACAGCTTCCAGCCAGTCGCGGACAAACTGCTTGTCGTAACTTGGCGGGTTTTGGCCGGCGGCAAAGGCGGCTTCGTAGCCTTCAATCGGCCAGTAGCGGGATGAGTCGGGCGTGAGCACTTCGTCCATCAACGTGAGTGTGCCGTCTTGGTCCAAGCCAAACTCGAACTTGGTGTCGGCAATGATGATGCCTTTGGTTAGGGCAAACGCGGCAGCGGTTTGGTAAATCTCTATGCTGATGTGCTTGATTTTTGCGGCCAGGTCAGCGCCCACTATCGCCACTACCTTCTCGTAGCTGATGTTTTCGTCATGCTCGCCCTGTGCGGCTTTGGCTGCTGGGGTAAAAATCGGCTCGGGCAGCTTGCTGGCGTTTTTCAGGCCTGGAGGTAACGGCACACCGCACACCGATTGAGTCGCCTGGTATTCCACCCAGCCACTGCCAGCCAGATAGCCCCGCACCACGGCCTCGACCGGGATCGGCTTGAGGCGCTTGACCAGCATGGAGCGGCCAGTAACTTGCGCAATTTCAGCAGGAGTCACAGCGCTTTCAGGTAACTCGCCAGTGAGGTGGTTGGGGCAAATATCGCCTAGCTTGTCAAACCAGAACAGCGCCATTTGCGTGAGCAGCGCGCCCTTGCCCGGGATTGGCTCTCCTAATATGACATCAAACGCGCTGATGCGGTCGCTGGCCACCATCAGCAGGCGGTCTGTGCCCACGGCGTAGTTGTCGCGGACTTTGCCTCTGGCCAGCAGGCTCAAGGAGGCGATGGATGAAGTGTGAACAGTCGTCATAAAAGGCAGAGTTAAATCAATCTCAAGCGCTTATCGATAGAAGCGAGGGTCAAAAAATCACGGT
>JANNCT010000017.1:0-35290 GCA_031386895.1 Polaromonas sp.
GGTGCTATCGGCGCCACCGGGGCGAATCGCATCATTGTCACGCACGGCAGCATTCCTGTCATGGTGCGGTATTTGTCAGAGCAGGGGTTGCAGGCTGAGTCTTTTCACACCGAGTACGGCGACGATGCAGCAGAAGACAAAGCTGAACAAGGCGCCGCGCAATGAAGCACTTCGCCGCGCTGTTCACCGAGCTTGACAGCACCACCTCAACCAACGCCAAGGTCGATGCGCTGCAGCGGTATTTTGCGCAAGCGCCAGCGCACGATGCAGCCTGGGCAGTGTATTTTTTGGCGGGTGGCAAGCCGCGCCAGGTGGTTAAGACAGCGCAGCTGCGCGCGCTGGCCTGCGAGATGGCTGGTATTGACGACTGGCTGTTTGACGAGTGCTACCAGGCCGTGGGTGATCTGGCTGAAACCATCGCCTATGTTTTGCCGCTTGATTTTGAAGCGACAGATGTGGGCCTGGCTGAATGGATAGAAAACCGTTTGCTGGCTTTGCGCGGGCTGGCCGATGAAGAAGTCGCGCTGCAAGTCAAGGCGTATTGGCGAGAGCTGGATTCGCGCGGCCGGTTTTTACTCATCAAACTCGTCGGCGGCGGGTTTCGGGTGGGCGTCAGCAAGCTGCTGGTGCAACGCGCGCTGGCCGCGCATTCAGGCGTCGACGCCAAGCGCATTGCGCAGCGCATGATGGGCTACGTCGATGGCAAAGTAGTGCCCACTGCCCAAAAATTTAAAGCGCTTATTGCACAGTCTGCAGAAGGCGCTGTTGACGTGATGGATGCAGGGCAGCCTTACCCGTTCTTTCTGGCGCACCAGCTCGACGCCTCGCTTGAAGATTTGGACAGCAAGTTGGGCGCAGTCACTGACTGGCAAGTTGAATGGAAGTACGACGGCATCCGCGGGCAAATCGTCAAGCGGGCAGGCCAGGTGTGGGTCTGGTCGCGTGGTGAAGAGCTGGTGACCGAGCGCTTTCCTGAGATTGTGGCGCTCGCGCAAAGCTTGCCAGACGGCACCGTGCTCGACGGAGAAATCATGGTGTGGAGCGGCACCGCACCGGCTGCGTTTGCATTGCTCCAGCAGCGCATTGGCCGCAAAACACTGGGTAAAAAAATACTGCAAGACGCGCCGGTTACTTTTATGGCGTACGACCTGCTGGAGGTGGGTGGCCAAGACATCCGCATGCAGCCGCAGAGCCAGCGCCGCGCACAGCTTGAGCAGCAGATGGGCGCAACAGACTTCAAGTTGTCACCGGTTGAGCAGCTAGGCTCATGGGCCGAGTTTGCTGCGTTGCGCCAGCAGTCACGCGAACGCGGGGTTGAGGGTTTCATGCTCAAACGCGTTGATGCAGCGTACGGAACCGGCAGGACGAAGGCCGACGGCTTGTGTTGGAAATGGAAGATTGACCCCATGACGATTGACTGCGTGCTGATCTACGCGCAAGCCGGTCATGGCAGGCGGGCATCGCTCTACACCGACTACACCTTTGCCGTGTGGAACCGTGCGCCCCTCGACTCGGCTGAAGCCCAAGCGGTAGTCCAAGCAATTGAAAAACGTGAGCCAGCGAAAGAAGGCGCACTGCAGCTGGTGGCCTTTGCCAAAGCCTATTCAGGCCTGACGGATGTAGAGTTCAAGCAAATAGACAGTGTGATTCGCAAAACCACACTCGAAAAATTCGGCCCCGTGCGCAGCGTAAAACCCACGCTGGTGTTTGAGTTGGCTTTTGAAGGCATTAACGCCAGCCCACGCCACAAAAGCGGCATTGCGGTGCGCTTCCCGCGCATGCTGCGCATTCGCACTGACAAACCGCTGCACGAGGCTAATACATTGCCCGATTTAAAAACGCTATTAAATTAGTAGCTGCTTGCGACCATATTCATTGCGCTAGAGGCCTAAAACATACTGAATTTAAGGCAATGCTCAAAACAAGGTAATTTTTGTCGCTGGCTGCTAATATATTGGACATGCTTATGAAAACTATTTCACCTACCCAAGACGCAGCAGACACTGGCACACCCATGTCGGTCAAAATCCGCGAACGCATCGCGGCGGCGCACAAGCGCTACAACGCTAACGACAACATTTCGCAGTTCATTGAACCAGGCGACCTGGAAAAATTGCTTGATGAGGTGGAAGGCAAAATGCAGGGCGTTCTAGAGAGCATGGTGATTGACACCGCCGGTGACCACAACACCAACAACACCGCCCGCCGCGTAGCCAAGATGTATTTGAACGAGGTGTTCAGAGGCCGCTATGTGCCGCAGCCGCCGATTACCGAGTTCCCCAACGCCGAGCATTTGAACGAGCTGATGATTGTGGGGCCGATCACGGTTCGCAGCGCCTGCTCGCATCACCTGTGCCCGGTGATCGGCCAGATCTGGATTGGCGTGTTGCCGAACGAACACACCAATGTGATTGGCTTGTCCAAGTACGCGCGGTTAGCTGAATGGATCATGGGCCGACCGCAAATTCAGGAAGAAGCGGTGGTGCAGCTGGCTGACTTGATTCAGGAAAAAACATCGCCTGATGGCTTGGCCATTGTGATGGAGGCGAGTCACTTTTGCATGGGTTGGCGCGGCGTGAAAGACCTGGACAGCAAGATGATCAATTCAGTGATGCGCGGCCGGTTTTTAAAAGACCCCAACCTGCGCCGCGAGTTTTTGGCCTTGCTTCCCAAGACTTCGTCCAAGTAACCTTGCCCCCAATTTCGCGTCCCCAAATTACGCGCCCCTAAATCTGCGCCCCCACATCTGCGCTTTTGTCATCAGGAATTTTCACCATGTTGGTACGTCTTTTATACGCGAGTCGGGTGGTTGAACCGGCGTCTTCTGCCACTGAATCCATTCTTGCCCAGTCCCGCATGCACAACCCGGCGAGCGGCATCACCGGCATTCTTTGCTACGGCGGTGGTATTTTTTTGCAGGCGCTGGAAGGGGGCCGCATGGCTGTGAGCGAGTTGTATGGCCACATTCAAAAAGATGCCCGCCACAAAGACGTGGTGCTGCTGAGCTACGAAGAAATCTCGGAGCGGCGCTTTGGCGGCTGGACCATGGGGCAGGTCAACGTGGCCAAACTCAACAACTCCATTTTGCTGAAGTACTCTGAAAAACCTGAACTGGACCCTTATTCGGTGTCAGGCAGCATGTCTTTGGCCCTGCTTGAAGAGCTGATGGCTACCGCGTCGATCATCGGCAGATCGTAGCGTGGGCTTGTCCAGTTGACTGTGCTTTTGGGCTGCGACTTCTCCAGCAGCCCCACCCGCCAAAAACCGATCGTTTTAGCCCTGGGGCGCAACATAAATGGGCGCGTCCAGCTATCAAATATAGAGCATCTTCCTTCGCTTGATGCATTTCAGGCGTGGCTTATGCAGCCACAGGAGTGGCTGGGCGTTTTTGATTTGCCGTTTGGTTTGCCGCGTGAACTGGTTGCCCATTTGAACTGGCCATTGACCTGGCGCGCATTGATAGCGCATTACGCCAGTTTGAGCCGCGAAGAGATTCGCAGCACCTTTGCGGCGTTCTGCGATGCCCGGCCCGTAGGCGGAAAGTTCGCACACCGCGCGTGCGATGTGCCAGCAGGCTCCAGCCCATCGATGAAGTGGGTCAACCCGCCGGTGGCGTACATGTTGCACGCTGGTGTGCCGCGCTTGCTGGCCGCTGGTGTGCATATTCCGGCACTGCATGCAGGAGACACCACCCGCACCGCGCTGGAAGGCTATCCAGGCCTGCTGGCGCGGGAAGTGTTGGGCAAGCGCAGTTACAAAAGCGACGACAAGGCCAAGCAAACCACCGAGCGTTTGATTGCGCGCAAAGACCTCATCACTGCGCTGGAGCTGGGTCAGACCCGCTTGGGGCTTCGGCTCAAGCTCACCCATGCGCAGCGCGATGCGCTGGTGGGTGATGCCAAGGGCGACAGCCTGGATGCCGTGCTGTGCCTGATGCAGGCCGCCTGGGCACAAACCCAGCACGCAGCCGGCGCAGCAAACTACGGCCTGCCTGCAAACGTTGATCCGCTGGAAGGCTGGATCATTACTGCGTGACATTTATGAAAAAAGCCAACGGCGTTCAGGCCTGGCTTGGGGCTCGCGGCCACAAGCCGTTTGCGTTTCAACTGGAGGTGTGGCGCGCGATTGGCAGTGGCAAAAGCGGCTTGCTGCACGCCACAACCGGATCGGGCAAAACCTACGCGGTGTGGCTGGGTGTGCTGCAGCATTTTTTATCCGGTCAGTCCACGGTTGCACCCTTAGCAAGCACGCCCGCCAAACGCCGGGCAGTCGCGCCACCGTTGTCGGTGCTGTGGATTACGCCCATGCGCGCTCTCGCTGCCGACACCCAGCGCGCGTTGAAAGCTCCGCTCGATGACTTATTGCCGCACTGGACATTGGGAATGCGCACTGGCGACACGCCCACTGCCGAGCGTGCGCGCCAAAATGCCCGCTGGCCTACCGCGCTGCTCACCACGCCGGAGTCATTGAGCCTGATGCTGGCCAGAGCGGACGCAACAGGTGAGTTGGCCAACGTGGCTGCGGTGGTGGTGGACGAATGGCACGAACTGATGGACAACAAGCGCGGCGTGCAATTGCAATTGGCGCTTGCCCGGCTCAAGCAGATCAACCCACAGATGATTGTGTGGGGGATGAGCGCAACATTGGGTAACCTGGAGCACGCGCAGCAGGCGCTGCTGGGACTGGAGAATGCCACTGGACGAGACAACCAGCGCGTCATTGTTCAAGGCAGCACCACTAAGAAATTGGTGATCGACACGCTCATTCCGGACAACCCCGGCAAGTATTCATGGGCTGGGCACCTGGGCGCACGCATGGTGGGCGCGGTGGTGCGTGAAATAGAAACTTCGGGCCCGACGCTGGTGTTCACCAACACCCGCTCGCAGGCTGAAATCTGGTACCAGCTTCTGTTGGCGGCCAAGCCCGAGTGGGCGGGCAACATCGCGCTTCACCACGGCAGCCTGGACAAAGACGTTCGCGCGTGGGTCGAGCTGGGGCTCAAAGAAGGGCGCCTGCGTGCCGTCGTTGCCACGTCGTCGCTTGACCTTGGAGTGGACTTTTTACCCGTGGAACGCGTGCTGCAAATAGGCTCTGCAAAAGGCGTTGCGCGCCTGCTGCAGCGCGCAGGGCGCAGCGGCCACGCACCTGGCCGTGCAAGCCGCATTACGCTGGTGCCCACCAACACGCTGGAGCTGCTGGAAGCCGCTGGCGCACGCAACGCGGCCTTGGCCGGCAACATCGAAAAACGCGAAGTGCCCCACCAGCCGCACGATGTGCTGGTGCAGCACATGGTCACGCTGGCGGTGGGCGGTGGTTTCAAGGCTGACGCCTTGTTTGCCGAGGTTAAAACTGCGCACAGCTACCGCAACCTGAGCCAAGCCGAATTCAATTGGGCGCTGGCGTTTTGCGAACGCGGCGGCACAAGTCTGACCGCTTACCCTGACTACCACCGCATTGCACCAGACGCGCAAGGCATGTACCGCGTGCCCAGCGCAGCCGTTGCGCGCCGCCACCGCATGGGTATTGGCACCATCGTTTCTGACGGCGCACTGCAAGTCAAGTTTCAGCGCGGTGCAAAAATCGGCACTGTCGAGGAAAGCTTTATTGCCCGGCTGAAAAAAGGCGACTGCTTTGTGTTTGCCGGGCGCCTGCTGGAGTTTGTGCGCGTGCACGAAATGACGGCGTACGTTAAAAAAGCGGTCAAAAGTAAAGGCGTTGTGACCAGCTGGCAAGGCGGCAAAATGCCGCTTTCCTCCGAGCTGGCCGATGCCGTACTGGCGCTCATGCAGCAGGCAGGAGAGGGCGATTATTCGTCGCCCGAAATGCTGGCCGCCCAGCCGATGCTGCAAATGCAAATGCAGCTGTCTGGCCTGCCGGTGCCAGGTGTGCTGCTGGTAGAAAGCTACGCCTCACGGGAAGGCCAACACCTCTTTGTGTACCCGTTTGCCGGTCGGCACGTGAATATGGGCCTGGCAAGTCTGTTGGCCTGGCGCCTGGTAAAAACCACACTCGCCACGTTCAGCATTGCGGTCAACGATTACGGGTTTGAGCTGCTTTGTTCCCAGGCGTTTGATGTTGCCGGTGTGCTCGATAAATCGGTTTTTGGTGGCAATCAGCTGCTGGCAGATGTATTGGCATCGCTCAACTCGTCAGAGCTTGCACGCAGAAGATTTCGGGAAATCGCACGCATCGCCGGGCTTATTTTTACTGGCTATCCAGGCGCGCCGCAAAGTCTGAAAAGCCTGCAGGCCTCTAGCAGCCTGTTTTTTGATGTGTTTCAAAAATACGATAGCGCCAACTTGCTGCTAGGCCAGGCCAGCGCTGAAGTGCTGTCGCAAGAGCTTGAAATTTCCCGACTTTCAACGACGCTTGAGAAAATCAACGCAGGCAGTTTGACGTTCCATCAACTCACCCAGCCCAGCCCGCTGTGCGTGCCACTGATGGTCGAGCGCCTGCGGGAAAAGCTCAGCACCGAGCAACTGTCAGTGCGGCTAGACCGCATCATTTCCGGGTTGGAGACAGCAGCGCCTAAAGGTCAGAACAAAAGGCCGCAACGGCGCAAAGAATAACCATGCAAATCCACAAACCCCGGTTTTTAAGGTATTTTAGGTGTTTTGGCCAATCAATATGGGCGCAAACTGCTATTAAATTAGTAGCGCTGAGTACTGTGTTGGTCGCACTGCTGCTCGCTGCGCAAGCTGCCATGGCTGCGCCGCCCAACTTCACGGCAACGGTGGTGCGTGTCATCGACGGCGACACGATTTGGGTGCAGACATCTGCCAAAAGCAAACCGCTAAAGCTTCGCATCCAGGCCATTGACGCGCCGGAGATTTGCCAGAGCGGCGGCGTTGCAGCGCGCGACGCGCTCAAAGCTCGCCTGTTCGGAAAAAGCGTGACGCTGTTCCCAGTCGCCACAGACAAATACAAGCGCACGCTGGCCAGCGTTGAAGCCCAAGGTGAAGACATCGGCCGCTGGATGGTGTTGGGCGGCAATGCCTGGTCATCGGGGTATTTCCATTCTGCAGGTCCTTATCTGCCAGAGCAAACGAAAGCCCAGCTTGCGCGCCGCGGTATCTTTAGTGGCCCCAGGCCTGAACATCCGCAGGATTTTCGCAAGCGCCATGGAAGCTGTTTTTACAAGCCGTAGAACGCATCCGTCCTACAAGAAAAGCAGCAGAGCCCTACTGCTGTCGAAAGAGCTGCTAGCTACATTGGTGAAGCAGGCGTTTTGCTTGCAAGCGCTTGGTAGTTTGCCAGCGCAGACCCAACCTATCAAAGGACGCACCATGAACAAAGACCAGGTCAAAGGCCGAGTTGAGCAAGCCAGCGGAAAAGTTAAAGAAGCAACCGGAAAAGTTGTTGGCAACGACCGACTGAAAACTGAAGGACAGGCCGAGCAGATCAAGGGAAAAGTCCAAGCTGGCTTTGGTGATGCCAAGCAGAACGTGAAAGACAAAGCACATAAAGCGGTAGACAAGCTTTAAGCAGCTGCTTTCGCCCCAATTCAGATCAATAACCTTTCTAACCAGCGGCATGCACCAGGTGCTGCCGCTTTTTTTATTGGAGCGCTTCTTATGACAAAAACCAAGTTTTCTTCTACGGCCAATCGTTTTCACCTGGCCACCATTGGCAGCTGCCTGGTGATGGCTGCGGCGCTGAGCGCTTGCGGAAAAAACGATGACGGTAGATCAGCGGGTCAAAAATTGGACGCGGCTGTTGCCAATACCGAGCAAGCGGCTGCAGAAGCAAAAGCCAAGGCAGAATCGTCCATGGCCAAAGCCGGGGACGCGATGAAAGACGCTACGCAAAAGGCAGAAGCGGCCGGCAGCAAGTCGACTGACAAGATGGCGGGAACGGTTGACGATCTTGCCATCACCGCGTCCGTGTCTTCAGAGCTTGCCAAAGACGCCGACCTGAGCGCCATCAAAATTGACGTTGACACCAAAGCCGGAGTGGTCACCCTTTATGGCCCAGCTCCTAGCGCCGCTGCGCGCGACAAGGCAACGACTATCGCCAAGCAGATCAAGGGCGTCTCATCAGTCAATAACAAGCTCGTGGTCAAGGCGGGCTGAGCCAGCAAACCTGGTCTGGCGTAATGGCGCGCCATGCGCCCAACACAAATAAAAAGCCTCCGTCAGGAGGCTTTTTATTGCCCGCCCAAAAGGCGGAATTCGGCAATTGTTTATGGACGAACAACGATGTCGTTTTTCACGCCGCGAACGTTCTTCACGCCACGGGCGATGGTTTCAGCTTGTGCTTTTTCAGCTGAAGATTTTGCAAAACCAGAGATTTGCACAGTGCCGTTAAGGGTTTCAACGTTGATGGCACCAGCAGACACGGTTTTATCCTCAACCATTCGTGCTTTGACTGATGTAGTGATCGCCGCGTCGTCCACATACGCGCCCGCGGTTTCCTGGCCGCGCACCACTGCGCAGCCCGTTGTCAAAACCGTAGCTCCGGCCAGTGCAGCGAAGGCACAAATAACAGCGGTTGAACGAGCGTATTTCATAGGGAATTCCTCTTTAGTTGGTTTATTCAAAGCGATATCAAAGCAGTGCGGGGTTTATAAAAGCTGACGAAACTGCGGCACTACGCTGTCTCCCCAGGGGATTGTTGAGCCGAACGAATCAATTGGAGTGTCTAAACGCAACCCGTTGCTGATCGACTAGCCTGCGCTATCAATTACGCTCGCGGGTAGAGCGCGATGGGCTCAGTAAAAGGGCAACCACGGCACCAAATGCGGCGGCTATCAGTACGGAGCGGACCGGTTGCCTGGATACGTAGCGCGTTGTGGCGTCGCCGTAATGAACCAGAGACTCTTGCATGCGGTCTTTGGCATGCACTGCAGCGTCCATGCCTTGATGCGCCATATGCTGCGCTTTGCTGGCCAGCATGTCTACTGTGGGTTCAACGCTGCTGCGCAGGTTTTGAATTTTTGATTCAGCCGTCTCCATTGCGCCGTGCGCATACTGGCGGGTGGCGTCAATGGCGCGGTCGGTGCTTTGCAGCAGGTCGTCTGCGGTCTGGCGGGTGTTTTGTGATGTGTTGGTTGCTGGCGTAATCATGGTGAAGTCCTGAAATGGATGGTTAGGAAGGTTAAAAAAGGTGCGAGTTGATGGCTGCAAGCTGGAGATTCAAAAACATAAAATTCAGAAATTCCGGTTCTTACACGCCAGTAATACAGGCCAAAAACACGGCCCGAAATTCAAGTGTTAGCTCGCGGTTTTTAATTTGGTTTCTAGCTCTTTTTGACGAGACTAAATACAAAGCTGACGATCGCCATTACTGCAAAAATAAAGAACAGAATTTTTGCAATTTCGACGGCTCCGGAAGCTATGCCGCCAAAACCGAACACTGCTGCAATCAGTGCGATGACCAAAAAAACTACCGAATAGCGCAACATTGAAATCTCCTTACCTTTACCCGGTAACCCCGTTGGTGTGGCCAACGAAGGGGAAGGTTGTCTTGCCCTGAAAGGCTATTCAACCGCGAGTACTTAGCGTAGATCGCTTGAGCCAATTCGTAATTCGGTAATTGCCTTGCAGCAGCGTGGGCCTGCAGTAGTAAGCGTTGTAGGCAGGCGCTGACAGCACCCTGACCTGGCCAATCCGCGAGTCAATGCGTTTTGGGCAAAACAGCCGATATGAGCGTTCCGCCGTTTGGGCTGCTGGAAACCGTCAATCGACCGCCAGCAGCCTCGACGCGATGGCGCATACCGCTTATGCCGTGGCTTAACGGGCTTATCCGGTCAATGTCAAATCCTTTACCGTTGTCTTTGACTTCAACTGCTATGTAGCCGTCCATGTTTTGCACGCTGATCACTGCCTGACTGGCTTCTGCATACTTGCCAATGTTGGTGAGGGACTCTTGCACCAGGCGGTACACAGTCAATTGAACCGAGCCTGCCATATCCACCATTTCGAGGTCCGTGGTGATGGCAATTTCCGAGCGCGCTTCAAACTCACGCGCCAGGATTTCAAGTGACGCTATCAAGCCCAGGTGTGACAGGGACGAAGGCCTCAAGTCCTCGACGATTCGGCGTTTCAAGGCGATTCCGCTGTTCAGCGTTGTGGTGAGATGGGTCAAGCGCTCTGTGGCTTCTGGCTGATTGACTCCTATGCGTGACTTCAGGCGCGCGACATCCAGTTTGGCAGCGGTAAGCAGCGCGCCCAGTTCGTCATGCAACTCGCGCGCCAGGTGGCCGCGTTCGTCTTCCCGGACATTTTGCAGGTGGGTGGCCAGCTCGGCCAGGTTTGCAGTGCGCTCGCGGACTTGCAAATCCAGCTGGTCGCGTTCACGCTTTAATGACTCTTGCTCACGGATGCCCGAGTTAAGCAGCGCTCTGGTTTGCATCAAATACATATAAAAAGCGAGCAATCCCATCATGGCGATGATCGCAACTCCGATACGCGAAAGCAGCAACGTGCGCTTGACCTGCACCTGCCCCTGCTCCATATTTCGAATGCTTGCGCCAGCCAGTTTTGCCGTCTGCTCGCGTATCGATTGCATCAACTCCTTGCCTACGTCAGTGCTCAACACGAAGCGCCAGGCTTCTTCTTTGTCCTCGCGGCGCATCCGTACCGATAAGTCGAGCGCAGCAAGTTTGCGGGATAGTTGTCTCGACAAAATGCCGAATTCAGTGAGCTGCTCTTTGTACGGCGTAAAGATTTGCCGCAAAACATCAAGCTGTTGGTTGACCTGGCCCATCGCCTTGTTGTACGGCTCAAGATAGCGGACATCGCCGGTCAGTAAATAGCCACGCTGGCCAGTTTCTGCGTCCAAAATGGTTTGGATCAGGTCGTTGAGGGCGCTACGGGTTAGCTGCGCCTCTTGCATGTCCTGAACAGCGTCTGATGAGCTGCGGTAGCTGGCCTCGTTGATCAAAATCAAACCTGCTACGGCAAGCACAGCAAGGGCCATGCTGATCACAATTTTGGGAAACTTTAGTAAATTCACGGGAAATCCTCCTACGCTCTGTCGGCGCGGTGTCATCAATAATTAAGCTTTAAGAATAATCTTCGGCGGCGGTTGTTACTGCTAATGCCGTTCAAACGTACTCAAGGGAAAGAAAACATCATGATAAAAATCGGAATCGTTGACGACCACGCTATCGTGCGATCGGGGCTCAAGCAGTTTTTCTCTGAGCACGTTGATTTGCGTGTGGTCGGGGAAGCTGGCAGCGGGCGCGAAGCCATTGACCTGGTGCGAAACGTTGAGCTGGATATTTTGGTCATGGATTTGTCGATGCCTGGGCAAAGCGGCATTGACGCATTGGCCATGATTCGCGCGAAAGCGCCTGATGTGGGTATTTTGATTCTGAGCGGCTACCCCGAAGAGCACTATGCGGTGAATCTTATTCGCCAAGGTGCCAGTGGCTACTTGAACAAAGAGTGCGAGCCACAGGAAATCGTTGACGCGATTCGCGTGATTTCTTTGGGCAAACGCTACATTACCCCCAGCGTGGCAGAGCTGTTGGCCCAGCAGTTGAACCGTCCCCAAGACATGGCGTCGCATGAGCAATTGTCCGAGCGAGAATTTCAGGTCTTTTTGAAGCTCGCTAAAGGCGAAACTGCTGGCGATATTGCCAAGGCTCTGTCGCTCAGCGTGAAAACCGTCAGCACTTACCGCACCCGTGTGATGGAGAAAATGAGCCTGTCGTCCAACAGCGACCTGACGTATTACGCACTGAAAAGTAAATTGATAGATTAGGCAGCAGCGCAGGCGCCTGCGGTTGGCGTGACTTGCGCGCCTTGCGCATTGGTGCGGGAAAACTCTGGCGTTGCGAATCATGGGCTTGCGCGCAAAAGCAGGCAGACCATCAAGAAGGTGCGGCTTCTGAGTCACTTTGCTGCGTACAAAAATCCACCAGGCCTTCAATCTCATTTGACTTGTCAAAAACCGCGTCAACCCCCAGCTGCACGCAACGCCTGCGAATGTCTGGAGTAGCGTAGTTACTGAGCACCACCACTTTCTGCTGTGCTTTGCGGGTCTGGCAGCCGACCAGAACGCCCAAGCCACTTCCCTGTTTTAAAAACAGGTCTAGTATTGCGAGGTCCCAGTCACCGGGATGGTTTTGCAGCCAGGCCGTGCCTTCGTTTTCGCTGTCGCTTGTCCCTATGACTTCAACGCTGGTGAGCTCTTCAAGCGTAGCAATCAGGTTGTCGCGGATGGTCGGGTTGTCCTCGACGATAAACGTTCTGAGTCTCACAGGGCGAGTCCAAAATGGGGTGTTGAAGTCATTGTTGGTAATTTTCAGGGTTCAGCTGGGGCAGCGAAGGGTAGCTGTCAACTCAGCGCCAGTTGTTTTTCGGGTATGACCGTACCTGTTTGGTTGCTTATTGTTGCTTTATTTATTTTGCCTTTGTTATTTGCCGTGACGCGTAGGAAGTTTCCTACTGCGTGCCAGTTTGTCGGTATTGGCCCACACATGTGTGCCGCAGTTGACGACCTGGGTGGCTGGTGTTTACGTGCACACTGTTAGCTTGATGAGTAAATGCAGAAGTCAACTCCACAATGGCTAGGCCTTCGATGCCCACACGGATCGGCAGCGCTGGTGTGGTGTGGCTTGTGTCCATTGCAGGCGTGCTGCTGACAGTAGTTGCGCTGGTCTTGTTTTTCCCGTGGGACTTGTTGCGCGGCCCCATAAATCGTTTTGTTTCTGAAGATTTGGGACGCAAGTTTGAAATCACACGGCGCCTCGACGTTGATTTTCAGCCCTGGCCGTGGGGAGCCACTACCGTGCGGATTGATGGACTTGAGCTGGCAAACCCTGAATGGGCGGCCGAGCCTTACCTCGTTAACGCCAGATCTGCCGAGTTCGAGATCAAGCTGTGGCCTTTGTTTTTGGGGAGAATTGAGCTGCCGATGGTGAAGCTGAGCGAGCCACAACTGAGTTTGCAGGTTGAGCCCGACGGACGAAAAACCTGGGCCCTGTCACGAGACACGTCAGAAGAGGGTGCCACGCCGTTGATCGGCTCGTTCATCGTCGACAAGGGCCTGTTGAAGTACCGCGCTGTAAGTCAGGGAGCAAACATGGCGGTTAACTTTTCAGTCGCTCCAGAGGGTGCGCAGCAACTGCCGCTCACCTTCAAGGTTGCGGGCAAGTGGAAAAATCAATCCTTTAACGCCACGGGCCGCACCGGCGGCGTGTTGCAGCTGAGCAAAGACACCAAGCAGGCGTTTCCCATTGAAGTCAATGCCGCAGCGGGTCGGACCACGCTAAAAGCAAAGGGGACAATTGAAAACCTTGCCGAGCTTGCAGGCCTGAGCGCCAGCTTTGATTTGCAAGGCAGAAATCTCGAAGAGCTGTATACCTTGCTGGGCGTTGTTTTGCCATCCACGCCGCCTTATAAATTAAGCGGCCAGCTCGACAAAAGCGGTGCGGTATGGGCCGCAACAAAAATTCGCGGGGTGTTGGGAAGCTCGGACCTGACTGGCGCATTGACGTTTGACAACTCAGCGGCCAAGCCACTTTTAACCGGCAAAGTGCAATCAAAAATTCTTGACTTTGAGGACCTGCTCCCAGTGATTGGGCTACCGGTTAAAACGGTAAGGATCGCCGCAGCACCGATTCAAAAGTCCGCTGCCGGCGCCGCCGCTTCGACCAGCCAAAAAGCAACTGCACCACGCAAAGTCTTGCCCACAGCGGTGCTCGACCTGACAAGACTGAAGGCGATGAATGCGAATGTGCTGTACACCGCGCTAGACATCCGCCATGTGGAGCAATTGCCGCTGGACAAAGGCAGCGTTCAGGTGAAGTTAAATGACGGCGTTCTGCAGCTTGACCCACTTGTGCTGGGTGTGGCGGGCGGCCAGCTGGCCGGGCGTGTCGTTGTGGATGTCAAGGTAGAGCCGGCTGCGTTCGATGCTCGGGTAACGGCCAATGCTCTGGCGCTTAACCAGCTTTTCCCGACGGTTGAAACCACAAAAAGCAGCTTTGGCAAGTTCAATGGTCAGGCCAATCTGAAAGGGCGCGGCAATTCGATGGCGCAAATGCTCGGCAGTGCGAACGGAGACGTCGCCCTGCTGATGGGGAAGGGCGAAATAAGCAACTTGCTGATGGAGTTTTTGGGACTGGACGGCGGCGAAGTCATCAAATTTTTTCTGCGGGGTGACCGCAACGTGCAGCTCAGGTGCGCGGCAGCGGCGTTTGATGTGCGGCAGGGTTTGATGCGCAGCAAAGTCATCGTGCTGGACACCACCGACACGGTCATCAACGGAACGGGGCAAATCAGTTTGAAAGATGAAACGCTTGATTTGATGCTCAGCCCACAGCCCAAAGACAAGAGTATTTTGAGTTTTCGTTCGCCTTTGAAAATTAACGGGACGTTTGCTGCGCCCACCGCCGGACCAGACAAAGCGGCCTTGGCGGGGCGGGTGGGGCTGGGTATCGCGTTGGGTTTGGTCAACCCGTTTTTGGCATTGCTGGCAACTGTTGAAACCGGCCCTGGTGAAGATGCAGACTGCACCGCCTCACTGGCTGTTGCATCGCGTCCAAAAAGCACTGCGCCATCGGCGGCTTTGGGTGCGAGTAAGGCCGCGGCACCAGCAGCGCGGACTCAATGAGTACCGCAAACCGGGCAGGAACTGTCTCGCGGTACGCTGAGTTGTGTCCACTGCATGTGGTGCCCGTCCAGCATGAGCAAACGCGCAGCAAGGCTCTGGCCCACACCAATTAAGAGCTTCAAGGCTTCTGCAGCCTGGACGCTGCCAATAATGCCCACCATAGGCGCGAAAACTCCCATCGTGGCGCATTGCGCCTCAACAGGTTGACTCCATTCAGGAAACATGCAGGCGTAACAAGGAGAATTCTCGCTGCGGCTATCAAACACCGTGACCTGGCCATCAAATCCAATTGCAGCGCCAGACACCAACGGTTTGCGGTGTTTAACGCACGCCCGGTTAATGGCGTGGCGGGTGGCGAAATTGTCGGTGCAGTCCAGAACCACATCGGCCTGCTGTACCAGCACGTCCAGCTCCGCATCGCCAACTTGCTCGACGATGGGACTGACCGCAACATCCGGGTTGATCGCTGCAATTGCTCGTTTGATAGATACGGCCTTGGGTTGCCCTACCGACGAGAGTTGGTGGGCAATCTGCCGCTGCAAGTTGGTGTTGTCGACGGTGTCGTGGTCCACCACCGCGATGTGCCCGACCCCTGCGCTGCCCAGATACAGCGCAACGGGTGAGCCCAACCCGCCAGCACCGATGATTAGCGCGTGCGCGGCCAGCAGTTTTTGCTGGCCCTCGATGCCGATTTCGTCTAAAAGAATGTGGCGCGAGTAGCGCAGCAGCTGCTGGTCATTCAAGAGATATCAATTTTCTTTTTTCTCGTTTTTGTTTTCTACGATTGCAGTTTTGCTGACAATCACCGGCCGGCCTTTAAGCTGGTTAATGGCTTGCAACAACGGGAAGTCTTTGTCGCTGCCCAGTTCGGGTGGGCGGCGTTGCTCTGGCGTCTTTTTAGCCTCTTCTTCGAGTTTTTTCATCGCCAGTTCGCGTGCTTTTTCTCGGCTGGCGTCTTTGGCTTCAGCACCCTGGCCACTGCCAAGGTGTTTTTCCAGGTCAGATTCGCGGGTGCGCAATGCTGCAAACGGGCTGCCTTCCAGTGTTTCATCAATCATCACATCAGGGATGATGCCTTTGGCCTGAATCGACTTGCCGCTAGGCGTGTAGTAGCGGGCGGTTGTGAGCTTGATACCGGTGTCTGGCCCCAGCGGGCGCACAGTTTGAACCGACCCTTTACCAAAGGTCTGGTTGCCCATGATGGTGGCGCGTTTGTGGTCTTGCAGTGCACCAGCAACGATTTCGCTGGCCGATGCTGAGCCTTCGTTGACCAGTACCACCAGCGGTACGGTTTTCAGGGCAGCGGGCAAGCGTTTGAGGGGGTCATTGCCAGCGCGGCGCAGGTAAAACTCAGGCGCAGCTTTGTACACAAACTTGCTTTCAGCCAACTGGCCGTTGGTGGACACCACGACGACATTCTCAGGCAAGAACGCGGCTGAAATGGCGACTGCGGCGTCAAGCAGGCCACCCGGGTCGTTGCGCAAGTCAAGCACCAGCCCTTTAAGGTTGGGTTCTTGTTTGTAAATTGCTTCTATTTTGGTGGCGAAGTCGTCTACCGTGCGGTCCTGGAACTGGCTCAGGCGAATCCATGCATAGCCGGGCTCAGTGACTTTGCCGCGCACCGACTGCGTACGAATCTCTTCGCGGACGATAGTCACCGGAAAGGTGCGGCTTTCGTCTTTGCGGAAAATCGTCAGAACCACTTTGCTCTTGGGCTCGCCGCGCATTTTTTTCACGGCTTCGTTGATCGACAAGCCCTTGACTGCTGTTTCGTCGATGCGCGTGATCAGGTCATTGGGCTTGAGGCCGGCGCGGTCTGCTGGCGAGCCTTCAATCGGCGACACCACTTTGATCAAGCCGTCTTCCTGGCTGATTTCAATTCCCACGCCTACAAAGCGGCCGCTGGTGCCCTCGCGAAATTCCTTGAACGATTTTTTGTCAAAGTAAGCCGAATGCGGGTCCAGGCTGGCAACCATGCCGGTGATGGCATCTGAAATGAGTTTTTTCTCGTCGACCGGCTCAACGTAGTCAGACTTGACCATGCCAAATACGTTGGCAAGTTGCTGCAGTTCTTCAAGCGGCAAGGGTGCCATTGCGCCGCGCGCAACGGCTTGTATCTGCACGGTGGTCAGCGCACCGGCCACCACGCCAATTGAAACCCAGCCTGCAATTTTGAGCTTTTGACCCATACTAATACCTTGAAAGTTCGGCACACAGTTGCACCAATGGAACACATCGCAAAAGCAATATACACCTATGACAAAGACCTGGCGTTACAGTTCCGCAGTTTTTTGCTAAAACTTCCGGTTTGGCAGCGAGTTACGTTGTGCCTGATTCACCCAGATAGTAGTGGCGGATTGGCGTCAAATTAGCGTCCAGCTCGTAAACCAGGGGCTTGCCATTCGGGATGTTCAGACCCACGATGTCGTGGTCGGAAATACCGTCCAGGTACTTCACCAGGGCGCGTATGGAGTTGCCGTGCGCCGCAACCACCACGCGTTTTCCTGCCTGGATGGCGGGGGCCATCGACTCGTTCCAGAAAGGCAGCACCCGCTCTACCGTGTCTTTGAGGCATTCAGTCAGAGGAATTTGCTCTGGTTTGAGCCTGGCGTAGCGGCGGTCGCCGCGTTCGCTGCGTTCGTCGCCAGCGGCCATGGCAGGCGGCGGTACGTCGTAGCTGCGCCGCCAGAGCAGTACCTGCGCGTCGCCGTACTGGGCGGCGGTTTCGGCTTTGTTCAGACCTTGCAAATTGCCGTAATGGCGCTCATTCAAGCGCCAGTGGTTTACCACCGGCAGCCAGGTGCGGTCCATGGTGTCAAGCGTGTGCCACAGTGTGTGCGTGGCGCGTTTGAGCATGCTGGTGTAGGCCACATCAAAGTCAAAGCCAGCCTCTGCCAGTAATTTGCCTGCGTTTTTTGCCTGGGCGATACCTGTGTCCGTCAGTGGCACATCGGCCCAGCCGGTAAAACGGTTTTCCAGGTTCCAGGTGGATTCACCGTGGCGAATCAAGACAAGTTTGTGCATGGAGTGGTCGGGTAGTAGTTCAGAAAGAGGGTAAAAGCGAGTCGGTAAGGGTATTAAAACGCGGTGCATTCGCCGGGGTCGCCCCAGCATTCTAAAATCAGGGGTTGGGCAATTTTGAGCAAAAGGAAAAAAGTGAAATTTCTGATCGACAACTGGATGCTGATATCCATCGCATTGGCCTCTGGCGGCATGCTGGTCTGGCCAATGGTCGCCGGCGGCATGAACGCTGGTGCATTGAGCGCCAGCGCTGCTGTGCAGCTGATTAACCGCGAAAAGGCGGTGGTGGTTGATGTGGGCGAAGTAGAAGAATATGCCTCGGGCCACGTGGGTGGCGCTAAAAATGTACCGTTCAGTCAGCTGGAAGCCAAGCTGCCCATGGCGGTCAAAAACAAGGCGCTGCCACTGATTTTGGTCTGTGCCACGGGCGCCAGGGCCAACCGCGCCGTGGCTGTTGCCAAAAAACTGGGTTACGAGCAAGCCCAGGCGCTGGGCGGCGGGCTAAAAGCCTGGAAAGACGCCAACCTTCCCCTTGAAAAAGCCTGAGATCGCGAGAAACTCTTATGCAAACTGTAAAAATCTACACCACTGGAACTTGCACGTACTGCATTTCAGCCAAGCAATTGCTGTCAGCACGGGGCGTTACCGAGTTAAATGAAGTCCGGGTTGACTTGACCCCGGACGAGCGTCAAAAAATGATGGACATCACCGGCAGGCGCACCGTGCCGCAAATTTTCATCGGCAACACGCATGTGGGTGGATGTGATGATTTGGTGGCGCTGGACGCCAAAGGCGGTTTGCTGCCGCTGCTCAATGCGGCCTGAATCTGCCAGATCCTCGCCCATACAATTTCGCCTCTTCCTTACCCACTTCATCAGCAACCCGAAAGCAACTCATGGCCGAAGCCAATCTTGACCCGATTTTTCAAATCCAGCGTATTTACCTCAAAGACATGTCTTTGGAGCAACCCAATTCGCCAGAAATTTTGTTAAACCAGGAGCAACCTGCTGTCGACATTCAGCTGGGCGTTGACGCGACGCCGGTCGCCGAAGGCCTGTTTGAAATCACCGTGACAGCGACTGTGCACGCCAAGATTGCAGACAAAACCGTATTCATGGTAGAAGCCAAACAAGCCGGTATTTTCGAGCTGCGCAACATGCCGCAAGAGCAACTCTCGCCGATTCTGGGCATCGCCTGCCCGCAAATTGTTTACCCGTACTTGCGCGGCAACGTGGCTGATTTGGTGCAACGCGCCGGGTTTCCGCCAGTGCATTTGGCTGAAATCAATTTTCAGGCAATGTACGAGCAGCAGCAATCCAGCGCTGCAGCGGGGCCTGCGCCAGCGCCGCAAATCATCGTTTAAAACCTCGGCTACATCCAGCCAAGCATGATCAGCGCAGCATGAACATTGTGGTGCTGGGTGCTGGTGCCTGGGGTACTGCGCTGGCTGTGAGCGCAGCCAGCAATCCAAACCATTGCGTAACGCTTTGGGCGCGTGATGCTGACCAGGCCAACACGGCAGCAGCGACCCGCTTTAACGCCCGCTATCTCCCTGACGTCCCGCTGCCTGCGGCTTTGCAATTGGTTGGCGGACTGCCGCTGTTGGATACAGCGCTGGCAGGCCAGCAGTTGATTGTGGTCGCCACGCCGATGGCGGCGCTGCGCGGCATGCTCGGCGTTTTGGCGGAGCAGCGCGTACCGGTAGCCTGGCTGTGCAAAGGCTTTGAGGCACCTTTAGAAACACCAAATAACTCGTCAAATAAACCATCAAATAACGCATCATTTGGCCTTCTTGCGCATGAAATACGGGCGCAAATAGCTCCTAATTTAATAGCGGGCGTGCTGAGTGGACCCAGCTTTGCACAAGAAGTTGCCAGGGCCCAACCCACCGCGCTGGTGGCCGCAAGCGAGCATGCTGCCGTGCGGGATGCGCTGGTAGCGGCGTTTCACAGTTCCCGGTTGAGGGTGTATGCCTCTGCCGACATCGTGGGCGTTGAAGTCGGCGGTGCGGTGAAAAACGTGTTGGCGATTGCTACCGGGCTGTGCGATGGGCTGGCGCTGGGGCTCAACGCCCGGGCGGCGTTGATTACACGCGGCTTGGCTGAAATGACGCGCCTGGGCGTGGCACTGGGTGCCAAGCCCGAAACGTTTACCGGCTTGTCAGGTTTGGGTGATTTGGTGCTGACTGCCACTGGCGACTTGAGCCGCAACCGCAGCGTGGGTTTGGCTTTGGCGCAAGGCAAAACGCTAGCGCAAACCATCGCCAGCCTGGGCCATGTGGCCGAGGGCGTTTATTCGGCTCGCACGGTGGTGCAGCGCGCGGCCAGTTTGAGTGTGGATATGCCGATATCGAAGGCCGTGGTGGCGCTGCTGGATGGCAAACTCACTGCAATCGAGGCAGTTCAAACGCTGATGGGCCGCGAGCCAACTGGCGAAGCGCTTTAAACTTTTATCGCGCCGCGTTCTATCGCTCTTTCGTGTAAGGCCTGCCCAGCGCTTTGGGCGCAACCGCCCGGCCGACAAAACCTGCCAGCAGTACTACGGTCATGATGTACGGCAGCGCCTGAATCAGCTGCACCGGCACCTCGCCACTTCCGAGTACAGCCGGCAATTTAACGCCCTGCATGCGGATGGCAAACGCATCCAAAAAGCCAAACAGCAGGCATGCCAAAAACGCCTTTACCGGATGCCAGCGGCCAAAAATCAGCGCCGCCAGCGCCATAAAGCCGCGCCCGGCGGTCATGTTGGCAGAGAACATGGCGCTTTGGCCCAGCACCAGATACGCCCCCGCCAGCCCGCACAACACGCCGTTTAAAGTCAGTGCCGCGTACCGCAAGCGCTGCACTGAAACACCAGCGGCTTCGACCATCTGCGGGTTCTCACCAACTGCACGCAGCCGCAAACCGAAGCGGGTCTGAAACAGCAGCCACCACACCGCCGGAACCAGGGCAAGCGCCAGGTACACCATGGCGTTGTGGTTGAACAAACCATCGCCCAACACCACTCCCACCAGCGGCACGCTGCGTACCGCATCTGCCGCGCCAGGCAGCAGCGGCCCGAGACGAACGGTGTCAGGCAGCTGCGGCGTTTGCCCGCCTTGGGCAAAAAGCGCAATGCCGATCACCACCGTCATGCCAGCTGCAATGATGTTGATGGCAACGCCCGAGACGACTTGGTCACCTCTGTGGCTCACGCAGGCCAGCCCATGCATCCAAGATAGCAGTACCGCAACACCCATGGCAGCAAGCAATGCCAGAGCCATCGAGCCAGACAACGCCCCGACAGCGCCAGCGGCAAATGCGGCGAACAGCATTTTCCCCTCCAGCCCAATATCCACAACGCCAGAACGCTCTGCCAGAAGTCCAGCAAGCGCGCACAAAATCAGCGGCGTTGAAACCCGCAGCGTTGACGCCAACATGCCGGCAATGAGGCTCTCATCCATTGCTGGCTTGCTCCGAAGTGGTCGCCTTTGGCCGTAACGGCTGGCTAAACACGCTTAGTGCGCGCGCCAGCCACGGAGCAATCACGTACACCATCGCGCCAGAAAACAGCACGATAAAGCCCTGCAACATCACCACCATGTCGCGGCTAAAGCCTTGCACCTCAAAAGCCACCTCAGCACCACCTTGAAACAGTGCGCCAAACAGCACACTGGCCAGCACAATTCCCACTGGGTGGTTGCGCCCCATCAGCGCGACAGCAATGCCGGTAAAGCCTGCACCGGCCACAAATTCAAGCAGCAGCTTGCCGCTGACACCCGCAATTTCATTCATGCCTACCAGCCCGGCCAATGCGCCCGACAGCGCCATGGCAATGACCACCTGGTGCCTGGCATTGATGCCTGCAAACGTCGCAGCACCGGGGCTGGAGCCCACTGCTCGCAAGCGGTAGCCCGCCCGCGTGCGCCACAGGTGTAAGTACACACCTTCGGCCGCCAGCAGCGCCAAAAATAAACTGATGTTGAGCGGTGAGCTGGGCCAGTCAATGCCGACGCCAGCTAAAAAATCTTTCATGGACGCCAGCTTGGCCGACGGCGCAAACGGCACGCTTTCAACCGACATCGTGCCCGCTGGCCGAATGTAGTTGACCAGCACGTACACCATCAGGCTACTGGCAATAAAGTTAAACATGATGGTGGTGATCACCACGTGGCTGCCGCGATAGGCTTGCAACACCGCAGGCACTGCGACCCAGGCCATGCCAAACAATGCGCCCGCCAGCAGCATCAAAGGCAGCAGCACCCAGCCTGGCAACGTTGGGCCCAGCCACAGCGCCACCAGCCCCGTGCCTAACCCGCCCATCAAAGCCTGGCCTTCAGCGCCAATGTTGAACAGGCCGCCGTGAAAGGCTACTGCCACAGCCAGCCCGGTAAAAACAAAAGTGGTGGCGTAATAAAGCGTGTAGCTGATGCCGCGCGGCGTACCGAATGCGCCATTGACCAATACCGACAGCACATTGACCGGGTTTTGCCCAACTGCCGCAACCACCACACCTGCGGCCAGCAACGCGACTGCCAGGCACACGACAGGAAGCAAAACAACGTCAGCCCAGCGGGGCAGGGGTGGTGCGGGGGTCATAGAACGTCCGCGTATTCAACAGCTAATATGCTACTAAAAATATAGCTGCTTACGCCCGTATTTAATGCGCTACAAGCCATTTTATGCGCCACCCGTCATCAACATGCCCAGCCGGTTTTCACTGCACGCATCAATCGGCAGTTCGCCCGTGATGCGGCCCTGGCACATCACCACGACCCGGTCGCTAAGGGCAAGTATTTCATCGAGCTCGCTTGAAAGTACCAGCACCGCGCAGCCTTGTGCGCGCAGCGCGCGGAGTTGGCTGTAAATAAATTCAATTGCGCCAATGTCCACACCGCGGGTTGGCTGGCCTACCAGCAGCACGTGCGGTGCCTGGCCCAGCTCACGCGCCAGCACCAGTTTTTGCTGGTTGCCACCTGAAAATTTGCTGCTCTGCAACTGTGCATTGCGCGGGCGTACATCAAACTGCTCCATCATGCGGCGGGTTGCGGCGCGCATTCGCCCGCCCATCATCCAGCCCCAGCGGCTGTAGCAGGGCAGGGCCTCGTAGCCCAGCACGGCGGACTCCCAGGCGTCAAAGTCCATCACCATGGCCCGGGCATGGCGGTCTTCAGGCACATGGGCAATTTTGAGTGTGCGCGCCAAAGTAGGGTGCAGCCATGCACTTGGGCCAAAGGTCTGGCTGGCAACGGTGAGCTGCCCGGACGTCGGCTGGCGCAGGCCTGACAACACCTCCAGCAATTCGCTTTGCCCGTTGCCAGACACACCTGCAATGCCAACGATTTCACCTGCGCGCAATTGCAAGTTAACGCCGCTTAGCCGCATTACGCCTTGAGCGTCTTTCAAGCTGATGTTGCTCGCCTGCAGCATGATGGCGCCTGGTGCTTGGGCTGAGCCTTCGGCGCGGCCGATAGCAACTTTGCGGCCAACCATCGCTTCTGCCAGTTGGCCAGCCGATGTGTCTGCAATGGCCACGCGGGCCACCACACGCCCGCCGCGCATCACGGTCACGTCGTCGCACAAGCGCATGACTTCCGTGAGCTTGTGGGTGATCAAAATAATTGTGGTGCCCTGGTTGCGCAGCAAGGTCAATACGCCGAACAGCTGTTCGGTTTCTTGCGGCGTGAGCACGGCGGTGGGCTCATCCAGAATCAAAATGCGCGCACCGCGGTAAAGCGCTTTTAGTATCTCCAGCCTTTGCTGGTCGCCCACCGCCAGCTCACCGACCGGCACATCCAGTGCAACTTTTAAACCAGTCGAGTCCATGAGCGCCAGCATGCGGCCCCGCACTTCGTCGCTTGCGCGCCCAAGCAGCACATGCGGCTCTGCGCCGAGCATCACGTTTTCAATCGCGGTCAGTGTGCCCACCAGCATGAAGTGCTGGTGCACCATGCCAATGCCGTGGGCAATCGCGTCGTGTGCGTTGGCAATGGCTACCGGCTGGCCATTGATCACAATTTGCCCGCTGTCGGCACGGTAAAAACCGTACAGCACCGACATCAGCGTGCTTTTGCCCGCGCCGTTTTCACCAACAATGCCGTGCACCGTAGCGCTGCGCACGATAAGGTCCACATCGCTGTTGGCCAGCATCGCGCCAAAGCGCTTGCATATGCTGGTCATCTGCACTGCAAGCTGCGCTTGTTGCTCTGGCGCTGTTTGAGACGATGCCGATGTTGACGCGCCCGGGATAGTCAGCATGCAGGATTTAAGTTCTAGCGTTGTTCGATCAGTGATTACGTTCCGATTTCAGTGCGAGGTTAGGCGCAAAGCCGCAGACAGTGCTTTAGCACGGCAAGGCTAAGCGACGACCTAAATCGGATAAATCTCTGCGCTGAAATCGGGAGGCAATCAAAACTTGCATGCGTTGTCTGCCATGTAGTCGGCCACTTTAATTTTGCCGCTGATGATGTCAGCCTGCGCAGCTTCGACTTTTTTCTTCATGTCTGCGCTCACCAGTTTTTCGTTGTTTGCGTCCATGGCAAAACCAACGCCGCTTTCTTTCAGACCCAGAACAGACATACCGGGCTTGAAGTTTTTAGCGGCGTTAAACACCGCCACGTCAACACGTTTGAGCATGGACGTCAGCATGGTGCCAGGCTGCAGGTGGTTTTGGTTGCTGTCAACACCAATGGCCAGTTTGCCGCCGTCTTTGGCGGCCTGGTACACGCCCATACCCGTGCCGCCAGCGGCTGCAAACACCACGTCAGCGCCTTTTGAGAACTGCGCCTTGGCCAGCTCACCACCGCGTGCGGGGTCGTTCCAGGCAGCGCCGGTGGTGCCTGTCATGTTGGCAAACACTTCGGCTTTTGGATTTGCGTATTTCACGCCTTGCTCGTAGCCGCATTGAAAGCGGCGAATCAGCGGAATGTCCATTCCGCCCACAAATCCAACTTTGCCGGACTTGCTCGCCAGCGCGGCCATCGTGCCGACCAAAAAGCTGCCTTCCTGTTCTTTAAACACGGTGGACTGCACGTTTGGCAGGTTTACGACCATATCCACAATGGCGAACTGTAATTTCGGGAAATCTTTCGCTACTTTTTCCAAAGCTGATGCCTGTCCAAAACCCATCGCAATGATCGGGCTGGCGTTGCGCTCGGCCATGCGGCGAATGGCTTGTTCACGCTGGGACTCATTGGTAATTTCAAACTCGAGGTACGGCTTGCCGGATTCTTTCTTCCAGCGCTCAATGCCGTTGTAGCCCGCTTCATTGAATGACTTGTCAAATTTGCCGCCCATGTCATAAACGATGGCGGGCTGGGCCACTGCTGCAGCGCCGCAGAGCAATGCGCCAGCGGCTAGGGCGGCGACAGCTGAAAATCGTGTCAGCGTTGTTGAAGCAATCTTCATGGCAAATCCTTTAGGTTAAAAAAATCAAAATCCGAAAAAGGCGATATTAAGTCTAAACAGCAAGCAGTTTTACTTAATTTTTCTGCTCGAGCATCAGGGCAAACGCGCCATACGCTCATTCAGTAACAAATAAAAGCTGTCGGCTTGTTTTGCCGCATGCGGGTCAATGTAGACATTGAATTCTGCTGCCGGTGTAGTTTTCACGCCCTCCCCGTTGAGGCAAGAAGCGTCAGTGGCAGCGCGACCTTGGCCTTGAACTGCGGCGAACGATTCCTGTGAGATCTTTCGCTCATGGTCTTCCGGTTTTTCGGTTTTTCGGTTCAAAGGCTCAGGTTGCTGCAGCTTAGTTTTCACCTATTGCCTCGCGCAGGTTCAGGGAACCACCTCCGTCGAAGTCCTGCTATGTTTAAGATTACCAACGCTATGTATACAGGAGCTGCTCGCGCCCGTATTTATTGCGTAAAACGCCTAAAACATCTGTAAAAATGCCTTTAAATCGGATCAAAGCCGCGCCACGGCAAGTTAGGCGGTCGTGGCCTTTGAATCCAGTTGGTCGCAGGGTAGTGCGCTGCGCAGCTGACAGCATGAAGCGTGTACGCATGGCGCGACTGAGCTGATCGGTTGGCACTTGAAAGGTGCGCAAACAGGCCGTTAAAAACGATCAGCGTGCCTTGCTTGACTTCCAGCCACTCAGCGCTGGCAGTGTCCCAATGCAAATCGGGCTGCAAGACTTCAAGGGCCAATTTGCCATCGCCTGTGCGCCGAAATACTTCCCGCAAGCCTTGCGTGTGCGAGCCCGCAATACCGCCCAGGCAGCCGTTGCCCTGATGGGCGTCTTCAATCGCAAACCAAAAACCAACTACTGAGCTTGGATCGGTGTAAAGGTATGTGCTGTCCTGGTGGCAGTTGACTTCGCCGCCTATGCCGGGCTGCTTGAAGATGTACATCGACTGCACCAGCTGCGCGTTTTGCAGGCCAATACTCGAGGCAAGCCTGTGTAAATCTGGCGTGCGGGAAAACGCGTCAAAGACCGGGTCCAGGTCGTGCATGGCGTGGCCTATTTTGTTGACGGCTTTGGCCAGCGGCACCGTTAATTTGCCCTGCTTGTCATGTGCGCCGTCTTCAAAAAACACGCCGATGCCGTTGGCTGATTCTTCAAAGTACGCATTGCGGGCATGGCTTTGATCTTGCGTGGAAAACACGGTGTGGCCAGAGGCGGGTGCGTGGTGCTGCACCAGCGCTTCGGCGCGTTCGCGCAATTCTGCACATTTTCCTGGAACGACAAAATCCTCAATTAAGAGCACGCCGTCTTGTGCAAAAGCGTCTATTGCATGCTGGGGCAAGCCCCCTGCGGCATTCCACTGGCAGCGCGTAATCACGCAGCGCCTTTTGCGTAGGCGCACGCAATGGCAGCGGCCAGCCTGGCGTTGTTTAGTACCAGTTCAATATTTGCAGCAAGGCTGTTGCCGCCAGTAAGTTCATTCACCCGCGCCAGCAAAAATGGCGTGGCCGCTTTGCCGACGATGTGCTGGTCGTGCGCTTCTTTGAGCGCTTGCGCAATCGCCGCGTCAATGGCTTGAAGCGGCATGGCAAACGCAGCGGGAATTGGGTTGGCAACTACCACACCGCCACTTAACGTCATGCCCCACTTGGCGCGCATGACGTTTGCAATCGCCTCCGCAGTGTCCATCCGATAGTCCACACCAAACGCGCTTTCACGGGTAAAAAATGCGGGCAGGCTGTCGGTTTGAAATCCAATCACCGGCACGCCGTGCGTCTCAAGGTATTCAAGCGTCAAGCCGAGGTCAAGAATTGACTTCGCGCCCGCGCACACCACTGCTACATTGGTTTGTGCCAGCTCTTGCAGATCTGCGGACACATCAAAAGTTTGCTGCGCGCCCCGGTGTACACCTCCGATGCCGCCAGTGGCAAACACCGTGATACCGGCCATGGCGGCCAGCATCATGGTGGCGGCCACGGTGGTGGCGCCTGACTGCCCGGCGGCCACTACAAACGGCACATCACGGCGGCTGACCTTGATGGCTTGGTGGCCCAATTTTCCGAGCATTTCAATGTCGGCTGCGTCCAGGCCAACTTTTAGCCGCCCGTTCAAAATCGCAATCGTTGCAGGCGCCGCGCCGTGGGCTAGTACTTCTGCCTCCACCCGCAGAGCGGTTTGCACGTTTTGGGGGTAGGGCATGCCGTGCGAGATGATGGTCGACTCCAGCGCCACTACAGGTTGGCCAGCTGCAATCGCGTGGGCTACTTTGGGGTGAATGTCCAAATACTGATTCGTTGTCATGACTGTATTAAACCTAGAAAAAGCAGTTGACCGCTAGCAAACATCTCACAGACCGCATGAATACTCAGTTTTTTCGCTTCGATGGCCTTCACCTGCCCGGTGACAGCGCTATGCACCCGATTGCCTAAAGCCCAACGCGCCCAGCTGCGTTGTTCCGCCTAGCGGGCAGTAGCCCGCGTCTTTAAAAGTGTCATGATGGCCTTGCTAGACGCGCCGGGCGCAGCGCACTCAGGCGCATCCAACTGCCTTTTCTGGGTTAAACCTGCTCAGGTTTTTACCATCAACTGCGATACGTTAGCCACGCTCAACTCCGGGTGATTGGCGCTGGCACTTAGCATCGTGAGCGCGGCGCAGGCATTGGCAAAACGCACCGACTGTTCAAGCGGCCAGCGCGCCAGCACGCCGTAAACCAAAGCAGCTGTCAGCGCGTCGCCCGCACCATTGGAGTTGACTGCAGTGACCGGCAGCGCGGGAATATGGCCGCTTGCATTGACGGCGCGCTGGTGCCAGCACACCCCGCCAGCGCCCAGACTCACCACGACGTTTTCAACTCCGCGACTGCACAGGTCGTGTGCGGCGATCTGTGCCTGGCCCGCGTCACCCACTGGCATGCCGGTGAGTGTTTGCGCTTCAAGCCGGTTGATTTTCAGGGTGTGAACGCCTTGCAGCCAAGGCAAAATTCTCGTGCATTTGTGGCTTGAAACGCCATCAACAAATACCGGTGCGGTGCTCTGGTTTTTCATCAGCCAGGCAATGGACGCCTCGCTTAAATTGCAGTCCACCACCCAAACTCCCGCAGCCGCCATGAAATCGGTGTGGCGCGCAAGCTCTTCGGGGATCAGAAAGTCCAACACCGCCATATCGGCTACCGCAGCCATCAATGCGCCGTCTGGCTGATTGAGCGACAGATACGAGCCGGTTGCCTGCCCCGGAAAGATGCTGCACTTTGACACGTCCACCCCAACGCGGCGAGTATGGTCGAGCAAAAATTGGCCCTGCACATCGACACCGACAGCACTGATTAAATGCGCGTTCAATCCCAAACGCGCCAGGTTTTCAGCAATGTTGCGCGCCACACCGCCAGCGGTGGTGGTAATGCGCCCCGGCGTTGAATCGCCCGTCAAGAACGCGATCTGCGAGCTTGCAGAAATATCTACATTCGCTGCCCCAAACACCGCAATATTGAAAGTGCTGCGTAATGTATGGTCGGGTGTAAAGTTTTGTGTCATGTTTGTTGCGCGGAATTTTCTACAATGAAAACATGATTCTCGTCGCCGGTTCAGCCAATTTGGATTTTGTGGTGCGCGCGCCGCACATTCCCGCGCCGGGCGAAACGGTGCTGGGAAGCGACTTTCGGACCTTCGCGGGTGGCAAGGGTGCTAACCAGGCGGTTGCCTGCGCGCGGGCAGGCGGCGTGGCCACCAGCATGTTGCTGGCACTTGGAGCTGACAGTTTTGCCCAGCCTATTGAGGCGTCGCTTATCGCTGCGGGCGTCAAGCTGCACGTGCATCGCACTGAAAACCTGCCTACTGGTACTGCGTTTATTTGCGTGTCTGACAGCGCTGAAAATTCCATTACCGTGGCTCCTGGAGCCAACAGCGCGCTGCGCGCCGAGCACCTGCCTGACCTTACAGGTATGTCGCATTTATTGATGCAGCTTGAAACTCCGTTAGAAACCGTTGCAGCCTGCGCCGAAGCCGCACGCACAGCGGGCGTGGCCGTGGTGCTGAACGCCGCGCCAGCGCAAGCATTGCCTTTGGACCTGTTGGCTTATGTTGACGTGCTGGTCGTTAATGAAGGCGAGCTGGCTAGCATCAGCAACTGCACGGGCAGCATTGCCGAATGCCTTGATTTGATGCCTGATGTGCCGTGCATCGTGGTGACGCTCGGCGGGCAGGGCTGCTGCGCGCGACTCAGCGGGGAGGCAGGGGGCCAAACTATCTTGCAAACTGCGTTTGCCGTCACACCTATTGACACCACTGCCGCAGGCGATACCTTTTGTGGTGTGCTGGTGGCAAGTCTCGCGCAGCAGCAATCGTTGCCGCATGCGCTTGAACGTGCAAGCGCAGCCGCCGCACTGGCCTGCATGCGGGCTGGTGCGCAAGACAGTATTCCCACAAGCAGCGAGGTAGATGCGTTTTTATCGGCGCAGCCTTCTGACCCGTCAAAAAACGTTGCTGCCAAAGCTGCACTGGCAAACTACGCTGGATTCCAGACTTTGCCGGATTTAATTTTTGATTTTTAACCCCTAAAGCATGACCTCAAAAACACCCGTTAAAGTTATTTTCGATACCGACCCCGGCGTTGACGACGCCATGGCGCTGTACTACGCGCTGGCTCACCCCGGCATTGACGTAGTAGGTATCACCACCACGTTTGGCAATGTGACGGTGGCGCAAGCCGCTGCGAATGCGCTGTACTTGTGCGCGATTGCGGGTCACCCCAACATTCCTGTTGCGCTCGGCGTGGCCACGCCGATGGTCAGGCAGAGTGAGGCCAAGTTTGACTTTATTCATGGCGCTGACGGCTTGGGCAATTTGCCAGAGCGCGTAGCGACCACCAACCAGATTGACAAACGAGCAGCCGCGCAATTGATCGTTGACATGGCGCGCGCCCAGCCTGGCGAAATCACCCTGGTGGCAGTTGGCCCGTTGGGCAATGTCGCACTTGCGTTGCAGCTTGAACCCGAGCTGCCCAAGCTGCTGCGTGAAGTCATCATCATGGGCGGCACGGTGGTCGAACCCGGCAATGTGTCACCCGTGGCAGAAGCCAATGTGTGGAACGACCCGCACGCGGCGGACAAGGTTTTTATTGCAGGCTTCAAGCTCACCATGGTTGGCCTGGACGTCACGCACCGCGTCATCGTGCCAGTAGCACTCATGAAAGCGATTGCTGACAAGCAGCGCCACATTGCCACTGATGTGCTGGCCCATGCAGTCGGGTTTTATGCTAATTTTTATAGCGGCTTGTACCCGCACGTCGCCAAAATTCACGGCTGCTTTGGCCACGATGTGATGGCTTTTATTTGCCTGACCAACCGCGAACTGTTCGCCATTGAATCGGGGCGCGTGCGCGTTGCACTCGATGGTATTGCGCAAGGCCAAACCATGATGAACCGCAAGCAGTTCATTGACTACCCGCAGCCCGGCTGGGGTACAGGTATGCCGCAAACTGAGGTGTGCATGGCCGTTGATGCGGATGCCTGCGATGCGGTATTTAAAGAGACATTCATGGGCGATTGGCTGAAGAAATAGTCACCCCGCAGAATCGTACAAAAGGAGACGCGCCATGCAGCTTCCCGTTATTGATTACCGCAGCCCATTAGCGGCAGAGGACTTTTGCCGCAGCCTGCATGACACCGGGTTTGGCGTGCTGGCAAATCACCCGCTGGACCAGGCGCTGGTGCAAAGTATTTACGACGAATGGCTGGCGTTTTTTAAAACCGAGGCCAAAGACAACTATGCGCAAGATCCGGTAAAGCTCGACGGCTATTTTTCACCTGCTATTTCAGAGACCGCCAAAAACAACACCCAGCGCGATTTGAAAGAGTTTTTTCACATCTTCCCGTGGGGGCGCTACCCAGCAGAAGTGAGCGATGCCGCGCGTCGTTATTACGCCGCTGGCAGCGCGTTAGCAGCCCAGCTCTTGACGTGGGTAGAGCAGTATTCGCCACCAGAAGTCAAAGCGGGTTATTCCATGCCGCTGCCAGACATGATTGATGGCTGCGACCAGACGCTGCTGCGTGTGTTGCACTACCCGCCATTGTTGGGCGCAGAAGAGCCGGGTGCCGTGCGCGCCGCAGCGCATGGCGACATTAACCTGCTCACCATCTTGCCAGCCGCCAGCGAGCCTGGTTTGCAAGTACTTGGCAAAGACCAGCAATGGCACGATGTGCCGTGTGATTTTGGGCTGCTCGTCGTCAACATCGGCGACATGCTGCAAGAAGCATCCGGCGGGTTTTACCCGTCTACCGTTCACCGGGTGTTGAACCCAGTGGGGGAGGCGCGTTTCAAATCGCGCCTGTCATTGCCACTGTTTTTACACCCGCGTCGCGAGGTGCGGCTGTCTGAACGCTACACCGTTGGAAGCTATTTTGACGAGCGCATGAAGGAGTTGCGCAGCGGACAGGCAAGTAACGCTTAATTCAGATCAATTAAGCGTTTTAGGCAATCAATACGGGCGCAAGCAGCTATAAATACAGTAGCATTGCCTGCGTCCTAGCTGTGGTGTCAAGGCTCCAGCGCAATACCCACCACACGCTCGCCACCGCCGATGGTGCCCAGAGATTTAGCGGCGCCGGTTTTCAAATCAACTGTTACCCAGCGGCTGGCCATGCTGCCGTCGCTGCTCAACGCAGCAAACGCCACATCGCTCAGCGCTTGAATGTCAAACGACGCGTTGTTAAACGCCATGCCCAAACTGCCGATAGTAAAAAATTGCCCGGTGTTGGGCGACACCGCTGGCATGACGCCTTCGCGTGAGCCTTGGGTGACCAGCGCGCCGGTCGCAGCGTCAAGCGCAAAGTTGGTGGTGATTTTGGTGTCGGCTTTGTTGTAGCTGTAAGCCGCGCCAACCGCGATGGGCGATTTGCCGAAGTTCACGTCGCCCGCTGCATAGGTCAACTTTCCGTCGGTTTGCACGCCTTCAAGCGTTGCGTTGCCGTCAACGACTGCTCCGGTATCAGGGTGCAGGCGCAGGTTTTGCCCGGTATTACTGACCACGCGAATCCGGTCAACGGTGGGGTTGAAGTCAAAGCCAAACTGCGTGCCTTCCAGCTTGACGGTAAACGGCATGCCCACCACGCTGGCTGCTGCGGTGTCTTCATTGAGCGTGTAAAGCCGCCCACTGCTGCCCAGCGCGTAAAGCTGGTCTTTGGACACGCGGTAGTCAATGCCCAGCAGCGTTTCGCCAGCCTGCAAACCAGTGATGTTGAGCGTGGTCAAGATGCGGCCAGGTCGGCCTGCATTGAATTTCAGCAACTTGTTTGAGGCAGTAACCGCAACCGCTTTTTCAGCACGTTCTGCGCCTTCGGGTTCAGGTGCCATGGTGGTGCAAGCGGCCAGGCTGGCGACGGTGAGTGCTGCAAGGGTCAAAAGTTTGAAGGAGGGAGTGTTCATATTTGGTCTTTCTGTGAAATTTCAGGGCTGTTCAAACGTAATACGCTTTGCTGGTCTAGCTGGATTCAAAAAACCGTCTCACTACAGAAATATTATTTTTATTGGCGGTTAGCCCAATAGATACAGGCGCAAGTCGCTATCAAATTTAATTATTTTAATTTTAGAAATCCAGACGCGCTACCCGTTGACTAGCATTGTGTTCATAACAGACTACCTTCAAGGAAGCCGATGCAATACGGCCTGGCCCAAGCCAAAGCCTGCCTCAGCGAATTGACGCATCTCGCAGCGCGTTTAGGCATCACGCATTTCCTCAGCTTTGACAATGCGCATGCGGCTGTGGCGGCTCGGGTGCTGGTGGGTGTGCAGATATGGGCTGAGGCCTATCTGTGCCAAGTTTGAGATTCCGAAACGTAAACATCCTTGCATTTGTGGAATGTCGTTCCATGATTTGCAAGGATAAATGGTCTTTTTAAATTGCTGGACTCAAATCTCCAGGTTATCAATCAGCCGCGTATTCCCCAATTTGGCCGCGCCCAGCACCACCAGCGGCTGCGTGGCGACATCACCCCAGGGCGGCATCAGGTCGGCGCGTCGGCGCACTGTCAGGTAGTCTGGCTTCCAGCCGCGCCTGGCCAAGGCTTGCATGGCTTGGGCTTCCAACGCGGGCAGGTCTTGCGCTGTAGCGGCTTTGGCGGCATTGCCCAGGGCATGCAGGGCTTTTGACAACTCGACCGATTCCTGCCTTTGCGCGTCGTTTAGGTAGCTGTTGCGTGATGACAGTGCCAGCCCGTCTGTAGCGCGCTGGGTTTCGCCTGCCAAAACTTCAATCGGCAGCGCAAACTGCTGCACCATGCGGCGCACCACCATGACCTGCTGGTAGTCCTTCTTGCCAAAGGCTGCCACGCCGCCGGGCATGCCTGCGTAGACGCATGAAAACAGCTTGAGTACAACGGTGCTGACGCCAATAAAAAAGCCGGGCCTGAAGTGCCCTTCCAGAATGTCCCCCAAATCAGTGGCGGGGTGAACTTTGTAGGTTTGCGGCTCGGGGTACAGCTCTTGCTCGCGCGGGGCAAATAGCACGTTGCAACCGGCGGCTTTCAAGCGTTCTGCGTCCGCTGCCAGCGTGCGCGGGTAGCTGTCAAAGTCCTCATGCGGCGCAAACTGCAGGCGGTTAACGAAGATGCTGGACACCGTCACGTCGCCAAGTGGTTTGGCCTGCTTGACGAGGGCAATGTGGCCGTCGTGCAGGTTGCCCATGGTGGGAACGAACGCGGGGCATTTGAAGCCGCTGAGCTTTTCACGCAGGTCGGCGATGCTGTGGACGATATGCATGTGTTCCTTTAAATTTTTTACCAGGCATGCGTGCTGTTGACTGGAAAGCTGCCAGTTTTTACCGCCGCCACATAGGCCTGCATTGCGCCGCGCACGCTGCCTGCGTCCGCCATGAAATCATGTACAAATTTCGGCATTTTGCCCAGGTTCATGCCCAGCATGTCGTGCAGCACCAGTACCTGGCCTGCGCAGCCGTTGCCTGCGCCAATGCCGATGGTGGGGCAGTTCGTTAGCGTTGTGGTGAGAGCCGTCGCAAGTACTTCGGGCACCATTTCAAGCACCAACATGGCCGCGCCTGCGTCTTGCAGGGCGCTGGCTTCACGTTTTAATTTAGCCGCGGCCTCATCAGTTTTACCTTGCACACGGTAGCCGCCCAGCGCATGTACCGTTTGCGGCGTCAGCCCCAAATGCGCGCACACCGGAATGCCGCGCTCGACCAGAAAATGCACCACCTCAGTCGTCCAGCCGCCGCCCTCCAGCTTGACCATGTGCGCGCCCGCCTGCATGAGCACCACCGCACTGCGCAGTGCCTGCTCTTTTGATTCGTGGTACGCGCCAAATGGCAAGTCGCCAATCAGCCACGCCACGCCTTGTGATCGGCGCAGGCCAGTGGCCACGCATTCGGTGTGGTGGCGCATGGTCTCCAGCGTTACGCCAACGGTGCTGGTCAGCCCTTGGCAAACCATGCCCAGCGAGTCACCTACCAAAATACATTCCACGCCAGCGGCATCAGCCACAGCGGCAAATGTCGCGTCATAGGCCGTCAGCATGGTGATTTTTTCACCAGCGGCATGCATTTCACGCAGGCGCGGCAGGCTGATGGGTTTGCGGCTGGATGGCGTGGATGTTGGGCTCAATGTGCCGTAGGGGCTCGCGGGTGTATTGGCGGGTGTGTTGGTTTGCGTCATGTAGCAGTCCTGAATGAAGAGGGCAGTCTAACGAGATTTGTAGTGGCTTTAGCGCGCTTCAGGCGCCGAGCGCTGCATTCCCAGTCGCTCCAGCAATTTCACATCTGCCTCGGTGTCGGGGTTGCCTGTTGTCAGCAGTTTGTCGCCGTAAAAAATAGAGTTGGCACCGGCTAAAAAGCACAGGGCCTGCACGCCATCGCCCATCTGCTGGCGGCCGGCCGACAGGCGCACCCGCGCGGTCGGCATGGTGATGCGGGCCACGGCAATCGTGCGTACAAATTCAAACGGGTCCAGGTCAGCCTGATTGGCCAATGGCGTGCCTTCTACCTTGACCAGGTTGTTGATGGGTACGGATTCAGGGTACGGGGTGAGGTTGGCGAGCTCTGCCACCAGGCCAGCGCGCTGGCGGCGTGTTTCACCCATGCCCACAATGCCGCCGCAACAAACCTTGACACCCGCGCTGCGCACTCTGGCCAGTGTGTCCAGTCTGTCCTGGTAGTCGCGCGTGGTGATGATGTCGCCGTAAAAATCGGGCGCGCTGTCCAGGTTGTGGTTGTAGTAGTCCAGACCTGCGCTTTGCAGGGTTTGGGCGTGGCCGTCTTCCAGCATGCCCAGCGTGGCGCAGGTCTCTAAGCCCAGCGCCTTGACGGTGCGCACCAG
>JANNCT010000027.1:0-21750 GCA_031386895.1 Polaromonas sp.
GGCGTGGCGCTGCATGGCGGCTACATTCCCTACGGCGGCACGTTCTTGACGTTCAGCGACTACTCACGCAACGCCATCCGCATGGCCGCGCTGATGAAGCTGCGCGTGATTCACGTCTTCACCCACGACAGCATTGGCCTGGGCGAAGACGGCCCCACCCACCAGTCGATTGAACACGCAGCCAGCCTGCGTTTAATCCCGAATCTGGATGTTTGGCGTCCGGGCGACACGGCTGAAACCGCTGTGGCTTGGGCCGTGGCCCTGCAAAACAAAACCAAGCCCACCGCGTTGCTGCTTAGCCGCCAAAATTTGCCGTATGCGCCCAAAGACGACTTGGGCCAGATCAGCAAAGGCGCGTATGTGTTGTCCGAACCGACTGAAGTAGGTCTGAACAAAAAAGCCCAAGCGGTCATCATCGCTACGGGTTCTGAAGTGCAGCTGGCGCTTAAAGCGCAAGAGCTGCTTGCTACTTTTAAAATAGCGGTCCGTGTGGTGTCCATGCCCAGCAACACCACGTTCGACAAGCAAAAATCAGCCTATAAAACCGAAGTGTTGCCAGAAGGCATTCCCCGCATCGCGGTTGAAATGGGCGTGACCGACGGCTGGTGGAAATACGGCTGCGCAGCGGTAGTCGGCATCGACACCTACGGCGAGTCAGCGCCCGCGCCGGTGCTGTTCAAGCATTTTGGGTTCACACCTGAGAAACTGGCAAACACGGTGCGCAAGGTGTTGAAGAAGTAATTGCACTGATAGAAATGAACCCGCGAATCAGCAGCGTAGCAACGCTGCCCAATCTTGTCTTGCAACTAAAGTTTGTTGACGGACGCTGTGCGACGTTTAATGTTTCACCGTTTGTCCGTTTACCAGTCTTTGAGCGGCTCAAAGATCCGGCCTATTTCAATCGAGCTGAAGTCGATCACGGAACTGTGGTTTGGCCTGGCGGTATTGATTTTGATCCAGACACTTTGTATCTGGATTCGCGTAGTGTTTGATTTTTCTCGATAGCAAACTGTGACCAACCCGGCATTCCCGACTTTAGCGACCGAGCGATTAACGCTTCGCGAACTTCGTCACAACGACGCTCCGACATTACTTGAGATCCGCGGAAACGCCCAGGTCCTGCAGTGGATGGGTATGAATGTATTAAAAGACATGGAGGGAGCGCACAACACGGTCAGTCAGTTTTTGGCAGGCCGGATTGCAATGGTTCCTAGTACTCGCTGGGCGCTTGAGCTTCAATCAGATCGTCAATTGCTTGGCACTTGTGGTGTGTTTGGTTGGAATAAAGACTGGAAGAAGTGCATATTGGGCTATGAGCTTGGCGTTGGCGCTCAAAGATGCGGTTATATGCACGAAGCACTGAACGCCATTCTTCCCTGGGCGTTTGAAAACATGGAGCTTCATCGCATTGAAGCGCTCATTCACCCCGACAATTTAGCGTCACTCAAGCTGGCCGAGCGAATGGGCTTTCAGGTTGAAGGCACGCTGCGCGAAGTGGCCTTTTGGAACAACACACACCACGACATGGTGCAGCTGGGTTTGCTGCGCCGCGATTTCTCGCCTTCGGGCAACTTTTCTCAATCTTCTAACGGAGTATTTACATGGCAATCAAAGTAGGCATCAACGGTTTTGGTCGTATAGGGCGCAATGTGCTTCGCTCGGCACTACAAAATTTCTCTGACATTGAAATCGTGGGCATCAACGACCTGCTGGAGCCGGACTATTTGGCTTACATGTTGCAATACGATTCGGTGCATGGCCGGTTCAAGGGCGACGTGTCGGTTGAAGGCAATACGCTGATCGTCAACGGAAAAAAAATTCGCTTGACGCAAGAGCGCGACCCTGCTGCGCTGAAGTGGAGCGAAGTCGGTGCAGATGTGGTGCTGGAATGCACCGGTCTTTTCCTCGACAAAGTCGGCGCTGAAAAGCACATTGCTGCTGGCGCCAAAAAGGTGATCATCTCGGCGCCGTCAAAAGACGACACCCCGATGTTTGTGTTTGGTGTGAACGACAAAACCTACGCTGGCCAAGCCATTATTTCCAACGCATCGTGCACCACCAACTGCCTGGCTCCGGTGGCCAAGGTGCTGAATGACAAATGGGGTATCAAGCGCGGTTTGATGACAACGGTTCACGCCGCTACTGCCACGCAAAAAACCGTGGATGGCCCGAGCAACAAAGACTGGCGCGGCGGGCGCGGTATTCTGGAGAACATCATTCCCTCATCCACTGGCGCAGCCAAAGCAGTGGGCGTGGTGATTCCTGAGTTGAACAAAAAACTCACTGGCATGTCGTTCCGCGTGCCAACGTCTGATGTATCGGTGGTTGATTTGACTTGCGAGCTGAACAAAGAAGCCACGATGGCTGAGATTTGCGCCGAGATGAAGGCGCAAAGCCAGGGCGCTCTCAAAGGCATCTTGGGCTACACGGAAGATAAAGTGGTCGCCACCGATTTTCGGGGTGACACGCGCACGTCAATTTTCGATGCCGACGCATCGATTGCACTCGACAGCACGTTTATCAAAATTGTGGCCTGGTATGACAACGAATGGGGCTACTCCAACAAGTGCCTGGAGATGGTTCGAGTGTTGGCCAAGTAATTTGCATGGGGTGAAGTAGCGGAATGAATCAACTCCGCCTTCGCCCGATCAGCCCCGGCGTCTGTCAGGTTCACACCGACGCTGGTCTGCACGTCGGCAATCTCAAACGCATTGGCGGCGTGTGGAAATTCAAACCTATTGGCTACGATGCCAGCGGGCAAGTCATCCCTGGCGGTGGGCCGTTGACGGACCGGCACAACACCGTTTTCAACACGCTGGATGAAGCAGAAGTTAGCCGCATAATCGGGTAAAAATTTTCTTGGCAGCAATTTTATGCGCCAAATTGACATCTTGCCCAATAAAAACGGGCGCAATCCGCTATTGAATTAATAGTAAATTGAATCCCGTCATCATTACATCTATCCATTCACTTAACAGTGACAGATCGGCGTAAGTCATTGAATAAATTAGAATAAAGTTAGCTTAAATTTATTCATAAATCAATTCATGCCAAACGCCAAACTTTCTGCCAGCGCGCTGCATCAAGCAATGCGCCAGCGCGGCGGCATGGCCACCAGCGCTGAATTGCAAGCCGATTTAAATACCAGCCAGCCGAGCATGTCGCGTGCGCTGGCGCCGCTCATTCAGTCCGGTCAGGTGCAAAAAGTGGGGGCGGCCAGGTCGCAACATTACGTGCTGCCGCGCCATGTTGAGCGCGTTGGTAGCGTAGTGCCCATCATGCGCGTAGATGCTGCGGGCCACGCCAGCCCTTTTGCGCGCATGACGCTGGTCGAAGGCGGGAGTGTTTGGGTTGATGAAGCCGATGGCTTGAGCCAGCGCCACAGCGGCCTGCCGTGGTTTTTGTATGACATGCGACCGCAGGGTTTTATGGGCCGGACTTTTGCACAAAACCACCCTGAACTGCGCCTGGGCAGCGACCCCAGCCGTTGGAGTGACGACGATATGCTGCGCGCGCTGGTTTTGTTTGGCGATGACTTGCCGGGCAATTTGATTGTGGGGGCCGCTGCTTTTCAACGGTTCCACTCGCTGCCTGAGCGCGCGTCGCAGGCGGCTAAGTTTGGGGACTATCCGCGACTTGCCGAACGCGCCATGCAGGGCAGCTTGGGGGCCTCGTCGGCTGGCGGTGAGCAGCCCAAGTTTTGCACGGTGACCGCAGGCCGTGCGGTGCTGGTCAAGTTTTCGCCGCCGGGCGATTCGCCTCAAGAGCAACGCCTGCGCGACTTGCTGGTGTGCGAGCATCTGGCGATTCAAACGCTGGCTTCTGCAGGCATTCCAGCCGCTAAAACCCAAATCTTCGTGGCCGCAGGCCGGGTGTTTTTAGAATCCGAACGCTTTGACCGCACCACGCAGGGCAGGATCGGCATGGTGTCTTTGTCTGTCTACGACGCTGAGTACGTTGGTCAGGAAGAAAACTGGGCAGCCACTGCCGAACGCATGGCCGCGCGAGGGTTGCTGCCCGCCAAAGACGTAGCGCACCTGAAGTTTTTGGAAGCCTACGGAGTCATGATCGCCAACACTGACCGCCACTATGGCAATATTTCGCTCCTGCTGCACGGTAGCAAAAACGGCGGCGACTGGGCGCTCTCTCCAACCTACGACATGCTGCCCATGTGGTACGCCCCAGTCGGCGCAGAGCTGGTGGCGCGAGACTTTGCTGCCCGGTCCTTGCAGCCTACGGCAGCCACGCTCTCAGAGTGGCCGCGCGCCAAAGCGCTGGCGCAGAAATTTTGGCACGCTGTGGCGGGCGATACGCGTGTCTCAAGTGAATTCCAGGCAATTGCGGCACAAAATGCGGTATGTGTAGGCTTTTAGCCCAATAAATACGGGCGCAAGCAGCTGCTAAATTAATAGCAATAAATTACACTCGTCATTTCTTCCGGAAAATCACTACGTGCTGCCACGGCAGCGTGCTGGCGGTGCGCTCCCACACCAGCGCATGGGCAGCGGCTTCTTTTCGCACCTGGGCTTCGCTCATTTTGTGCAGGGTTTTAATCGGCACGCGGTTATCTTCCAGCCGGTATTCCACGTACGCAATGCGACCGCCGGGCTTTAGGGCGCGCACCAGGCTGTCGATTACCTCGAACGGAAATTCCAGCTCATGGTAAACATCGACCATGATGGCGAGGTCAATGCTGGCGTCAGGCAAATTCACGCTTTGCAGACCGCCGAGCACTGGTTTGACGTTGCTCAAGCCCGCTTTTTTAGCACCGTCTTGCAGCATCTTCATCATCTCGGGTTGCACGTCGGTGGCATACACAATTCCGGTAGATCCAACCAGCGGCGCCATGCGCCGCGCGTAGTAACCGGTGCCAGCGCCAATATCTGCCACCGCCATGCCGGGTTTGAGCGCGAGCTCGCGCAGCAGCAAATCACCGCGCTCTTCTTGCTGGCGTTCGTCGCGCTCCAGCCAGCTTGCGCCTTGCCAGCCCATCACGCCTGCAATTTCGCGGCCCATGTAGACCTTGCCTATACCGTCTCTTGACGGCTGCGTGGTTTGGTAACGCGGACTTTCTTTTTGTGCTGTGCTGGGCAGCGCTGCGCAAGCCAATGCGGATGCGAGGAAAAAATGGCAAGCTGAAACAGACAGTTGACGGCGGGACACAGGCATGGTTTAACCCTTTATTGTTACGGAAAAGATCGCGCAGAAACCCTGAGAATTTGCCGTCACCGGCCGGACTCGTATTGTGCTTCCAGCCGCAGAAATTCCGGGAAAGGGGAGGGCATTACCAGCGCTGCTTACTGCGCCTTGTCTGCCTGCCTTGCACGCCGCCTTTGTTGCCAGTTGCAGTTCAGAACGTATACCCAATACGCGTCTCGTTGCCTTCAATCTGGTCGAGCAACACCATGAGTGGCCCTAACTGGCGATACCTGGCGCAGGTGGCGCGAACATACCTGATAAAACGCGGCGCATCAGCGAGGTACTTCGGCTTGCCGTCGCGCAGGGTAAGGCGTGCAAAAATCCCCAAAATCTTGATGTGGCGCTGCAGCCCCATCCACTCGACGGCGCGGTAAAACTCGCCAAAATCATCGCCTACTGGCAGCCCGGCGGCTCTGGCCTTTTGCCAATAGCGCACCGTGATGTCGAGCACGAAGTCTTCTTCCCAGGTTAAAAAAGCGTCCCGCATCAGGCTGGCGATGTCGTAGGTGATCGGGCCGTACACCGCATCCTGGAAGTCCAAAATACCCAAACCATATGCTGTACGCGGTGTTGACGTGATGTTTTCTGAGGGGGCGCCCCCAGGAAAATGCGTCCCCTCGGGGCTGGAGCCTGCGGCTCCAAACCTGCTTGAGCAGGTTTGGACAGGCGACAGGAGCGAAGCCTCTGGCGAGTGGCGGCCTGCAAGGTGCAGCGAAGTACTCGAAGCGACGAGCGTTGGGGCCATCAGATTTCGCGCCATGAAGTCGCGGTGCACAAAAACCCGCGCGCCATCAAGCGATTGCAGGTTGCTGGCCTTGATGAGCGTGAACGCATCGTCCAGTGTCTTCTGCTGGGCTGTATCCAAAACGATTCCCCGGTGTTTGGCCACGTACCAGTCGGGTAGCAGCGCCAGCTCGCGGCTGAGCATCGCATCGTCGTACGGAGGCAGCACACCTGGTTGTGAAGCTAATTGCCATTGCACCAGCGCGTCTGTGGCTTGTGCATACATGGCTTCGTCGGCGGCGGTTGGCAGGGCAATGGCGTCCACGCTCGCGGGCGGGTTTATCAGCTCCATCATGGTTTTTGCGCCAAGGTCGGACAACAACATGAAGCCCTGCGCTTCGTCCCATGCCAGCACGCGCGGTGCGTGCAAGCCGCAGGCCTGCATCAAGCCAGCCACCCGTGCAAATGGCGCACAGTCTTCCTTGTCTGGTGGGGCATCCATGATGATGCAGCTTGGGCCCGCATCGCCGCCAGTCGTGTCGACTCTGAAGTAGCGCCTGAAGCTTGCATCGGCGGAAGCCAGGCGCACGCTGGCGGTGGCCAGATGGTGCGCGGGCGCCTGTTCGGCAAGCCAGTGCACAAACGCCTGCGCGCGCGCCGAATCCGACCATTCAATAGCGTGGGTATCGATAAAAGCAGTCATGGGCAGGTTTTGATTCCGGGAAATTTGTCAGGTGGAGGTCATGGATAATCAGGCCTGATTTTACAAATAGGTTCACGCCAGACGCATGATGCGCGCCGCATCTCATTTCCCCTTCTTTCGCTCACAAGTCGCTCAAGCTGTTTTTTGCTTGATGGCTGTGGCCGCGATGTCGGGCGCAATGGCCCAGACCGGCCCGGCACCCCGCGAGCCTGACAACGCCCCACTGCGTTTGAAATCCAGTCCCATGCTGGCTGAAACACCACCTGAGGCCGACGGCGACCCGGTGCCTATTTTCATGTTTGGCGACACTCTTTCGGGGCGGCCAAATCTTGACACGACTCTGGACGGCAATGCCGAGATGCGGCGTGGCAAGACATCCATACGTGCTGAGCGTATCGAGTTTTACCAGCCCGAAGACACCATGACCAGCCGCGGGAAAGTGCGCATCAACAGTGCGGGCAACCAGTTTGAAGGCACCGAGCTGAAGCTGAAGATCGACACTTTTGAAGGCTATTTTCTAGAGCCCAGCTACCGCTTTTTGGTCAATGGCGGGAACGGCTCCGCAAGTCGCATCGACTTCATTGATGACCAGCGCATGGTCGCCACAAATGCCACCTTCACCACCTGTGAACGTACCGATGAGGCGTCTTGGTCACCCGCGTGGCAGCTCAGCGGCACCAGCTTCAAATTTGACCAGGAAGCTGAAACGGGTGTGGCAACCGGTGCAGTGCTGCGGTTCAAAGACGTGCCGATTCTGGCGTTTCCCACCATCAGTTTTCCGCTCAGCAGCAAGCGCAAATCGGGCTGGTTGCCGCCCACTTTCAACCTGGACAACACCAGCGGGTTCGAGGTGAGCCAGCCGTACTATTTCAACATTGCCCCCAACCGCGACGCGACGTTGACTCCGACGGTAATGACCAAGCGCGGCTTGGATCTGGGCGGCGAATTTCGCTACCTGGAACCCACCTATGTCGGGCGGCTGCGCGCCAACTACATGCCTTCTGACAAGCTGCGCGATACCAAGCGCTGGTCGTATGCGCTGGAGCATGCGGGCAGCTTGAACACCGGTTTAGGCTCTGTTGGCAGCCTTGGCCTGAACCTGAACCTGAACCGGGTCAGTGACAACAACTATTGGAGCGACTTTTCGCGCAGCGGCACGTCGTTAACGCAGCGCCTGCTGTCCAGTGACGCCAGTTTGAGCTGGTCTCGCGGGTATGCATCGGCATCAGCGCGTGCGCTGAAGTGGCAAACATTGCAAGACCCGCTGTCGCCGATTGTTCCGCCCTACGACCGCCTGCCACAGCTGACGGCCGCTTACACCAGAGCCAACGTGCCGGTAGCGGGTGTGGGCGGATTCGACTGGTCTTTGACGGGCGACTTCACGCGCTTTTCATCAGACCGCACGTTGACCCTGCAACCCAACAGCGACCGGGCCGTTGCGATTGCCAGCATCAGTCGCCCCTGGACTGCGCCCGGCGGCTACATCACGCCCAAGCTGCAGTTGCACGCCACCAGTTACCGGTTTGACGCCCCGCTGGCAATGGGCACTGGCCAATTTGCAGGTGCTACTGCGGCGTCGCGCGTGGTACCTACCTTCAGCCTGGACGGCGGCTTGCAGTACGAACGCAAGGCACGCGTGTTTGACCGCGACTTCACCCAGACGCTGGAGCCCAGGGCTTTTTACGTGCGCACTCCGTTTCGTGACCAGTCCCTGCTGCCAAATTACGATTCCGGCGCAAATGACTTCAACTTTGCCACCGTGTTTACTGAAAACGCATTCGTTGGCAACGACCGGATTTCTGACGCCAACCTGCTCACACTCGGCGTGACATCGCGTTTGATTGACGCGCAAACCGGTAATGAAGCGGTACGGGTTGGTGTTGCGCAGCGCCTGCGTTTATCGGACCAGAAAGTGACGCTCCCCGGAGGCATTCCGGTCACTGACCGCGTCAGTGATTTGCTGTTTGGCACCACAGTCAATTGGGTGCCGCAGTGGTCGTTTGATGGCACGGTGCAGTACAACCCCAAGCTGCGCGTGTCAGAGCGCTCAACATTGGGCGTGCGCTACAGCCCGAGCAATTACCGCGTGGTGAGCGCTGCACTCAGGCGCCAGCGTGACGTCAGCAATTCGGTCGACGTGGGCTGGCAGTGGCCCATCAATGACTTGTGGGGCGACAAAGGCAAAGACCTCGGCGCACGTCAGGGCCAGGGCGGTGGGCGCTACTATGGCGTGGGCCGATTGAACTACAGCTTTCAGGATAAAAAACTGGTCGATGCTGTCGTCGGCGTTGAATACGACGGCTGCTGCTGGATTGGCCGCGTGGTGCTGCAGCGCCTGCAAAACACCACATCAACCGCTAACACCCGGATTTTGTTTCAACTTGAATTGGTCGGCTTTTCTCGGCTTGGGGTAAACCCCCTCAACGTATTAAAGTCCAATATTCCGCGCTACCAATTTTTGCGTGACCAAGTAACCGCGCCTAGCCGCTTCACCAACTATGAATAATCTGAGTTTTCAAAAACGCCGCACCATTGCCTCATTGCGCACCCATCGGGCCATGGGGGTGGCGCTGCTTTTGCTGTCGGCAGTGGCCGTACAGGCACAAACACTGCGGCCGTCAACCGGGCCGCTGCGCCAGTCAACGCCTGCGCTCAATCGCGGTGTGTTGCCCAACGCCAGCGCGCAACGCTCCGCTGACTTTATTGTTGCGGTCGTCAACTCAGAGCCACTGACCAACAACGAGGTGCGCAGCAAGTTGCTGCGTGCCGAGCAGCAACTGACGCAGCAAGGCGGAGCGCTCCCTTCCAGGCCTGAGCTCGCGCGGCAAGTGCTTGAGCGGCTGATCAGTGACAAGGCGCAGCTACAGGCGGCGCGTTTGTCGGGTCTGCGGGTCGATGAAAATGCAGTGCAAAGTGCAGTGCAAAACGTTGCCCAGCAAAACCAGATGACGGTAGAAGCACTGCGCCAGCGCTTGACGGCAGACGGTGTTGCATTCGCCAAGTTTCAGGGCGAGTTGCGCGACGAGCTGCTGGTTAACCGCTTCCGCCAGCGCGAGGTCGACGCGCGCGTCTCCATTACCGAGTCGGATGTTGACCAGTTTTTGCGTGAGCAAGAAGGCGGCGCTGGCACTTCCGCACCCGAGATTAATCTGGCGCAAATCCTGATTGCTGTGCCAGAAATAGCAACCGCTGTGCAAACCGCAACTTTGCAGGCCAAAGCCCAACAGGCAGTTGACAAAGCGCGCGGCGGTGCCGACTTTGCTGCGCTTGCCAGTGAATTTTCAGATGCACCGTCCAGAAGCACTGGCGGCGTGATGGGACTGCAAAGCGCAGAGCGCTACCCCACCTTGTTTGTTGACGCTACCAAAGACCTGCGTGCTGGCGGTGTGTCCGGCCCGGTGCGCAGCGGCGCTGGCTTTCATATTTTGAAAGTCATTGAAAAGCGCCAGGCGGGCATGCCCGGCGTGAACATCACGCAAACCAAGGCGCGGCACATTTTGCTGCGCGTATCGGCCCAGCAAAGTGAAGTTTCCGCCAAAGCCAAACTCGCGGACGCAAAAAAGCGCATGGCTGCAGGTCAGGCCGAATTTGCGGCGTTGGCCCGCGACATCAGTGATGACGGCTCAGCCAAAGATGGCGGCGACTTGGGCTGGGCCAATCCCGGCATGTTTGTGCCGGAGTTTGAGCAGGTCATGAACAGCCTGGCTCCAGGTCAGGTGTCAGAGCCGCTGGTGTCACGTTTTGGAGTGCACTTGATTCAGGTCATGGAGCGGCGCGAAACGAAGCTGTCGACCAGAGACCAGCGCGAGATGGTGCGTGCCACGCTGCGCGAAAAAAAGCAGGAAGACGCGTATGAGTTGTGGGCCCAGGAAATCCGCGGGCGTGCATACGTGGAATACCGCGAACCGCCTCAATAAATGCGCCATATTCCCCGCAAACGCTTCGGCCAGCACTTCCTGACCGATCGGGGCATCATTGAAGACATCGTTCAGGCCATAGCCCCACAACCGGGCCAGGCGATGGTTGAGATTGGCCCCGGCTTGGGAGCCATGACCCAACCGCTGGTGGAGCGCCTGGGGCACTTGACGGTGATTGAGCTCGACCGCGACCTCGCCGTTCAGCTCCGCACCAAAGCAAATTTGACGGTGATTGAATCGGACGTGCTCAGGGTAGATTTTCGGCAGCTGGCCGATGCTGCGACAACCAAAATTCGGGTGGTCGGCAACTTGCCGTACAACATTTCCACGCCCATTTTGTTTCACCTGCTGGACGTCGCCGATGCTATTGAAGACCAGCACTTCATGCTGCAAAAAGAAGTGATTGACCGCATGGTGGCCAAGCCATCGACCAGCGACTACAGCCGCCTGAGCGTCATGCTGCAGTGGCGCTACGCGATGGAAAACGTGCTGTTTGTACCGCCCACCAGTTTTGATCCACCGCCCCGGGTAGACAGCGCCATCGTGCGCATGCTGCCGATTGCTGCGCCCGCTGCGGTAGACGTCAAACTGTTCAGCGAGCTGGTGCGTGTGGCCTTCAGCCAGCGCCACAAGCTGCTGCGGCACTCACTGGGCAAATGGCTTGAGGCGCGCAATTTCAGCGGCACCTTCAACCTGCAGCGGCGGGCTGAGGAAGTGCCCGTGGCTGAGTACGTAGCGCTAGCGCAAACAGCATAATTGCTATTTATTTAGGAGCTGCTTGCGCCCGTATTTATTGCGCTACAGGTCTATTTCATACAAAAAAGCCCTCAAACTCAACATTTGAGGGCTTTTTTGAACAACCTGCTTTAGGCTGCTGCCAACCAGTAACCAGAGTTAAATGGGCTGCTCATGCGCAGCGCCAACGGTGACACGTCCAGCAATTTGTCGGTAGGCATGGCTTCATCGCCTTCTGATACTACCTGCAAGGCCTCATTCGCCCGATCCCCTTGGCCGATGTCTGGGGAGCGGGCTACAGAAAAGAATAGAAGCACCTGAACTGGATCTTTCGATCAGCCCAGTAGTCGGCGGCATCCCTGAAGATGTCCAGCAATTGCTCGCGCGCTTCCTTGTCAAACTTCGCGTGCGCCGGGATTTGCTCCAGCACCACAATAAAGCCCGGCTGTGGGCCCGACTTGTGCACCAGATCGGTCATGCAGTCGTACAGCGCGTCAAAGTTCTTGCCGAAATGGGCAGGAAACGTGTACTGCGCAGCAATCATGTCCAAAATTTCCTGCTTGCTCTGGGCATTGCCCAGGTTGGCATACAAAAAATGCTGGCCAAGTGCAGTGGCGGCGTCTTGCAGTTCCTGCACGCGAAATGCGCGAATCGACTGCACGATGTTTGGGCGAATGCCCTTGAGGGGCACTTCTGTTGTTTTATCTCTAAAAGGCATTTCTGTATCCTTGCGCAGTGGTGTGTCCAGCTCCGCGGGTCTTTCTGTCAAAAAATCAAAACTCACAATATCAACCTGACTCTGTTAAATTGCATTTATCGGGCAATCTTGCGAAAACTCGAATAATGGTCATCGGTATAAAAACACGCATCAGGTGCAGTGGGCTGAAGCCCGCCGCAGACGATGCGCCGCGCGCCTCGTGATCTTTCGCCGGGGGTTTTTACGGTGTACTCACGGTAAAAACCCCGCTTTTCTGGCGGCAAGATTCGCTCCCTGTTTCCAAAAACGGTGCCGTCCTTGTCGTACTTGAAAGGCCCGCCCTGCGCAATCAGAACCATCACATCGCGGCCCTGAGCCGGCAGCTGTTTCAGTTCAATGGTCGGAAGCGCGCCACCAGTAAACGGGCCTTTGGCTTGCACCAATTCGGTGCTGCCCAGCGCCATCGCCATGGCTGCAACCAGCGCCCAAACCGGCAGGATCTGGCGGTGCGCTGCGCAAATTACCCACGACTTTATTGAATGCCACACCATGATTTGCTTGTTCCGTGCTCACTGATTGCGTCCCCGTTTGGGCACCCACTCTGACAAAAACCGACAAAATTCCGGGTTAACCCTGAAATTTCAAGCTCTGAATTTTGCCGCAAGTCTGGTAAAAACGCAATAGCCTGCTGAAGTTTCAGGCGGGCAGTGTGATCAAGTGCCGGTTGTAAAGTTAGTGCAAACTACGGTAGTAGCGCTTATCGCGCGGCATTTGCATCAGCTACGGTGAGAGCTGTCATGTTCACAATGCGGCGTACCGTCGCGGTAGCTGTAAGAATATGCATCGGCTTGTTTGCGCCAAGAAGCACTGGGCCAATCGCGATGTTTCCACCGGCGGCGGTTTTCAGCAGGTTGTAAGAAATGTTGGCGGCGTCGATATTGGGCAGTACCAGTAAATTAGCCTCCCCGGTCAATGCGCTGTTGGGCATCAAAATAGCGCGAGCGTCTTCGTCCAGCGCCACATCTCCGTGCATTTCGCCGTCGACTTCCAGCCACGGCGCGTTTTGCTGGAGGATTTCCAGGGTACGGCGCATTTTGACGGCGCTCGGCAAGTTCGATGAGCCAAAGTTGCTGTGCGACAGCAGCGCGGCTTTGGGTTTAATGCCAAACCGCATCATTTCTTCGGCCGCCATGGTGGTAATTTCGGCCAGCTGCTCGGCTGTGGGGTCGTAGTTCACGTGCGTATCCAGCAAAAACACCTGGCGGCCCGGCAACAACAACCCGTTCATGCAGGCGTAGGTGTGCACGCCTTCGCGTTTGCCAATCACCTGGTCGAGATAGTCGAGGTGCAGCGCGGTGGTGCCCCAAGTGCCGCAAATCAAGCCGTCAACGTCGCCTTTATGCAGCAACATGCCGGCAATTAACGTCAAACGGCGCCGCATTTCAATTTTGGCAACCTGCACCGTCACACCTTTTCGCTCCGTCATGCGGTGGTAGGTCTGCCAGAAGTCGCGATAACGGTGGTCTTGTTCAACGTTGACCACGTCGTAGTCGAGTTCTTCTTTCAAGCGCAGGCCAAACTTTTCAATCCGCTTGGCAATCACTGCGGGGCGGCCAATCAGCGTTGGGCGGGCCAGACCTTCGTCGACCACAATCTGGCAGGCGCGCAGCACGCGTTCTTCTTCGCCCTCGGCGTAAGCAATGCGTTTTTTGCTGGCGCTTTTGGCGGCCGCAAAAATCGGCTTCATCATGGTGCCTGATGCATACACAAAGCTTTGCAACTTGACGCGGTAGGCCTCCAGGTCGGCAATCGGGCGCAGGGCCACACCGCTGTCAAACGCAGCTTTGGCCACGGCGGGGGCAATCTTCATCATCAGGCGCGGGTCAAATGGCTTGGGAATGAGGTACTCGGGGCCGAAGGCGAGCTTTTCACCCACATACGCTGCTGCCACCACTTCGCTTTGCTCGGCCTGGGCCAACTCCGCAATGGCGTGTACGGCGGCGATTTCCATCTCTAGTGTGATGGTCGATGCGCCCGCATCCAGAGCACCTCTAAATATGTACGGAAAGCACAATACATTGTTGACCTGGTTGGGGTAATCGGTGCGGCCCGTGGCGATGATGGCATCTGAGCGAACTGCTTTCACGTCGTCGGGGTTGATTTCGGGGTTGGGGTTGGCCAGCGCAAAAATAATTGGCTGCGGCGCCATTTTTTTGACCATGTCCTGCTTGAGCACACCGCCTGCCGACAGGCCCAAAAAGATGTCGGCATCTTCAATGATTTCGCTCAATGTTCGCGCTGCTGTCGGTTGCGCAAACGCGATTTTGTCCTCGTCCATCAGCTCGGTACGGCCGGTGTACACCACGCCTGCCAGGTCGGTGACGAAAACGTTTTTGCGGTCAATGCCCAACTTCAGGAGCAGGTTCAAACACGCCAGCGCAGCAGCGCCCGCACCAGACGTGACCAGTTTGACTTTTGCCGGGTCTTTGCCGACCACTTTGAGGGCATTCAAAATCGCCGCGCCGACGGTAATCGCCGTGCCGTGCTGGTCGTCATGAAAAACCGGAATCTTCATGCGCTTGCGCAGCTCGCGTTCGACGTAAAAGCAGTCAGGCGCTTTGATGTCCTCGAGGTTGATGGCGCCAAATGTCGGCTCCAGCGAGGCAATGATGTCGACCAGTTTGGCCGGGTCTTTTTCATCGATTTCAATGTCGAAAACATCCACACCTGCAAACTTTTTAAAGAGGACAGCCTTGCCCTCCATCACCGGCTTGGCAGCCAGCGGGCCGATGTCGCCCAGGCCCAGCACGGCCGTGCCGTTGGTGATGACTGCCACCAGGTTTCCGCGCGCGGTGTAGCGGTAAGCGTTGTTCGGGTCTTTGACGATTTCTTCGCACGGCGCAGCCACGCCCGGCGAGTACGCCAGCGCCAGGTCGCGCTGGTTGGTGAGTTGCTTTGTGGCGGCAATGGCCAGCTTGCCGGGGGTCGGGAACTCGTGGTACTCAAGCGCAGCCCGGCGCAGCTCGGCGCGTTTTTCAAGGGTGTTGAGCGGGGTGGTGGGCAAGGTCATGGTGGGCGGTGTCTCCGGCTTGTGTCTGGTGCGCAGCAGGGCGCTTTGTAGGGTTGCTTGGACTAACCAGCAGATTGTAGGCCGCGTCGGTTTTGTGGCCCGGCCTGTGCAGTGAGCTATGATTAAAAAGAGCCACTGGCGCAATAGATATGGGCGCAAGCAGCTATTTTAATAATAGCGTTCGACGCATGCCGCTGATTTTTCTGACTTCTCAATCTATGTTTTCTACATCGCGCTGGGCCATTGCCCTGTTTTTTCTGGCCCCTGCAATGATGGCGGTCAACTATGTATTAGGGCGACTGGCTTTTGGACTGGTGGCGCCGCACATGCTGGCGCTGCTGCGCTGGGCGCTAGCAGGCGTGATTTTGCTGGTCTTTGCCTGGCCCGAGCTTTATGCCAAGCGCAGCCAGCTTCGCCGCCATGCGGTGCATTGCCTGGTGCTCGGCGCGCTGGGCATGTGGATTTGCGGGGCGTGGGTTTACATTGGCGCGCGCACCACCAGCGCCAACAACATCGCGCTGCTGTATGCCATGTCTCCCGCTTTCATCGCGCTGGCCTCAATGGTTTGGCTGCGCGAACGTTTGGCGGGCGTGCAGTGGCTGGGTTTGGCGCTGGCTTTTGCGGGCCTGGTGCACGTCATCATTGCCGGGCAGTGGGGGGCTTTGGCAGCTGTGACGCTGAACATCGGCGATGCGTGGATTTTGGCTGCTGTGCTCAGCTGGGCGGCGTATTCCATCTTGCTCAAGCGTTGGCCCAGCGACTTGAGCCCGCTGGCGCGGCTGGTCTTGATCATTTTTGGCGGCGTAATGGTGTTGCTGCCTTTGGCACTGCTTGAATCTGCGGCCAACCTGCCCGGGAGCCGCACCGTTTGGGGCTGGCCAACCGCAGCCTTGGCACTGGTGGCGGCGGTGATTCCCGGCGCTGGCTCTTATCTGGCCTATTCCACGCTGCAAAAAAAGCTGGGCGCAACCACTGCGGGACTCACGCTGTACCTGGCGCCGCTGTATGGCGCGGTGTTTGCCTGGGTGGTGCTGGGCGAACCTGTGCAGTGGCACCACGCGGTGGGCGCGGCGGTGATTTTGCCTGGAATTTACCTCGCGTCGCGCAGGCCGGGTTAGCCGGGCTGGTGCGGTTCTGCGGCCCGGCGAGAGTCTGCATGACGTTGCTGCAACGGTCTTCGCAAACGCGCCAGCAGAACTTTTGCTATTTTATTAGTAGCTGCTAGCGCCCGTATTTATTGCGCTAGAGCCCTTTTTAATCATGAAATGTATGTAAAGGCTTCTTTTTGCGGGGCGCAAACCTGCCTGCGCGTCGGATTTTCGTTATTTCGGGCTTTTTGCAGTGCTAGCTCTCTTGACGGAGGCGCAATAATTGTCTAAATTAAAGTGTCCAAATTAGTTTACAGTTCAATGTGACAATTAAAAGTTACAGTTAAACGAAGCTGATTTCGCATCGATTCACCCGAGCACCTACGCAGGAGTACCGCATGAAAGCCATTACCCATATTGAGCAATCTCTGGCTGCCGCCCTGGCCATTGGCGAGGCGCCCGGTTGCCCGCCCAAACTCGCAGGCGCCATACGCCATGCGGTGTTCCCAGGGGGCGCCCGCATTCGCCCGCAGCTGTGCCTGGCAGTGGCGCATGCCTGCGGCAACGACGACCCGCTGCTGGCCGATGCCGCTGCTGTAGCCATTGAGCTGCTGCACTGCGCATCGCTAGTGCATGATGATTTGCCGTGTTTTGACGACGCGCCAACCCGCCGCGGCCGCGCATCGGTGCACTGGGCGTACGGTGAAAATTTGGCAGTACTGGCCGGCGACGCACTCATCGTGCTGGCCTTTCAAACCCTCGGCCTGGCCGGTGGCCAGTCGCCTGCCCGCATGGCGGCGGTGCTGGGTACGGTGGCTGCAGGTGTTGGCATGCCCCACGGCATTGTGGCTGGGCAGGCCTGGGAGTCTGAGTCACGCGTGTCGCTAACCGCTTACCAGCGCGCTAAAACCGGCGCATTGTTTGTAGCAGCCACCGCCGGTGGCGCGCAGGCCGCAGGGGCTGATCCTGAACCGTGGCGCGCGTTAGGCGAGTGGCTGGGCGAGGCGTATCAGGTCGCCGACGACATTCGCGACGTGCTGGCCGACCCTGCATTGCTCGGCAAGCCGGTAGGCCAAGACGTTGCGCTGGGCCGCCCTAGTGCTGCTATTGATTTGGGACTGGCAGGCGCGATTGCCCATTTTGAAAAGCTCGTGCAGTCTGCCGTTGATGCGGTGCCCGAGTGCCGCAGCCGCGAGATGATGCGCGATTTGGTGCGCAAAGAATCTGAGCGCCTGGTGCCACGTTCGGCCTGCGACCAGTTCAGAAATGCGCCATCGGCTGATGCAGCCGCAATGCCAGTCCATCAAAAAATGGAAGCCTGAATGCGCGTTGAAATGGCCCCCGCAAAGTTAACGCCATGAAGGCACTCGATTTGGCCAAGCCGCTGGCTGGCAGCCACAGCAGGCCCGCCTGGCGTGATCGTTTTGACGCATGGATGGACAGCAAGCTGACCGATCCCGGCTTTTCACGCTGGGCTGCGTCCAATGTGCTGACCCGCTGGATCGTTCGCCGGCGGGCGAGCCAGGTGTTTGATGTGATGGCGGGGTTTGTATATTCCCAAGTGCTGCTGGCCTGCGTTCGCCTGCGTATTTTCGAGCTGGTCAATGAATCGCCTCGCACGCTGGATGAGCTGGCGCAAAAATGCCAGGTGCCTGCATCGGCGCTGCAGCGCTTGATCAATTCTGCTGTTGCACTCAGGTTGCTGAATTTGCGCGGCGGGGGACGTTACGGCTTGGGCGCGCTTGGTGCTCCTGTGGCTGGCCACCCCGGTATCCGCGCCATGATTGAGCACCACGCCGTGCTGTACCACGACATGCAAGACCCGGTAGCGTTGCTGCGGGACCAGGTAAGTGACGGGCAAATGGCCGCCTACTGGCCGTACTCGGACGTGGATGCAGCCGAAAATTTAAAAGCAGCCGAGCCTCGTACCTGGCAGGGCGACAAGGTCGCGCGGTATTCGCAATTGATGTCTGCATCACAACCCTTTGTGGTGGACGAAGTGCTTGCGGCCTATGACTTCAGCCAGCACACCTGCTCGCTTGATGTTGGCGGTGGTCAAGGAACGTTTGTCGGCCGCCTGGCGCTTGGATTTACCGCGCTCAAACTGCAGTTGTTCGATTTGCCCCAGGTTGCAGAGTTGGCGCAAGCCAGCTTCAATGCAAAAGGCTTTGCAGGTCGGGCCACAGCCTACGGCGGCGATTTTTTGCGCGATGCGCTGCCCACGGGCGCCGACCTGGTCACGCTGGTCCGGGTAGCGCACGACCATCCCGATGACCACGTCAAAACCATCCTGCGCGCCATTTTTACGGCACTGCCTGCAGGCGGCACTTTGCTGCTGGCCGAGCCCATGGCCCAAAACCCCGACCAAAACCCGCTGGGTGATGCGTACTTTCACTTTTACCTGTTGGCCATGGGCGCCGGCCGACTGCGCACCACGGGCGAGTTGAGCGCCATGATGCTTGAGGCAGGGTTTACCAGTGTTGAACTGCTGCGCAACCCGATGCCGCTGCAAACACGCATTCTGGTCGCCAAAAAACATAAGTAGATACCCGCAAAAAGCAAAGAACTTATCAAAATACTGTAAATAGTAGTTGACACATTTAAACGTAAACGTAAACTGACACCATGCAAGCCCAAGCCGTAGTATTTCAAAACCCCAAGCATTTGGAGCTGAGGGGTCTGGATTTGCGGGCTCCTGGCGCTGGCGAACTTGAAGTTGACATCGAGTTCAGCGGCATCAGTACCGGCACAGAGCGCCTGTTGTGGGATGGCACCATGCCGGCATTCCCCGGTATGGGATACCCCTTGGTGCCGGGCTATGAGTCGGTTGGCCGCGTTGCACGCGTGGGTGCAGACACCACACTCAAAGTCGGCAGCCGCGTGTTCGTACCTGGTGCTCAGTGCTTTGAAGGCGTGCGCAATCTGTTCGGCGGCTCTGCATCGCGTCTGGTGGTGCAAGAAGACCGCACAGTAGCCGTGCAAGACCATTTGGGTGCACGCGCAGTGCTGCTGGCGCTAGCCGCCACCTCGCAGCACACATTGGCCAACGAAACAGCTCCCGATTTGATCATTGGCCACGGCGTGATGGGCCGCCTGCTGGCGCGCCTGACAGTTGCCGCTGGCCACGCTGCGCCAACGGTGTGGGAAATCAATGCTGACCGACACGGTGGCGCTGATGGCTACACCGTCATGAATCCCGCAGACGACACGCGCCGTGACTACCGTGCAATTTACGACGTCAGCGGCGACTCAGAAATTCTGGACAAAGCCATTGCCCGTCTGGCCCCTGGTGGTGAGGTGGTGTTGGCGGGTTTTTACAAGCAGTCGCTCAATTTCGCGTTTGCACCAGCCTTCATGCGCGAGACGCGTATCCGCATCGCTGCGCAGTGGAAGCGCGAAGACCTGCTGGTGGTCACTGACCTTGCTCACAGCGGCAAGCTGTCTCTGGATGGCTTGATCACAAACACCGAGAAGCCCGCGAACGCGGCCAGCGCCTACGAAGTCGCTTTTGGCGACGCAGCCTGCTTGAAAATGATTTTGGATTGGAACCACAACGCATGAACCCGACAACCATCATGGTCAGAGACCTGCGAGCCGAGGCGGCCATTGAGCCTAATCCCGTCAATACGTCGATGAAAACCGGCGAGGCGAATAAAGAAACTCAAATTATTGCCATCTACGGCAAGGGCGGTATTGGCAAAAGCTTCACACTGGCCAACCTCAGCTACATGATGGCGCAGCAAGGCAAAAAAGTATTGCTCATTGGCTGCGACCCGAAAAGCGACACCACCAGCCTTCTGTTTGGTGGCCGCGCTTGCCCCACCATTATTGAAACCTCATCCAAGAAAAAACTCGCTGGAGAAGCAGTTGCTATCGGTGATGTTTGCTTCAAGCGTGACGGCGTTTACGCCATGGAACTTGGCGGCCCAGAAGTCGGCCGCGGTTGCGGTGGACGCGGCATTATTCATGGCTTTGAGCTGCTTGAAAAACTCGGGTTTCATGACTGGGGTTTTGACTACGTACTGCTCGACTTTTTGGGCGACGTGGTGTGCGGCGGCTTCGGTTTGCCGATCGCGCGTGACATGTGCCAAAAAGTCATCGTGGTGGCCAGCAATGATTTGCAGTCGCTTTACGTTGCTAACAACGTGTGTTCAGCCGTTGAATACTTCCGCAACCTGGGCGGCAACGTCGGCGTAGCGGGCATGGTCATCAACCGCGACGACGGCACCGGTGAGGCTTCGGCGTTTGCTGAAAAAGTCGGTATCCCGGTGCTGTCAATCATTCCGGCCAACGACGATATTCGCCGCAAAAGTGCCAGCTACGAAATCATTGGTCGCCCTGACTCGGTATGGGGCCCGATGTTTGCACAGCTCGCAGAAAACGTGGGCACGTCGCAGCCGATTCGCCCAAAACCCATGACGCAAGACGAATTGTTGGGGCTGTTTTCAGCGGACGTCGTCGGCCGCAACGTGGTGCTGGAGCCTGCTACGCAATTCGATATGTGTGGCAAAAAAGAAACCGTCAAAGAAACGCTTGAAGTTGTCTACGACGAAGTCTGAAATCCAAAGTAATTTTTGAGTAAATCATGAGCACAGTCATCCCGATTATTCCCATGCCAACAGCGCCGATCACCACCGCGCTTGAAGGCGACGGCATGGGTTGCCACAGCGGCGGTGATGCCATGTTGGCTGCGGCCAAATCGGCAGGCAAATCTGAAATTCTGGACCAGTACGCAAAAGACTACCCTAAGAATCCAAAAGCCGGTCCGCACGACCAGCCGCAAAGCATGTGTCCCGCTTTTGGCTCGCTGCGCGTGGGCTTGCGCATGCGCCGCACCGCCACCATTTTGTCGGGCTCAGCCTGCTGTGTGTACGGCTTGACGTTTACCTCGCATTTTTATGGTGCCAGGCGCAGCGTAGGTTACGTGCCCTTTAACTCCGAGTCGCTGGTCACAGGCAAGCTGTTTGAAGACATTCGCGAAGCGGTGTTTCAGCAAGCCGACCCGGCTTTGTACGACGCCATCGTCATCATCAATTTGTGCGTACCGACTGCAAGCGGTGTGCCGCTGCAAATTTTGCCAAAAGAAATCAACGGCGTGCGGATCATCGGCATTGACGTCCCTGGCTTTGGCGTGCCAACCCATGCCGAGGCAAAAGACGTTTTGGCTGGCGCCATGTTGAAGTACGCGCGCACTGAAGCATTGGCAGGCCCCGTGCAAGCGCCGCGCAACGGTAAATCAGACAAGCCCACCATCACTTTGCTGGGTGAAATGTTTCCCGCTGATCCGGTCATCATCGGCATGATGCTGGAGCCCATGGGCCTGGCAGCTGGCCCGTCGGTTCCAACCCGCGAATGGCGCGAACTATATGCTGCACTCGACTGCGCTGCAGTAGCCGCCATTCACCCGTTTTACACTGCCAGCGTGCGCGAGTTTGATGCAGCAGGCCGCAAGGTGGTTGGCTCAGCGCCAGTCGGCTACGACGGCACCGAAGCATGGCTGCAAGCCATTGGCGAAGCGACCAATATTGCGCAAGCTGATATTGACGCTGCAAAAAATAAGTTCTTGCCTGCAATCAAAGCAGTGCTGGGCAAAACACCGATCAAAGGTCGCATTACGT